>PGZO01000027.1 GCA_002841375.1 Firmicutes bacterium HGW-Firmicutes-7 | reverse complement strand
CGAAAATAAACTTGATATGTGACGTCGAAACTTTCATGTTTCATTTTCATTCTAGTTGGTGAATATATTTCATGAAAGGTTTCCTACTGGATAAAAAAGGAGGTTCTTTTAAATGAAGAAAATATTAGAAATCATTGTCATATCTTTTATCTTACTAGTTTTCGTGTTAATTATGACTACCGGGGGTATCGTAAAAAAACCATTAAACAATCGTGAAGATGTTGTAGCTTTTATTTTAGCAATAAGTGAAAATGTTGATCAAGAACAATGGGAAGATGCTTCTTATAATATGAATAACTTAGATGAAGCCTGGGATAAAATTCGCTTTCGCATTCAATTTTCTATTGAGGGGGCTAGAATATATGAATTCGAAGGACTATTATCTCGTTTAAAGGGCGCTATTAAAGCAAAAAGTCATGTAAATACAATCATTCAATTGGAAGCATTATTAGGTGAGTGGAATAGACTTGAGGAATAATTGATTTTTTAAATAGGAGGTGTTAAAATGAATTTAATTTCTTCATAATATCTACATAACTAATTGATAAGCTATAATAAAAAGTATACTTTAAAGAGGTGCGCAATGAGTTTGGAAAAGAGCGTTTTAATTGTTGATGATGAAATCAAAATAGTTAGTGTAATAGAATCGTATCTTATACATAATGAATATACTGTTTATAAAGCTTACAATGGTAAAGAAGCACTTGAAGTTTTCAACAAGGAATCTCCTTCATTAGTAATTTTAGATTTGATGCTTCCTGATATAAGTGGAGAAGAAGTATGCAGAAATATTAGAAAAATTTCAAGAGTTCCGATTATTATGCTTACAGCAAAGGTATTAGAAGAAGATATATTAAATGGGTTAGATCTTGGAGCAGATGACTACATAACGAAACCCTTTAGTCCTAAGCAGCTTATTGCTAGAGTTGGTGTCGTACTCAGAAGATGTACTGGTGATCGGCAATTTCTATCGAATGTCTTGTCCTTCAATAATAATGATTTAGTTATTAACCTATTAAAAAGAGAAGTTAAAAAAAATAATCAAGTCGTTAAGGTAACACCAAATGAATATAATATATTACTTACATTAATTAAGTTCTCAGAAAAAACTTTTACACGAGATGAATTAATCAGTATCGTTTTAGGAGATGATTTTGATGGATTTGATAGAACGGTGGATACGCATATAAAAAATTTGCGTCAAAAAATTGAGTCCGATCCCAAAAGCCCAAGTTATATACTTACTGTTTTTGGTGTTGGTTATCGATTTGATGCAAAACCATAATTCCTTCTACAACCTTAGTAGAAAATTTGCGTAAAATTTATTTAGGGACTTGTGAAATAAGCATTAATAACTTGTTAATTATTGGTTAATATTTTATTAAATAATGGTTGTAATACCCAAAGACATGTTGTACTATAGTATTAGACAAAAAGAACGTAGCTTGCAAATTTGTACAGATTGTACCTAAGTTAATTAAGCTTTTACGGTTATTTAATCGGAGATCGGGGGATCTAAGATGAGTACACATAAGAATGAAAATGTAGTTAAATGTCTGCAGGATAACTTGGATTCGTTAAAAAGCAAAGGTAACAGCTTTGAATCCTTAGATTATATTGAAGAAGACATCTTTGCAGATGAGCAATTAGGCAATAGGTTCATAGCAATTAACTCTAAAAACTTATTATTTTTTTTACTGGTACTTATTGTTCTTAATGCAGGATTAGCGGTCGTAGTGCTAATTAATTAAGTTTTTCAGTTACCATTTAAACCTTATGATACTTAATATGAGGTTTTTTTTTCCAGTTTTTTATCCAGTAGGAAAGTTCTACTTTCCTACGAAGCCATAAAAAGAGCGTTGAAAAATTAAAATCTTCCATAACACGCTGACAAGAAAAAAAGAAGGACACATCAAATGTCATTCTTTTTTTAGATTTTATAGCAAAATCGCTGATTTATAGATGTTTATGAGATATGGACTCTATGGAATCCTTTCTTACCTTTTTTAATCATTAATTCATCTTTCTCGTCAAAATCCTTTTGTGTTACCATCATATTAATATTTTGAACTTGAACATCATTCATTCTAATACCACCTTGCTCAACCAAGCGCCTTCCTTCAGAACGAGTAGGGATAAGGCCTGTTTGTTGCAAAAGTGTTAGAATATCTAGTCCATCTTTAAATTCATCCTTTTTCAACTCTGTAGTAGGTATTGATCCACCTAATGCAGCCCCTGAAAACAATGCTTTTGCAGCATTCATTGCTTTTAATGCTTCTTCTTCACCATGAATGTTTTTGGTGATTTCAAACGCTAGTACTTCTTTTGCGGTATTAATTTCGGCTCCCTCTAGAGCACTTAATTTTAACACCTCATCCATTGGAAGGAAAGTGAGAAGTCCAAGACATTCTGCTACTTTAACATCCTCTGTATTTCGCCAGTATTGATAAAATTCATAAGGAGATGTCTTTTCTGGATCTAACCATACAGCACCTTTTTCAGTTTTACCCATTTTCTTTCCGTCGCCAGTTGTCAATAGCTTAAAGGTCATACCATAAGCAGGTTTGCCTTCTTTTCTACGAATTAATTCAACCCCACCTAGTATGTTAGACCATTGATCATTTCCACCTAGTTGCATTGTACATGCATATCTTTTGTTTAATTCTAAAAAATCATACGATTGCATTAACATATAGTTGAATTCAAGGAAGGTTAATCCCTTTTCATATCTTGTTTTATAGCAGTCCGCTGTCAACATTCTATTTACAGAGAAATGAACACCAATCTCTCGAATAAATTCTACATAGTTTAGGTTTAGCAACCAGTCGGCATTGTTGACCATAATTGCACGATCATCTGTGAAGTCAATAAACTTGGATAGCTGTTTCTTGAAACTTTCAGCGTTATTTCCAATAATTTCTTTGGTCATCATTTTACGCATATCAGACTTTCCGGTAGGATCGCCGACCATCGTTGTTCCGCCACCAATTAAAACGATTGGTCTATGTCCTGCTTGCTGTAAATGAGCCATTGCCATTACCGTTAAAAAATGACCTACCGTTAAGCTGTCAGCAGTAGGGTCAAAGCCAATATAAAAAGTAATTTTTTCCTTCTTAAATAAATCTATGATTTCTTCTTCATGTGTTGTTTGCTCAATAAATCCACGTTCCAACAAAATGTCGTATGCACTTTTCATCATGATGCCTCCTAATGCTTTTTAATAAATATCCTAACATACTTATCCCAATTCATCAAGCATAAATGACATAATCTTCGCATATAATTAGATAAATGGCAGATGTACACCACTAATTTGTGGCGTGCATTCTTCCCGCAACAGTAGGAGTTACAACTCCTACTGTTGCGCAAGTTTAGCTAGTAATTGACAAATTGGAGGATTTTAAATGTGTGGGATTACTGGAATTATTAATTATCATGATAATTTAATTCAAGAAATTGAAACAATTCACCCGATGACAGATGCATTAATACATAGAGGGCCTGATGCCTTTGGCTATTATTATAATGAAAAGGTTCTTTTAGGACATAGAAGGCTAATTGTAATTGATCCAACGGGTGGAATACAGCCCATGACTTATAAGAAGGAAATTTATGAATATACGCTTGTTTATAATGGAGAACTTTACAATACCGATGAGGTTAGAAAACTATTAATACAAAAGGGATATGATTTTAGTTCTCATTGTGATACAGAGGTTGTTTTGAAAGCATATGTTGAATGGGGGGAAGACAGCCTTCAATATTTGAACGGTATTTATGCCTTTGCAATATGGGAAAATAGAACCAAAACATTGTTTTTAGCAAGAGATAGAATAGGAGTTAAGCCTCTTTTTTATACCCAAGTAAATGGTTATTTTATTTTTGCATCAGAAATAAAAGCTTTACTTGAACATCCACTAGTAGAGCCAGTTTTTAATGAAACGAGCTTACTCGAACTTTTTAGCTTAGGACCTAGCAGAGTAAATGGTAGTGGTTTGTTTAAAAACATTTATGAGGTTAAGCCTGCAGAATTCATATATCTTACAGAAAAGAAATGTGTCAAAAAAATATATTGGCGCCCAATTACTGGTGAACATACCGAAAACAAGAGTTCAACGATTGAACGCATTTCATTTTTAGTCGAAGATGCTATAAAAAGTCAGTTGATCTCAGATGTGCCTATTTGCACCTTTTTATCAGGTGGTTTAGATTCAAGTGCAATATCTTCTATCGCATCAAAGTATTTATTTGAGAATAAGGGGGACTTTTTAACAACTTATTCTGTAGATTATGAAGAAAATGATTTGTACTTTGCTGGTGATACATTTCAACCAAGCAATGACAATATGTGGGTATCTAGAGTCAGCAAATACATAAACTCAAACCATCATAGAATAGAGCTTGGAATTGATGAACTTGCAAATGCATTATGGGATGCCACAAGAGCAAATGATTATCCTGGTATGGCTGACATAGATTCTTCTTTACTTTTGTTTTGTAACAAAGTAAAAAAGAAACATACGGTGGCATTGTCTGGTGAATGTGCAGATGAAATATTTGGGGGATATCCTTGGTATAGAAATTTTACAGATATTCATTATGATGGGTTTCCTTGGATTAAACATATGGATGTAAGAAAATCTTTTTTATCTGAGGGTTTAGCAAAGTTGAAAATTAATGAATTTGCGAACAGTGAATATAAAAAATCTATACAAGAAATTGAATATTTAGATCATGAGGATTCTTATGATCGTGGAATTAGAAGATTAACCTATTTAAATTATAAATGGTTTATGGTCACATTATTAACAAGAAAAGACCGCATGAGTATGTACAATGGTCTCGAGGTAAGAGTACCTTATGCGGACCATCGTATAATTGAATATGCATATAATATTCCTTGGTCAATAAAATACATGGATAACATCGAAAAAGGTTTGCTAAGAGCTGCTTTAAAGGAGCATTTACCTAGCGAGGTAATAAGCAGAAAGAAATCACCTTATCCAAAAACTTATCATCCAAAGTATAATACTTTGTTATGCCAATTACTCAAATCAATACTTGATAAACCACATGCACCAATAAAAGGTCTAATAAATATAAATAAGGTGAATAATCTTCTTAACAATGATTTGAATGCTTTTCAAACACCATGGTTTGGCCAATTGATGAAAGGACCTCAATTTGTTGCTTACTTAATCCAATTAAATTATTTTTTAGAAATGCATTGCGTTGATATTGAGGGCCTTTAACTGTTGTAAAGTGGTACATTAATTGACAAGGGGTGAAATTATGAAAAGTATGCAAAGTAAGAAAAAAAACAGAAAAAATATTAGGCCTAGAAGTACTGATATTCCAAATAAGTTCAATTCTAAATTATTTATAGCGCTAGGACTATTACTTGTTGTATTATTAATGAAAAAATATGACTTAGCCATTGGTGATTTTAATGTTGACAGCCTCTACGATGTTGTGTATCATGATGAAGACTTAAATTCAATAAAAGATAGGGTGTTTTTCTTTAAGGAAAAACCTATAGAGACAGAAGATTCTTTGAATACTCTTCAAAAAGAGGAAGATCAAGATAATCCTAATATGGATGTTGAAGATATTATGCCAACTAAAGATGATGATAATCCCTCCTCTATAGATCAAACAACTGGAGAGGATCATGAAGACCTTGACAGTACTGTTCTTGAGGACTTAACCAATGAAGAAGCAAATGACGAAACAAACAATTCAGAGTGATTCTAAATGATTCGCAAATTGCCTTGTTATATACGCATAAATATATTATGATATATTAGATACTCTACTAAGGAGAACTTATTATGAATGAACTTAAATTAAGTGATGAAATCTTGTTAAGCGTCGATAAGCCTGCAAGATATATAGGTAATGAAATAAATTGTATATATAAAGATATTGAAAAGATAGACATTAGATTTGCTTTTTGTTTTCCCGATGTATATGAAATTGCTATGAGCCACTTAGGTTTAGCAATCTTATATGACTTCTTGAATAAACGAGAGGATACTTATTGTGAAAGAGTTTTTTCACCATGGATTGATTTAGATAATATCATGAGAGAGAAGAACATTCCTCTATTCGCATTAGAATCTCAAGATGATATTAAGAACTTTGACTTTTTAGGGTTTACTGTTCAATATGAAATGTCTTATACGAATATATTGAGTGTTCTAGAACTTTCACATATTCCAATTTTTTCCAAAGATCGTTCAGAAGATGATCCGATAGTTTGTGCAGGTGGCCCTTGTACTTATAATCCTGAGCCTTTGGCAGATTTTATTGACTTTTTTTACATCGGAGAAGGAGAAGTGCGTTTTAATGATGTTTTAGATTTATATGGTACATTTAAGGCTGAAGGAAAGAGTAGAGCTGACTATTTAGAAGCTGTTGCTAAAATAGATGGTATTTACGTTCCTAAGCTTTATGATGTTACTTATAATGAGGATAAGACAATTCATTCTTTTCTACCGAATCATCCAAATGCAAAAGAAAAAATCAAAAAAAACCTAGTCCTAGATTTAACTGCATCTTCTTATCCTACTAAGCCACTCGTTCCATATATGCAGGTTGTTCATGACCGCGTGGTTTTAGAACTTTTTAGAGGGTGTATGAGAGGGTGTAGATTCTGTCAAGCAGGTATTGTATATCGCCCTGTAAGAGAAAAAAATGTGGACATGCTAAAAGAACAGGCCGTTAATTTGATAAAAGGTACTGGTCATGAGGAAATATCCTTAGTATCTCTAAGCTCAAGCGATTATAAACCACTACATGAGCTTTCAGAACATATTATTGATACGGTTGGTCACGAACAGCATGTTAATTTATCTTTACCATCCCTTAGAATTGATGCGTTTTCTTTAGATCTTATGAAAAAAGTTCAAGATGTTAGAAAAAGCAGTTTAACCTTTGCCCCTGAGGCGGGCTCTCAAAGGCTTAGAGATGTTATAAATAAGGGTATTACTGAGGAAGACATTTTAAAAGGCTCTAAAGAAGCTTTTGAAAGTGGATGGTCAAGAGTGAAACTGTATTTTATGTTAGGTTTGCCAACTGAAGAATTAGAAGATGTCGAAGGGATTGCACATCTTTCTCATAAGATTGTTGAAAAATATTATGAACTTCCTAAAGAGCTAAGACGTTCTAGAGTTGAAATTGTTACAAGTACTTCTTTCTTTGTGCCAAAACCATTTACGCCTTTTCAGTGGGTGGCTCAAGATACATTAGAACAGTTTAAAGAAAAACAAACTCTTTTAAATAGAACAATCAATAAAAAAAATATTAAATTCAATTCACATGACGCAAAAACAAGTGTTATAGAAGGTGTTATTGCTAGAGGAGATCGTCGATTAGGTCAAGTTATATATGAAGCGTACAAATTAGGCGCTAAATACGATGCGTGGTCTGAACATTTCAAATATACAGTTTGGGAACAGGCTTTTGACCAATGTGGAATTGATGCTAGTTTTTACGCATCTAGAGAGCGTTCATTGGATGAAATGCTCCCATGGGATTTTATTGACATCGGCGTATCAAAAGATTTTTTACTAGATGAATATGAAAAAGCCCTTCAAGGAAAAACGACACCAAATTGCTCACTTTCCTGCTCAACATGTGGCGCACAAATATTTGGAGGAGGTATTTGTTATGAAGGTTAGATTGAAATTTTCTAAAACAGGTGCATTAAAGTTTATTGGTCATCTTGACTTAATGCGTACTTTTCAAAAAATATTTAGACAAGCAGAATTGCCTTTAGCTTACTCAGAAGGTTTCAATCCTCATCAAATATTCTCTATTGCTGCCCCTTTATCTGTTGGCGTTACAAGTGACGGAGAATATCTTGATATGAAACTTGTTCAAAACATGGACACACAGATAATTGTAGACCATATAAATTCATGTTGCCCTAATGGGTTAAAGATTGAAGCAGCAGTTATTATTGATGACCGTGAACCTTCAGCGATGGCCTCAGTTAGTGCAGCAAAATATAGTGTTATTCAAGAAGAATGTGTATTAACAAAAGAAAACATTGCCGAATTTGCACTGCAAGATAACATAATCATTAAAAAGAAAAATAAAAAGGGTGTTATTAAGGATTTTAATATTAAACCTGGTATTTATAGCCTTGTAGTAGAAGAAAATAAGATTATTATGACTTTAGCCACAGGCAGTACATTCAATGTTAAGCCTGATGCTATATTTAGTGCTTTATGTGATTTTATAGGTGTCAGCTATAATCCTTTTAACTATAAGGTTCATCGTGAAGATTTATATCATAGCGATGCAGATTTTATTCCATTATTGGTTCCAATAGAACCAGTTTTTTAGCTCAAAGATTAACACTATAGTACACCTTAGAATGGATGTGATTGTATGGACAATAGATTTATAACTACTTTAGAAAACAACATTGTGTATTGTGCGCTATTAGACAATAGAGATCAATTGATTGAAATTCACCCCGAGCAAATTAGCCAACATTCAATAATTGGGAATATATACATAGGGAAGGTCTCTAATGTAGTAAAGGGAATAAATGCTACCTTTGTAAATATTGGACTAGACAAAGATGTTTTTTTGCAGATAGAAGAAGGTCAATATTTTATTTATACGAACGATAAGTCTTCTACTGACTCTCCTAAAATTGGGGATGAGCTTTTAATACAGATTACAAAAGATTTTTATATGTCTAAGGCTGCAACTGCGACCAGTATGATCAGTCTTACTGGTAGATATTCTGTTTTAACTTACAAGAAAAGTTTTATTGGTATTTCTTCAAAAGTAAAAAAAATTCAAGAACGATATAGATTGAAAAATATTTATAACAATGTACTAAATGATGAGTATGGGTTTATTATTCGAACGAATGCTGTTGATATTTCAGAAGACGATCTCCTTAAAGAATGTGATATGCTTATTGCTACCTTTAATAGAATTCGTGAAGTTGGAAAGTTCAGAAAAAGTTATCAATGTGTATACAAAGAACCACAAAACTATATTCGTCTTATTAGAGATTTATATAAGAATAATGTTGATGTATATGTGTTTGATGATGAAGGGCTTTATAATTGTGCGAAGGACTATTTTAACGATGACTTCTACAATAATATCTCTGATCGTTTTGAACTAAGAACAGATACCAATAATTTATATACGCTACTCGGTTTTAACGCAAAAATCGAAAAAGCGTTACAGGACAAAGTTTGGCTTAACTCGGGTGCTAATTTATTTATTCAACCTACAGAGGCTTTAATTGTAATTGATGTAAATACATCAAAATCAGTTGGAAAGAAAAACTTTGAAGATACAGTTTATGCAATAAATATAGAAGCTGCAAAAGAAATTGCTAGACAAATGAGACTTCGAAATCTTTCCGGAATTATTATTATTGATTTTATTGATATGCAAGTGGAAGCGCATAACAAACAGCTTCTTGATACATTGGAAGCCATATTTCTAGAGGACCGAATTAAAACTACTTTAGTTGATATGACCCCATTAGGATTAGTTGAAGTTACAAGGAAAAAAGCAGATAAAAATATTTATGATAAATTCAAAGATCTTAGAAAAAACTAATTTCTTTAGCTCAACAAAGATTAATTTAAAGGAGCCAATTGCATTTAAATAGATGCAATTGGCTTTTTACATATCTAAAGCTGTGGTTATTCATTTAATTTTATTACAACGCCACATGCTAAACGTTTACCAGCATCGCCAGCAGGTTGGCTTCTATAATCATCCGGATTTTGATGTATAATAACGGCCTTACCTATAGCATCTTGTGCACGAAATTTATCAGTAAAAAAACACATTTTGCTGTATCCATTATTGGAGAACAATACTGGAAAATCTCCTGCATGATTTCCATGCGGTTGGTTTGTTGGATTCCAGTGTTCACCTGCAGCTTCAAATGGTGAATTAGGATCTCCTACTTCACAAGTACCATTTTCATGAAGATGAAACCCAAAGGGGCCTATTGGTGCTTGATCGTTCGTAGCTGGACGATAAGGTGGAAGATTATTTATTACAACTGACACTTCAGTACCGCCGGGTACATCTTTAAAAGTAACCGTTCCATTTATACCAGGCGCTAATGGTCCACCACTTACTTGTGCCACGGAAGTATAATCATTAATAGGACGTAGGGTGTCATATGTTTTTTGTGCATATAAATATTTGGGATAATAATACATTAAAAAATCTCTCGTTATAAATTCTTTACTTTTATAATATGCTAATGAATAAAGTAACGTTATAACTTGAACACTAAAGTTGGTAGCTTCTTCAAAGTATAATTACTTTATGATATAATGATGGTGATATATAATATTGAAGTAGCAACTATTAACAAAAGTAAGTGGAGGAATATAGATGGCAGACATAAAATTTGAAATCAAGGAAAAACTTGGCGTCCTCTCTGAATCGTCCAAAGGATGGACAAAGGAATTGCGCTTAATAAGTTGGAATGATCGTGAAGCTAAATACGATATTCGAGAATGGTCACCAGAGGATGATAAAATGGGTAAAGGTCTAACTATAAGCGTAGATGAAATGAAAAAATTGAAGGATTTGTTGAATGGGCTAGCGTTATAATATAGGGTAAATATAAAAACTGAATAAAAGAGATACGGATCTAATTAAAAAATCTATTGGGCTTATTTATATGGGCTCCAAAATGTATCAAGAATGATTATATTTGGTGGTGGATTTCCACTTGATTATAATGGTAAAGTTATCGGAGGTATAGGGGTAAGTGGTGGTTCTGTAGATGATGATATGAAGGTTGCTCAAGCTGCCTTAGACGTTTATAAGTCTGAATTACTATAATAAATATAAAGTCAAAATTTAGGAGGGGGGCTGTTGCACAACGTGAGTTGTGTAGCAGTTCCTTTTTAACTGTATTAAAAAGGTTATTCATATTACTGATTTGTTGACAGTTTTGTTGATATGCAATACAAAGAACTGTTGGTTATAGATTGTATTATTTTATTTATCTTGACATATATAAACAATTATGGTACTCTAAAAGACGGTATAACCGCTCGAATAGGTTCAAGTGCTACTAAGCCACCAAGCTTCGGCGAGTCTTAAAAATAAGGAGGTGCCAAAATGTACGCAATTATTACAACAGGTGGAAAACAATACAAAGTTTCTGAAGGTGATGTTGTTAGAGTTGAGAAGTTAGGCCTTGAAGATGGCGAAACAGTTACTTTTGATCAAGTCTTAATGATCTCTAATGAAAACGGATTAAATGTAGGAAACCCATTACTAGCGAACGCTACCGTTACTGGTAAAGTAGCTAGAGTTGGAAGAGGTAAGAAGATTATTATTTACAAATACAAACCAAAAACAACTTACCACAAAAAACAAGGTCACAGACAACCATTTACTGAAGTTACAATCGAAAAGATTAACGCATAGTTATGGTAAAAGTCATATTATTATTTAAAAAAGATCAATTAATAGGATTTGAAATGTTAGGTCATGCTAATTTTGATGATTATGGAAAGGACATTGTTTGTGCTTCTGTATCAGTATTAGCAATAAATACTGTCAATTCAATTGAAACTTTTACCAAAGATGTATTTGATTGTACCGTGAGAGAAAAAGATGGCTTTATACGTTTTCAACTCATTTCAAATATAAGCGAGGAAAGTAAACTCCTGTTAAGTGCTTTTAATTTAGGAATTCAAGGAATTAATCAACAATACTGCAATAATATAGATATACTGAACGAGGAGGTGTAAACCATGTTAAGAATGAACCTTCAATTGTTTGCTCATAAAAAAGGAGTTGGTTCTACTAGAAACGGTAGAGACTCTGAATCTAAGAGATTAGGTGCTAAGAGAGCAGACGGACAATTTGTTTTAGCTGGAAATATTTTATATAGACAACGTGGAACTAAAATTCATCCAGGAACGAATGTAGGTAGAGGTGGAGACGATACTCTTTTTGCATTAGTTGATGGAGTTGTTAAGTTTGAAAGAAAAGGCAGAGATAAAAAACAAGTATCTGTACATCCTAAGGCTGAATAATTTCAACTGAAATACCATAATAATATGAATTAATAATTAAATTATGGAAATGATTGTATTAGAAGATAAAAGTTTCAAATGTCTATCATTTGAAACTTTTTTATTCTAATAGGAGAAGTCTACGTTCATAGGAAGATAAGAACAATGCATTAGATAATGAAATAATTAAGTAAAGCGCCTATAAACGCGCTATTCTTAAGGGACGATCTAATTTATAGTCGTTCTAATACCAATCCAGATACGTTAAAATATTATCGTGTCAGTTTAAATAAGGAAAGTGTGATCCGAATGATTTTTGTTGATCAAGTAAAAATTTTTATTAAATCAGGTAATGGCGGTAATGGCTGTATAAGCTTTAGACGTGAAAAGTATATTCCTAATGGCGGACCCGATGGTGGAGACGGCGGAAAAGGTGGCAGCATCATATTTGTTGTAGATGATTCAACAAATACATTATATGATTTTAGACATAAGAAGCATTATAAAGCAAGTAACGGAGAACCCGGCATGGGTAACAATTGTCATGGTAAAGATGCTTCAGATTTAATCATTAAGGTTCCAAGAGGAACAATTATCAAGGAAGCTGAAAGTGGTAAGGTTATTGTTGACATGGCATACCCAGAATCCAAAGAGACATTGCTTAAAGGTGGTCGTGGAGGAAAAGGTAATCAACATTATGCAACGCCTACTATGCAAATTCCAAGATATGCCCAACCGGGTCAATCCAGTCGGGAATTATGGGTTATTCTAGAACTTAAGTCAATTGCAGATGTTGGACTAGTTGGTTTCCCCAATGTTGGAAAATCCACTTTATTATCAAGAGTATCTAATGCAAAACCTAAAATTGCTAATTATCATTTTACAACGCTTAATCCAAATTTAGGTGTAGTAGATATGGGACACGGAGAAGGCTTCGTAATGGCTGACATTCCTGGACTAATTGAAGGTGCCGCTGAAGGTGTCGGTTTAGGCCATGAATTTTTAAGACATATAGAACGCACAAAGGTTTTAGTGCATATAGTGGACGTTGCAGGCACTGAAGGTCGTGATCCAATTGAAGATATTAATAAAATAAATTTAGAGCTTAAAAATTACAATGAAGATTTATTGAAAAAGCCACAAGTAATTGTTGCAAATAAGATTGATGCTATGTATGGTGAAGAAAATCTTAAACTTTTAACCGAAAGCTTCGAAACTGAAGATGTTAAAGTATTCCCAATATCTGCAGTTACTGGACAAGGAATAAAAGAACTATTATTCCACATAAAAAAAATGTTAGACGATAATAAAGTTGATGTAATCGTATATGAACCTGAATATTTTGCAAATGAACAGGTTGTATCGAATGAACCTATTACCGTTGAAGTGTTAGAAAATGGTGTATTTAACATTGAAGGTAAAAGTGTAGAGAAAATGTTAGGATACACAAATTTAGACAGTGAAAAAGGCTTAAGTTTCTTTCAAAACTTCTTGAAAGTTAACGGAATAATCGATGAATTAGAAGCACTTGGCATTGAAGAAGGCGATACAGTAAAAATGTATTATCTTGAGTTTGAATATCTTAGATAAGGAGAAACTTATGATAACAAGTAAACAAAGAGCTTATCTACGTGGCTTAGCAAATTTAATAGAACCTATTTATCAAGTTGGTAAAGCAGGACTTGGACCAGAAGTAACAGAAGGCATTTCAGATGCGTTAGAAGCAAGAGAATTAGTCAAAATTAATGTTCTTAAAAATTGTTTAGAAGATCCTAGAGAAATGGCGAATATTCTTTCAGAAAGAACTCGTTCAGATGTTGTACAGCAAATTGGAAGAAAAATAGTTTTATATAGGCCTTCAAAGGATAATAAAACAATTGAACTACCAAAATAAAGCCATTTCAACAAGTGAGAAGGATGGTTATATGAAGAATATTGCAATTTTAGGTGGTACATTTAACCCTATACACTTAGCTCATTTGACGATGGCTCAATGTGTGTATGCAACTGGAAATTATGATGAAATACTATTTATCCCAACGGGAGCTCCTCCACATAAAGAAAGTGATTTCTATATTGTTGATAAAGCACACCGGTGGAATATGTGCATGCTAGCTATAGAGAAGTATGATGATTTCACTATTTCTGATATAGAAATGAAACGTAAGGGCAGTTCTTATACGGTAGATACACTTAAAGCTTTAATAAAAGAACATCCCGACAACAACTATTTCTTGATTATTGGTGCTGATTCTTTAATGAATTTGACTAGTTGGCATAACACAAAGCATCTCTTTAAGATTGCTAAATTTCTTGTATTAAATCGACCAGGTTTTGAACATGAAATCCACGATCGTATTGCATACTTAAAGAAAAATTATCAAGCAACGATTCTGACAGTTGACATGCCTAAAATGGATATCTCATCCTCTGAAATTAGAACGCTAATAAGTAAAAATATTTCAATTAGCAATATGGTTCCAGTCTCAGTTGAACAGTACATTATTGATCATGAACTATATAAGGCTTCAATTTATGTTAATATGTACCTTGACGAAGTAAAAAAGAAATTAAAGAAAAATTTATCAGAGAAAAAATATTTACATTCAATAGCCGTTGAAGCAGTTGCCGTAAAATTGGCCAAACAGTATGGTGTGGATGCTGAAAAGGCATCAATTGCAGCGTTGCTTCATGATTGTGCAAAAGGGATGAATAAAAAAAGGCAAAATGAGCTTACGAAAATGCATTCAATATGCATAACACAAGCTGAAAAAGATAGTCCTGATTTATTACATGCAAAACTTGGACCTATTATTGCAAAAGAAGTATATGGTGTCATTGATGAAGAGATACTCAGTGCAATTGAATGCCATACTACCGGTAAGCCGAACATGACTAATTTAGACAAGATTATTTATATAGCTGATTATATTGAACCAAACAGAACAGCTTTTCCAAGGATAGAATTCATTAGACAGCTCGCTACCGTATCCTTGGACGATACTTTGCTAGAAATATTGAAAGACACCCTTGAATTTTTGGAACGCAAGAAAAGTGCAATAGATTCTAGAACATTAGAAACATTTTTGTTCTATAACAATTCAAATGATTAATTAGAAAGGAAATATTACTCATGGCAAACGATGCATTAAAGATGGTTGAAATAGTTCATAAGGCGCTTGATGATAAGCAAGCAGTTGATATTAAAATTTTAGATATAAGAGATGTTACAGTTATGGCCGATTATTTCATAATAGCTCACGGAAATAATCCTAATCATGTAAAATCATTAATTGATAATACAGAGGAACAATTAGAAAAAGCTGGTTATGTAGCTAAACATGTTGAAGGGTATAATACAGCAACTTGGATCTTACTAGATTATAATGATGTAATTATTCATATTTTTGGTAAAGACGATCGATTGTTTTATGATTTAGAACGTATCTGGTCTGATGGAAAGCAAATAAGTTTTGAACCTAACACAACTAGTGGTCAATAATATTATTATGTCAACTTAAGCGATTTGAGTTCCATTTTATATTTGATTAAATCAAAAAAATAAGTATTATGCTTATTTTTTTTGCGTATTAAATAAATGTATATAAAAAGATAGTCAATCAATGATATGATAAACTATCTTTGTTTTAATTAAAGATTATAATGTATCCTATTATAAAAAAGTGGAGGACTTCTTCGTTAGATTGAAAATTATAATAAAGTTCGGTATAGGCCTACAACTTTACCTAATATAGAAACATCTTGTACAATAATTGGCTTCAAAAAATCGTTCTCTGGTTGGAGTCGCACATAGTCTTTTTCTTTATAAAAAGTCTTAACAGTAGCAGAATCTTCTAGTAACGCTACGACTATTTCACCATTTCTTGCAGTTTTTTGTTGCTGTACAAGGATAAGATCATCTTCAAAGATCCCTACATTAATCATGCTATCCCCTTTTACTCTTAACATAAAAGCATCTGTATTCGGTACATAGTTAACAGGAAGAGGGAAGTAGTCTTCAATATTTTCAACAGCTAAAATAGGGGAACCGGCTGCTACTTTTCCAATAATGGGTACATTCACCATTTCTCTTCTCGCTAGTTGGAAATCATCATCAACAATTTCAATTGCTCTAGGTTTTGTTGGGTCTCTACGTATAAGACCTTTCTTTTCAAGTCGTTCCAGATGACCGTGAACGGTTGATGTAGATTTTAAACCAACTGCTTCACAGATCTCACGTACTGAAGGCGGATAGCCCTTATTTATTGTTTCTTGTTTTAAAAAGTTCAATATTATTTGTTGTTTATCACTTAAATCTGTCGCCAAAATAATCACCCCTAATAATGTAATTTTCTAAAATAGTACCATTCATAACAGGTAAAGAATGTATGTTCTAGACAATTATAACATATAATTAACAATATATCAAACGAATGTTCTCATTTTTGCGAAAAAAATGTTGACACAGAACACTCATTCGCATATAATATAATTAGGCGAACGAACATTCGACTTGATGTCGATTAATTAGAAAAAGGGAGTGTCTATTATGAAGCAGAAAAAATCAAATGGTGTTATATTTTTTATTAGTATCATTTTAATATCCATATTTATATTAAACTTTTTAAATAATACAGTTATAGGTGCTAGTTCTGTACCAACTAAAACCTATATAGTTATTACTATTCAGACAAATGATACATTATGGGATATTGCTCATGAATATATGAACGATAATTATTACGATTTGGACAAGTATATTTCTGAAGTAAAGATTATGAACTCAATAAAAGATACTACTATTTATGCAGGGGAACGACTTACATTACCAATTGTAAAATAATAACTGAAAAACAGACGATGAAGTCATTTTATTGTTAAATATATTACATTTAATGGAATAAATCAGCAAATATCGTAAATTGAAAAAACGAAATCATTTTAAAAACGACTATTAAATAAAATAAAATTTGAAATATATATGTTTCCTAAAACCACACATGTGGAGACGGTGGTGTCAATGTCAAAAAAGGGAACTTCTGGAAGCTATGGAAATGATGGGTTGATGATATAATATACTTGATTTACTCTTTGATTTACTCTTTGTTGACTTTTTCGATATATAATAGTACAATGATATAAATTGAAACTTGAGGTGAAAAAATGATTAATCTTTCTTGCTAATTTTAAAAGTACATTTAATACAACGATAAACAGTGAATTCTGTTTGTTTTATTGTACTTATGCAAGAAAGTTATTATTTTTCTCTTAATATATTCACTTGGGTTATGTTAATCTAGAATAAGCATAACTACGTATATCTATGAGCTGTAAGAATAATTAATTCTTGCCGCTCTTATTTTTTTGGAAATAATTCCAATAAGGAGGACAAACATATGTCTTTAATTAATGTTACAAATCTAACTTTTGCTTATGAAGGCAGTTATGATAATATTTTTGAAAGTGTAAGCTTTCGAATTGATACCGATTGGAAATTAGGATTTACTGGAAGGAACGGAAAAGGAAAGACCACTTTTCTTAAACTTTTAGATGGGAAATATGAATATAGTGGAAGCATCTCAGCTGATGTGACTTTTGAATATTTTCCTTATGAGGTACAGGAACAAAGCAATTTCACCATAGAAATCATAAAGGAAATTAGTCCTAATACAATGGAATGGGAAATAGAAAAAGAATTATCTTTGTTAGATATGGACTACGACACTTTATATAGACATTTTTATACTCTATCAAAAGGAGAGCAGACCAAAGCATTGTTGGCCGCTATGTTTTTAAAGGAGAATTCTTTCTTGCTTATTGACGAGCCTACCAATCATTTGGATGCTGAAGCTAGGCAAAAGCTGAGTAGTTACTTGAAAAAAAAGAAAGGATTTATTCTGATTTCTCATGATAGGTCATTACTGGATAATTGTGTTGATCATATCCTGTCTATTAATAAAACTAATATTGAAATACAAAAAGGTAATTTCTCTTCTTGGTGGAGAAACAAAGAATTACAAGATGGCTTTGAGTTGGCAGAAAACGAAAAATTGAAAAAGGATATTAACAGACTTTCCAGCTCTGTTAAACGTACATCTACATGGTCAGATAGTGTTGAAAGTAGCAAGTATGGAAGCACTAATTCCGGAAGCAAATTAGATAAAGGATATGTGGGACATAAAGCTGCAAAAATGATGAAGCGTGCCAAAAATATTGAAGCAAGACAACAAAACATGATTGAGCAAAAATCAATGCTTCTCAAAAATATTGAATCTAAAGAAAGTTTAAAAATAGTACCGCTTACTTTCCGTGATGAAAAGCTTGTAGAACTTATAGATATTACAATTGAATATGATAATAGAATTGTCTGTGAAGGAGTAAGCTTCACTATAGAGCAAGGTGATAAAGTTGCTATTCATGGAAAGAATGGTAGTGGAAAATCAAGTATATTGAAATTAATTAATGGAGAAAACATCCCCCATAGTGGAATTATAAGAAAGAATAATGAGTTAATCATTTCGTATGTTTCACAAGATACTTCTAATCTATATGGTAATTTATCTGAGTATGCAGATAAATACTGTATTGACGAGAGTTTGTTTAAATCGATACTTAGAAAACTTGATTTTTCAAAAGAACAGTTTGAAAAGAATATCGAAGATTTTAGTGGAGGACAGAAGAAAAAGGTATTGATTGCCAAAAGTTTGTGTGAACGGGCACATTTGTATATTTGGGATGAACCATTGAATTTTATTGATATTATTTCCCGTATACAAATTGAAAAATTATTAAATGAACATGAACTAACAATACTATTTGTTGAGCATGACAAAGCATTTTGTGAAAATGTTTTAACAAAAACAATTAAATTATAAATGCGTAAGAAAAAGATATATTTTTATCTACCTATAGATCCAAAAATGCCGGTGGATATGTTCCCTCGAACGTGGTTCCAATGACATCAATCCTGTCCTCTCAACCCATGTGGAGACATGTTGTCTGTTGAAACGCTTGTAAACACTGGGCTGCTGAGTATCTGCGAAATTAGAAATGACGAATGAGGAAACAAATATACTGAATTTATCAGTGTATCGAATAGAATTCATTTTTGAGTGTAGTACATCGTTACTTCTAACATTTAATAAAATGCTAGTTCAACTGACAATTATCATTATAGGATACGAGAGCAAATATTTTCGTATCCTTTTTAGTTCAAAATGATGCTTTTAAGAAACTACTTTTATAAGTTATAAGCGGTCATCAGCTCCCCAAAGTAAAAGAAGCAGCCGATGCAAAAGCTGTCTTAAGAAAAGCTTATGAGCTTGGCGTAAATCATTTTGATACAGCAGATTTCTACGGAAACGGCATTGCTAATCGATATCTTGCATCGGTGCAAAACCAATCAAAAGAGGACCTATTCCGATGCTTTGGCTGGATGCTATCAAAGCATCTAAGGGATTGGGAGCCATAGTAAATAAATTTATGAGTCGATAAGATAACAAAATATTGGAAATTTAAAAGGAATTATGAATAGGAAATATTTTCGTGAAGATATCAGTCATTTCTTCGCAATTCTTCTCAAAGTCATTTTCTACCCAAACATTCAGCATATTCCATAATCCACCAGCCACAAAGACCGCGTCGTAATATTGCAATTCACTGTCTGTAAAACGTCGATTTTTAATGATAGGAAGTGAGTCCATATTCCTCAAAAACTCTACAAAGACCCTGATAAGAATCGGAAGACTGTTCTTTTTTAAAAGGCGAAGGAGATTTCTATGGCTGAACCAATAGGTGAAATATTCTTTAGCTATATCCGTGGGTGTCAAACACTCATAAGCCTGTAGTATTTCAATATATTCACTTACCAGTATATCAAAATGATGGTTTAAAATGTCTTCTTTTGTTTCGAAATTTGTATAAAACGTGCGTCTGGAAAGCTTCGCCCTATCTGTAAGTTCTTTGATTGTTATGCTTTCATAACTTTTCTCATCCATAAGTTCCAACAACGCTACAGTTAAATACATCTTCGAACGAATGGATGCTGGATTTTTATTAGTGTTTATCATTGCAGTACCTACTTTCACATATTTGAAATAATGTATAACTTATGTTAACCATATTGACTTGTCACTTAAGGTGTATTATAATCCAAATTACAAAATTACGCAAGTGTGTAAAATTGAACATAAGCGAAAGAAAGCGATTGGAGAATTGATTATGACAGAAAATATGAAACGTAATTGGACCGCAACAGATATTACATCACAAAAAGGGCGCTCGATCGTTATTACAGGGACTGGTGGAATTGGCTATGAAATAGCATTGGAGATGACCCGCGCAGGAGCTGAAGTTATCATGGCGGGTCGAAACATAGAAAAAGGAAAAGAAGCGATCAGTAAGATTAAAGAAATGAATCTCGCTGGGAATATACATTTTGAAAAACTTGACCTGGCGGATCTTTCATCTATAAAAGCATTTGGCGAACGGATGAAAGCACAACGCAGAAGTTTGGATATTCTTGTTAACAATGCAGCAGTAATGACTCCGCCTCAACGTTTGGTTACAAAAGATGGGTTTGAACTGCAAATGGGTACTAATTATTTTGGACATTTTGCATTAACAGCACATTTGCTTCATCTTCTACAGAAAGGAAATAAGCCTAGGGTGGTCACATTGAGTAGTGTAGCGCATCTTTCTGGAGCAATAAATTTCGATGATCTTCAATCAGTACATAATTACAAACCAATGGTTACTTATTCTCAGTCAAAGCTTGCATGCCTTATGTTTGCATTAGAACTACAACGGAGAAGTGATGCAGCAGGATGGGGAATTAGCAGTATGGGCGCACATCCGGGGATTTCAAGGACAGAATTGATCCCGAATGGAGCCGGGAAGAATAGTCCTGCGGGAATCGCTCGGCGTTTATTAGGACCGATTATGTTTCAACCAGCAGCTCATGGCGCATGGCCATCACTTTATGCCGCGACAGCAAAAGAAGCCGTAGGAGGTATATATTATGGACCTTCCAGAATGAATGAGATGAGAGGGTATCCTAAAATAGCTAAAATTGCACCGCAGGCAAAGGATGTTGAGGCTGCTTTAAAGCTATGGGAAGAGTCTGAAAAGCTGACAAACGTAAAGTTTAATTAATATTTTAATCAAAGAAGTGGAGGAAAGATTATGTCGAACAGATCAAAGAGTTTAAATTAAGGTAAGTAAATATGAAAGAAGCAACAGGAGGTGCATAACACAGGGAATCCAAAATAAATGAGGTGAGAGGGTAGAGAGTAAAGATACAATAGCATATCATGAAAAACATCCTAATGAACCCGTATACCTTGATGCATCTAAACAGAATCAAATACTGATGACGGCTACGCCATTTATCAAATGGCTAAGAGTCTAGAGAGAGACCTTTATTGATTTAACACATGGCAAACCTATTCCTACTAATAAACAAAAAACCGCTTGCTATTAAAATGATAGCATGCTACAATATAAATACCAAGCTACTGAAACGATAGCTTTGATGTATTGTGATTGGGAGGAGGTGACGATATGCCTGTAATAACCATTAAAATCGGAAAAACACAGACTGAAAAGAAAAAGGAGTTAGTTGAGAAACTTACTAATGCTGCTGTTGAAGTAACATCAATTCCGGCAAGCTCGTTTATGGTTTTTGTAGAAGAGTTTGAGCTTGAAAGCATAGGTGTTGGAGGACAAACGCTAGCTGAAAAAATGGATGGTAAGTAAGATTTGAACGTCCTTCTAAAAGCTAACGATGGAAGGACGTTTCATTTATCTAATTTAGGAGGTTATTATGGCGATACCAATTCCTGGGAAGCCTGTTAGAGGATCTAAAACAGGAGTTCCGATTATGGCACTTTATGATTTACTAGGTAGAACATGGGCAATGGGGATTATCTGGCAATTGCAAGATGGACCATATACATTTAGAGAGCTTCAGGAGCGGTGTGAATCGATTGCTCCTTCAATACTAAACAATAGAATAAAAGACTTAAGAGAAGTAGATGTTATAGAGCGTACTCTTGATGGTTATCAATTGACTGAACGGGGGAATGATCTCATTAAGTTACTGCTTCCATTTGGAGAGTGGTCAATGCGTTGGGCAAAAGAAGTGTTTGACTATTCGAAGGATGATTCAAAATAAATAACGGAGGAGGTTATGGATTATGAAGTTTCATCCCTGTAGAATAACAGTCATCAAGAAAGAACTATATAAAGACCTAGTAAATTCATTTGTTAAAAATCCTAATAGTATAGAGAAATGCAAGTTTTTAAAAGAAAACCAAGAATTTATTGTAAAAAATCCATATAATATTCCAGAAAATATGTGCGCTTCGGCATGGGCAGACATTCGTACTTATATTATCACGATGGCTACTGGAGGAGAGTTTGATTTTATGATTAATACAGAATCAACACTAGCTATTTGTGCAGATCCTTTTAGACCGGTTATCTTCATGATTGAAAGGTTGCAGAATGGATAATATTGATTCTTATAATATTCTGATGGGGTTCATTTGCATGCGACAGCATATTAATTTATTTAAGTAATAATTAAGGTACTAAACAGAACCATTCAAATTTTATCATTAATCTTGTCTTAATTTAACTGCCTTAGCAGCCATACGGCGACGTTCGTCTTCAATTTGTGCATAATGCTTTTTGGTTGTGTTTACATCTTTGTGACCTAGAACATCCGCAACTAAATAAATGTCTCCAGTTTCACGATATAGATTTGTTCCATAAGTACTTCTTAATTTATGGGGAGAAATATTCTTTAGCCGAGTAATTAATTGAGCATATTTTTTGACGAGATTTTGAACCGACCTAACTGATAATCTTTTATTTTGAATTGATAGAAAAAGAGCATCTTCATCCATTGGCTTAGTAACCATCTTTTTTCTGTTTTCTAAGTAAATTAGTAGTGCATCTTTAACTTCTTGGCCAAAGTATACAATGACTTCATTGCCACCTTTTCTAACAATTTTTATGCCATTGATAGCAAAATCAATATCAGTAATGTTTAAACCCACACATTCACTTACTCGAATTCCTGTACCTAATAATAATGTCAAAAGTGCTAAATCTCGCTCTTTAGTATAAACATGAAATCTTTTTTGTGTAGCAGATAACTTTTCACCAGATTCAACCTCATCCAGTAGCTTTGCAATTTCATCAATTTCTAATCTAACGATATGTTTATCATGTATTTTAGGTAGTTCAACAAGTAGAGCTGGATTTGTTTTGATTTTTTGCTTCTTAAAAAAATAATTATAAAAAGTTCTAAGAGAAGCTAATTTTCTTGCTTTTCCACGTTCTGTATTAATATGTTCAATTTGCGTATGTTTATCATTCTCTTTTATGTAATAGTTTAAGTATTCAAGGTACATTTCAATATCATCTGGAAGTATTAGGTCAAGACAATCAATTTTAAGGTCTGAAATCGCCGTTTTTTTTATTTCTTTGTGGTATTGTTCCAAAAAATCAAAAAAGACCCTTAAATCGTATGCATATGCAATTCGAGTTTTAGACGAAGTGGTTTGTTCAATGCCTCTGAAAAATTCAAGTGTAAAAGAAGGCAATGAATACATTAACTCCCTCAAATGAATTGAGTTTTTCGCCTTTTGCTGCTCATGATAGCTTTTGTTATTAATCATATAGACATCTCCTTAGCAATTTAATATTAAGAGGGTTTTTAAGCCTTTTAATATTATTATGTTAAAATAGGTATTAGCAAGTTCTTAAATAGAAATAAAATAAACTTTAACTAGAAAGTAGTGTTTTTATCCTGGGAACAGAAATAGTAATAGTAATGATGTGGACTTTATTAATTAACATATATCGATTAAATGTATATTAACAACTCTATGAAACAGTTGATAGATAATCTTTGTAGTTATATAATAAATATTATTTATATAATAGAGAACAATTTTCATAAGTTTTAGCAAACAACTGTGAATGTATGAATTTGAAGTAATCTGGTTTGGTTTAAGTGGTATATAAAGAAATGCCCTAATACCGGCAAATCTACCGCTATCTATTCGTTAAAGTTGAGTTTTGCGCATAGTTGTATTTATATTATATCACTACTCTTTTTAGGTGGCAATAGGTTTTTGTTTTATAATTTAAATTCTTCAAATAATTTTAATAACCACTCAACCTCAGTAATTAATATATGCAAAAGAAATCTCCGGATAAATTCCTCCGCAGTAATTTTATTGGATGTTAAAAAGCTTTCTGCCTCAACTGTTAATGTTTATAACAGTGCTCTTCGCTTTATCTATGGTGCGATCCTTCATCGCCATCTCAATTACTATGACATCCCTCGACTCAAAAATGAATATATTTATCCGACCATACTTACCATGCAGGAAGTCCAGCAGATTTTTGACGCCGCAGATTCTCTCCGGGATAAAACAATGCTCATGTCCGTCTATGGCGGTGGGCTTCGTGTCTCTGAAATTGTTAATCTAAAAACCAGTGATATCCATTCTTCTTCTATGAGAATTCTGATACGTCAGGGAAAAGGCAAGCGAGACAGATTTACCCTCTCTCTTATCTAAAACAAACTTAACTATTCTCAGAACGTATTGGTCTACTTATAAACCAAAGCATCCCGAACAATATCTTTTTCTTAATCGTTCTAAAAACAAAATGACTACTAGAGCCGCCTCTAATATTTTCAGAAAAGCCCTCAGCAAATCCGGATTGCAAAAGTCCGCCTCAATACATACACTTCGGCATTGTTTTGCCACACATCTTCTTGAAAGTGGCGTCGACCTTTATCAGATAAAAAAGTTGCTTGGACACACTCACATCCAGACTACTTCTCGCTATCTACATCTCAGTAATTTTGAGGATAGTTTGATAAGTCCTCTTGATTCCTTAAACATGAATTGGGAGGAGCAATAGATGCCAGAAATCCAAGATATCCTCATTCAATACACTGATGATTATTACCAGAAACATTCTGTATCCTACACATAACGGAAAGTATTGAATTCATTAGCAAAGTGTCGCACTTCCTCTTTAGGTGGTCATGTTACTGTTTGTGACGAATGTGGCAACAAACAAATTTCATATAATTCCTGCCGAAACCGCCACTGCCCCAAATGTCAAACGCTATCGAAAGAAAAATGGATTGATCATCAAAAATTCAACTTGTTAAATGTAGGATATTTTCATGTGGTAATGACAATTCCTCATACACTTCATCCTATCATACTGCAAAACCAAAAGACTTGCTACAATATCCTGTTCAAAGCAGTTGCTGAAACTCTCGCTGAATTATCTTCAGACAAAAAATATCTAGGTGCACAAACAGGATTTACTGGAATTCTTCATACATGGGGCCAAAATCTATTGTTTCACCCCCATATTCATTGTATTGTTCCTGGAGGGGGACTAAACACTCTAATGCAGTGGATTCCTTCGAGGAAGAAATTCTTTCTTCCTGTCAAAGTAGTGTCACGAAAATTCCGTGGAAAGTTTCTAGCCTTATTAAAAAATGCCTTTTATGGCGGTACTTTGGAATTCCATGGTCAAATAAATCACCTTGAATTTCCTCAAGAATTCGAGAGTTTTTTGACACCCATTTACAAACAGGAATGGGTTGTCTACTGTAAACCACCCTTCAAAACAGCAGCAACTGTTGTTGAGTATTTAGGTCGGTACACCCATCGTGTCGCAATCTCAAATAACCGCATTCTTGATTGCAAGGATGGCAATGTATCTTTCAAATGGCGTGACTATAAAGACAAAAACGAATGGAAAGTCATGACCATTACTGCGGAGGAATTTATCCGGAGATTTCTTTTGCATATATTACCTAGTGGGTTTATGAAAATCCGCCACTTCGGAATTCTTGGCAATCGTAACAAAACAATAAAAATAAAACTTTGTAAGACGTTAACGAATACTCCGATAATCAAAAAAACTGTTTTGTCCACCCCCGAATTAATCGAAAAGCTGATTGGTAAAAAAGCATTCCTTTGCCCTTGTTGCAATAGTTCCAAGCTTAACAGATATGCCTATTGTCCAACTTAACATGTTACAGATAAATATTTCAACTATTCCCGATAAAATGATTATGGGGGAAAGGGGGAGCTATGCTCATTTTTCACTATAATGCTCCCCTTTCCAAGAAAATTTGTGCAATTTCAGTCTTACTTGATCAAAATATGTTTATTTTAAAGATAAAGATATTTATTCAATCCCCATAGGCTACTGGCAACCGCAGTTTCGTGCTATGTAGTTATCTAAAGTAATGCACCAGTTACTGGCATGTTTGAAGCAGATATCCAAACGATAGGTATCTGCTTTTTTGGTGCATTACTTCAGATAACTATCTATTCATAATGGGAAGTTTATATTTACCCATGAAATCAAAAACTAACAGTAGCATTTTATCTAATTACTTTAGAACTACTTAGTCCTAGAAGCTGATGGCTTGTTATCTGCTCTACAATCTATTAGAAAAATTGCCTTGTTCACTTGATCTTCATATCCAGCATTTTTTACAACACGTTTCGCTATCTCAAATTCATTCTCGGTAAAGAAGAAAATGGCCACTAAACTTCCATCAGCACAGTTTGCTGCTTCGTAAACCTTCAACTGTTCAAAAACATGTGGCAATGAAGAATTACTAGCTAATTTAAACTCCGTAATATTTTGATTATACTGTCCTTTTGAGACTATTACATCAGCTTCTCCGCGCCCATTATTTGTATCGAAATCAACCTTATACGTAGTATCGTACCATACTAAACGAAACATTCTGCGTATATCATCTTCTGTAGAAATGCGTTTGCCGGCAGAATAAAGATTCTTATAGCCATCACAATCTTCTATGACATGTTTGAAAAATTTCAATCTCTGTATTGCTTCTTCTCGAGCCGATAGAGCCTCATTGATCTTATATCCATTGGCAATTACTGCACTTATAAGCTCATTTGTGTTTTTAAGGAATTTCTCTAATTGATAATTAACCTCAGTTGTACTTATTGCACGAATTTCGGGAGTATCCAGTTCACGTAGCCTAATATAATAATCATAGAGTTCCGGGTACTCATGCGTTAATTCTGAAAATGCATCCTTTTCAATCTTTGAAATTGATCGTTCACTTATACGGCGCTTATTCCTTTGTTGTTGTTCTTCATAGCGTCTCACAGCTTCAAAAATATAATTATTTACATATGCGCGTAAAACATCATTGTCTATTGATGCTCTAATCCGCTCTTGGTTTTTAATGAAATCATCCCTGTTAATTGATGGCTCTCCTTCTCGCAAAAAGTAGAAGGGGGTCAGTAATATAAATTCTTCCATACCATTCACATTGATGAAAAACGGAAGTACGTAATCTTTATTAGCAAAGCTTTCAGTTTCATAGTTAAAGTATGCTCTGTCTACATATATCCTCTTTTTCAATTTGTCATCAATATAATTAATAGCAAAAGTCTGAGTATATTCTAGTAAAAATTCTTTAATTAAATTCACTGTTAAATCACTTATTTTATCTTTACCACTACCACTGTAAAGCAGCATAATCTTTTCTATATGGGTGCTTTGAGAAATGTTGTTTGTTGAAATAGCAAATCCAATATTATTATACAAAAATTGGGCATAACGTTCTCCTAAAGCTAGCCCACCATTACCAGATAAAGAATAACCAAGCCAGTTGTTCTTAACTTCACTAAACATAAACCAAGCACGTATTTCATTTTCTTGCAAACTGGAGTTAGCCTTAGTCGCAAGAAAGTGAAAATATCTAATAATTTCTTTATGTAGTTTTTTATGTTCTGGTTTGTCACTATTGAAGATCAACATAGGATCAATAAAAAGAGGCATATCGCAGACTAAAGAAATATCCACTGCTCCGTATTCACTCAATAAATGTTGGTCAATTCCAAAGTATTCAGAAAAAAACATTTTCACCCCTCCTGTCATTTTTGTTGCTTATTCTAAATATCCGTTATTTTCTTTTAGCTTTTTATTGACGTTTTCTAAACATAATGGGAAGACAATTATGCTTAGGGGTTTTCATCATTTAACTTTTCAAGAAAACCATTTACGATTCCGTGATACTGATTTAGTGTGTCCGTCCTTCTTTGCAACTTGCTATTATAAAATTCTTCCGGAATTTCAAGGAGATCAAATAGGACAACGCGATAAAGAAGGGATAGTTTTCCAAGATACAAAACACTCTCTTTTCCATTTAGATAGCGACGTTCTTGTTTACTCTTGATATGTGCAATGCGATTTCGGCTGTCTACTAGTATTTTCGCAAACTGCTCCTTGCTTTTTTCGCATTCCTTATGGAAAATATCTTGCCCATAGTACTCAATAATCACTGTGAGATATTTTTTCAGCTTGGAATTTCCTTTCTGAATACTGGGTAAAATAAAATCCTTCTTTTTTTCATTAACTAGTTCGCTTAGCCCAAGAAAAGACTCCGTCATGAAGGCGCACTTCATATCTACGGGCATTTGAACACTAGACACAGAATATAACATCATCTTATGAATTAAATCCAATTCATCTCTAAGAGCGATCCATCTTCTCAAAAACACAGCTGACAGTGCATTTTCATAATCAATCAAAATATTGTCCACACCAATCATAAAATCGGCGGATTTGCAACTTGGTAGTAATCGTTTTTGAAAACTATGGGTGACTTCTATGTTATTTTCGAAGACGCCATTAACTGAGTAGAACTGCCCATCGAATAACATTAACAGCATATCAAGACTATGAAATACGGCCAAGAGATTTTCTGAAGTGCTTATTTCTGGTGACAAAATAGTAATCTGGCGTTCAGCACACTGCTCGACAGTTATTTCATAATCAATACTTTTGTACGATAAAGTAAATTGCTTTTCTTTTGGACCTCCAAGCCATCCGTTTTCGGGTGCCTGTCTAAGAAATAGTTTCATGATGTGCCTTTCTTTTCGCTTACAGCATCGGCTTGATTAAATTCGTTAAATCAACGTTTGCTTAAGGTATCGAGCAACTTTCCATAATTGCTATGACATTCTTATTATTCCACTTCCCCTGAAGCATTCGCATAGTGCGGAACATGAATTATATAAACAAAATGGGAAATTAAATTTCCAATACTAGTTCAAAAATTTTTCATTAAAAAAGTACGCTAAATCTCTTTTGAATAATCCTTAAAGCACGTTGCATTTGGAAATGCTTTTTTAAAGTCATTAATTTCTTCTTCTTTCAATATTTTAAAACAAACAACCGAATTCCTTGCACGTGAACAAGCAACGTAAATTAGTTTTTGAGAGTTAGCTTGTTTTTTTGCTTTCTGTACACCTTGGGGTGAATATATTAACGAAAAATCATACTCGTTCCAAAAAAACTCTTCCATTACCACTATTATCGAAGGTATACTTGATCCCTTTGTTTTATGCATAGTAATATAGTTTGTTTCTTCATTTAAATAATCATAATAGTGTATAGCCTGTGAAAATTTGATATTACTTGAAAAAATAGCATTAACAAATCTTTCTTTCTTATACTGATACTCTAAATTATCAAATTCTTCTTCGCTTTTTAGTTCCATATAATCTATTATTCTTGCGAACGTGTTTTTCCCCTCATTGTATAATTTTTTAAATAATTGATACTGTTCATTTGCATCTAAATCTTTTAAGAATTCTTTGTTTCTTGCAACAGTTCTTTTAAAAGTTTCTGATTCTTTTAATAGTTTATGTGTTTTTGCATACTCTAGCGCTTGAAAAATCGAAAGGTCACCGAACTCCTGTAAATGCTTAATATGATCTTTCAATTTTTTCTTATCTTCACCTTTTTTTATTACAAATCCTCCATTTTGTATTTTCTTTATAAGTGGATTGTAGTTAGTTTTTTTATAAAGATAGCAGAGCTCACATAAGTCTAAAACTTGTAGTAGTTTTAAATAGTTCTCTATACGATCGCTTACATCTATAAATCTATCATCAAAAATTTTGTATAAGTGTTCAAAATTATTCTTCTGAGAAATTGATTTGTTTGTTAGCATCAATATTTTAGGCGATTCAACAATTGTTTTGGAATGTTCGAGCAATTCATTTATACATGTCTGATATTCTTGCTTATCTTCAACTGAACTAAAGGCAGTTGGTTTTGTTTTGCAAATTGAATAAAGCACTATAGCTTCACCATGTCTGTCTTCTTCCGTTTCAATTTTTCCATCTGTCAATCTTTTAAAGGCAACTTCTTGGACTATGCCATCTAACCTAAGTGGATTCACTAATTTTAATACTTCATATGAACATCTGTAATTGTCTGGTTTTTCTACTCCCATTATAGTTTTGTCATTAATCAAAGATGTTATATCGCCAATACCATCACCGTAGATTGCTTGCATACTATCTCCAAACAAAGCAATAGTAAGTTTTGTTTTATCTGCAATGGAAATCAAATCGTTAACAACATCACTGTTTGAATCTTGATATTCATCAATAAATATAAAATCATAATTATCTTTAATCATTTTTCTTAGAATAGGATATTTCTCAAATAATAAATGAAATACCTCAAGTAGGCCATTATGACCAAATGTCACATCCTTATAGCTATTAAATACAGTTTCGTTGTATTTAATATTAGTGTACTCACACTCATTGACATGAGTTTCTATTTCTGCATTTAGATTTCTAATTCTCACATTAATTTCCTCATTATATTTCTCAGGATTTTTGTCATAATCTCTTTTTCCAGTAACTTTATGGACAGATTCTTCCTTAATGTCATATAATTTAGTAGCATATTTTTTATATATTTTTTTGTATAGTTCGTGCTCTAATTTTTTATATTCAGTATCCGATAGGTCTTCCGGCTTCTCCATTCTGTTCATTTCTTTTAACGTAAAAATATTAGTTATGATATATTTCATATTCTTTTTATAATCTTTTATAAGATTATTAAGAAAAGAATGTATTGTTGAAATGACAAATCCTTCACCAACACGGCTTTCAATTTCATCCACTGCAACATTTGTATGCGTTATGCAAACAACCCTTGCGTTTGGGGTGGTTTGCTTAATAAATAGTAACAACTCCTTCAAAGTTTCGGTTTTGCCACTTCCAGCTCCACCTTGAAGAACAAAATTATTTTTAGATAAAATGTGTTGCTTGCACTGTTCAAGAGGAGTTAATTTGTTTGCTTCTGTAGCCATTCTATTCCCTCCATGATATAGTTAGGTGTATTCCAAACAACACCTTTCGTATGAAATAAAAATAATAATGAAGCAGCAAAATCCGATTTTTTATCTATAATTTTACTTGTTAACTCATACATATTTACTTCTGTGTTGATATCTTCAGCATTTTTAATTCCCCATAATGAATCAGCATGCTTTTTTATCAACTCAAGATTAAGAGAAATAAACGAATCTTCAAAACTTCTTGAGTAGTAGTCATTTTCTTTATTTTGATAAGTTACCAAAATCTGTTCACAGTTGGTGCTTAATTCATGGGATAATAATTTTTTATACCATTCATCAAATTCGGTTGTATTGACCTCTGGAGCACCATAATAGTATTTTATAGTTGCATTACTTGTATAACATGAAGTGGGCGATTCAACATTTATTGCCTTATAATAGGTTTTCTTATTCTTTTCTATTTTTTCAGCAGTATCTATATCTGTTATTATCAAAGAGGGTATATTTAATAATTCTAAAAAATATCTAAAAGCCTTTGCGTTAGCACCTACTTGTAATATTGTTAAATTTTGAGATGACAATGGAGTATAAAACAGTTTGTACTTTGAATCTTTCTTTTGCTTCTCTTCATCTTCATTGATTTTTATATTGTCATATATTGAAATAAAATTATTTATCAATATGTTTTCAGATATCCCTTCAATGAAAATTACTTTATCAGAAAAAAATAACTCTGCTGATTCAATAGATAAATACTGTTGTAAAAAAAGAAACAGATCTGGTTGCGAACTATATTTCTCCTCTAATTCTTTGTAAAAATTTATTATTGCAATATATGAGTTTTCACCTTTATTTTGATTTAGCATATAACGAATATTTGAAAAAGGATGCTTTGATACGATATGCGGCGAATGTGTAGAGATAATCGTTTGAAATCCTTTTATACCACTAAAAAGACTACTAATTTTTCGCGCAAAAATATATTGTAACTGTGGATGTGTATGAGCTTCTGGTTCTTCAATAAATAATAGCTTTATATCCTTGTTTTTTTGTAGTAAACTTGTTTTTTTAATTTCAATGTCAAGTAATAGATAAAGCACATTCATGTGCCCTAACCCATTTAAATACTCAGGCAGTTGTTTTGTATTATCCCCGTAAACAACTTCAGAAGAATCACTCAATATTTCATTCGCCTTAAGATTTGAAATAACTCTCAATCCTTGCATACTCAAAAAATCCTTTGCATTTTTCAAAAAACTATCAAAAAATTCTTCGTATGTAGTAGTAAGTGAAGCGTCCATTTCATCAATTTTTATATTTATATCTTCAAATTTATCTTTTGGATAAGCCATAGCATTGTTAAAAAAAGATGTTGTTAAACCTGATAAAACCTTGGCTCCTCTTTTTTCCTCGGAACTAGATACACTTCGTTTTGCGTGAATTATATCAAAATCAATTAACTTATCTACGTCTTTAAAGTCTTTTTTTATTAATCTATACCTGTTCACAGTTTTTAAATCTTCAATATTGTCAAAGGTATAAACATTTTTAACTAAATATTCTCCTAAGTATTTTGATATATATTTTTCTTTTGATATATTACCAGCTTTAGCAAGTCCTTCAAGTAATTTGTCTTTATCAATTGAACACTCAAATAGAATATTAACATCCAACCTATCTGGGTCAAGATCAATAATAAATTCAGATAGATTAGACAAATCATCCTCTGCATCGTATTTTATATTTAGAATAAGCTGTATTGCTAACTTAGAAACATCTGTGTCTTTGTCTATTTCAAGAATTTCTTTTCTAAGTCCGACAGAAAAATCATTAAAATCAAAACTAAGTTTATGTAGAAACTTCTCAAACAAAACCATAAAAGATGTTTTTCCTGTATTGTTGCGTCCGATCATTAAACACAAATCTTGGTTAAAGTCAAATGTAGATTTTAATAATATTCTAAAATTGCGAATTTTTATTTTGCTTATTACCATAGCTATCTCCTTATGTACATTTTAAATTTTGATATTTTTACCTAAATAAGTATGACCAACTTCGCATTTTTGCTATAACACGTACATTGATGAACTTCCCATTATAGACACCTATGAACATAATACTCTCAATCTTTTATCTGAATTGGCGCTCTACTTACAAAAGAAAAAACCCCAAATCAAGTCAATAGAATATCTGTAATATCTTGCTGCAATTCTTCAATAACTAACCGAGGGTCTTATTTTATATATTGATTTTTACTTATTAATTATAGTTCACTAGTAGTCAATACTTAAAATATTAATACCCTCACCAAAGTACATCTCTATAATATGTTTCTATAAAAAGTATATAATACTTTCATGCATACTACAAGGAAAAACGGTAAATTTCGACTATAATTATCTTTTTTTGTATTATTATATATAACCATCTCTTGCTAGTTCTGAAATTTATATCGCTAAAAGTCAGTTCTTCATTCACCACTGACTCAATAACAATAAATACAAAAACATAGTAACTGCTTCATTTTATAAGAAGTGGTATAGTTTTCAATGAGCACAAAAAAATGCGTAAACCCATAATTTGGGTTTGCGCATTTTTGCTACTTAATGAATATTATTTCATCAATAAATTTGAAAAATTCAAGGTTTGATAGTACTCCCTTTAAGATCTGGTAAAAATTTATATTTCCTCCTCATGTCTTACCACTAAATTAGGGTCATGTTTTCTTTCCATATCATGTCTTGCCTTCCGGTTTTCAACTGTATCAAAAATAATCGAAAAATCATAATCTTCCGGATACAACTCACTTGCAGGAGCTATAAGCTTAATTCTTTTATGATTGATCAGTTGCTTTTCGCCTTTTATTTGCACGCCAAGATCACCTTTTTCATTTGTTTGTTTGCAAATGATACCAATAGCTTTTTGTGGATATACCCTTACACTGTCCCCTATATTAAAGCTTTCGCTGCGCGAGGATGTGGTATTTTTGGTAATATCCTGTTTGATTTTATTAGTCGCAACTATATCAATTTTGTTTGTAGCTTCTTTAAATATCATATTTGAATTACTTTCAACAACAGAAATTTTATTGTACGCTTCTTTTTCTGCTCTAGCTAACATATGGTTCGGAAAACCCAACCTTTGTGCGATATATAAGGCACAACTTTCTCCTGCCTCGCCAATTTGCAATTTATATAAAGGCTGTAAGCTTTCTCGGTCAAATTCCATTCTTGCATTAATAATTCCATTAGTATTCTTGGCAAAATCTTTTATTTCAGGATAATGGGTGGTTGCAACAAAAAAACAATTTCTCTGTTTTAATTCAGCTAAAATGGAAATCGCTATACCCATACCTTCCGCAGGATCTGTACCTGAACCTAGCTCATCAAGTAAAACAAGACTTTCATTTGATACGTTTTTCAAAATATCAATAATATTAGTAATGTGAGATGAAAAGGTTGACAGATTTTCCGATATACTCTGACCATCACCAATATCGCATAAAACATTACTGTACATACAGAACACACTACCCTCTCCAACAGGCACATGCAATCCGCTTTGTGCCATAAGTGATAATAGTCCAACTGTTTTAAGTGCGACGGTCTTACCTCCGGTATTAGGCCCTGTTATCACAACACCATAAATGTCATCACCATTTATATCCCCACCAATTTCAAAATCTAATGGTATACATAAATCTGATTTTAACAACGGATGTCGACCTTGATTTATTATAAATTTTCGCTCGGATGTGATTGGTACAGGGATTGCTTTCATTTCCATAGATAACTTTGCCTTTGCAAATATAAAATCTAACTTTTCCATACAGTCCATATTAATTTTTAATTCATTAATATGGTTATCAACCAACGCAGTTAAAGTATATAGTATTTTTCGGACTTCATTATCTTCATCAATTTGCAAAGTTGTTATTTCTTCTTGTAATTTTCTGATTGCTGTAGGCTCGATAAAACAAGTACCACCAGTGTTTGAAGTATCAATAATAGTACCGGCAACTTGATTTTTATATTCCTTCCTAACAGGTAAAACAAATCTTTCATTCCGTATAACAACATATCCGTCTGCAAACCACTCTTTTTTACTGCGAAGTATACTTTCAAGCTTTACCTTTACAGCAGCTTTTGTATTCTCAATTTTTCTGCGAATATCACGTAAAATGGTTGTTGCATCATTATCAACCATATTATTTCTGATCGAACGGTTAATCTCTTCGCAAAGAATCTCAAGAGGATTAAATGCATTTGAGTATGAAGCTATGCTCACATTAAGTGATTCGGCTTTTTTTAGGTAACTTGTCATCCGTTTACACGATGTTATAAATGAAGAAATACATGTAAGCTGTTCGGGAATTAACATTGAACCTTTTGTTGTTAAATCAAGTATTTTATCAAGTTCCGTCATCAAGGTAAGGGGCGGAGTACCTATAAGCTCTAATATTTTTAATCCCTCTGTTGTTTCAAGCATTTTATTTTTACACGCGCGTTCACTTAAAAACGGCTCTAGTTGAAGTAACTTTTCCTTTGCATTGTTGGAAAGTGCAAAAGAAGCTAATCTTTCAAGTATCGTATTAAATTCTAATGTATTATTTGTATTCATTAAAAAATTCCTCCATATATAATAATACCCACAAGAGAAAGGCTACCTTATATTTTCAGAATAATAAATTTCTAAAAATAGGCAGAATACTCCTGTGGGTAAAGTCTAAACTATAGAGAAATAAAAAGAGCGTAACAGAATGCCTGTTACACTTCATAAAAATCATAACGAACGCTATAATTTTAATGTCAACATCGTTGACATTTTTTATAACTCAAATGGTTATTGTCTGAAGCATATCTGTAAGGTATAAGTAGGTACACTAAAATAAGTAGGCAAAGACCCCACCTTATAAAGTAACCTCTCTCAACTATTTAGTTGCAAATCACCATTACAGAAACAATTAACAAACAAACCATCCTCTCATTTTTAAAGATACAACTATTATAGCATAGTTTGTTATAAAGGAAAAGACGCAAATCTTCAAAACTTAATTTTCTTAATCACGGTCTCTACTTTTAAATATATCGTCTAACTCTTTTCATATATGTTTTGTATTCTTCTCCAAACTTTTCAATACACCATCTTTCTTCTGATATTATAAGATAATGAACAGAAACTTGAAATAGTAGTAATACTATAAGGTAACCCCATGAATCTATTAAAAGACTGCAACCAAGGAAATATAAAAAGAAAGCTATGTACATTGGATTTCTCGAGTAATTATATAGCCCATTTTTATTAATACCACTTTCGTTGGGTTTTGAATAATCTATAATTGATTTTATATATAGTATTGTTCCTATTATATATACGATCAACCCCATATAATTTGAAAGTGTATTGAATTTTATTGTTGAAAAGAATAAATATATTAGTAAAACAAGTGTTGTTATTTGATAAACATAAGAAGCAAGTTGTTCTTTTCCTTCTGTAGGAGGAAAAAAACCCGCTCTTTCCAGCGCTTCCTTACTTATAATTTTCATAAGGATATAGCGTATAAAAATAATTGGTATTACTAGAATAAAGGAATTCATTAATATCACCTGCTTTTCAAATTTGTGTATGTTCTATTTGATGCTTGGTTATTTGCCAGTTAACTTTATTTTACGTGACAAGGTAATGGTAAAAGTACTACCCTTCTCTAATTCACTAGTGACGTATATATCTTCACTAAGACTTTGCATGATTTCATATGCTATAGCCAACCCTAGTCCCGTCCCTGGATTTGCATGTGCTTTATCATTTTTGTAAAACCGTTCAAATATATGTGGCAGATCTTCTGGATGTATGCCTGTTCCCGTATCAGATACTGATATCCTAACCTTATGATCATCAAAGACGCCATAAAGTGAAATACTTCCATTAGGTTGGGTGTATTTCATAGCATTATCTAGAATGATAATAAGAACCTGTTCAACGAGATCTAAATTACTGGTTATTTTGATGTTCTCTACAAGAGGTAAATATGAAAACTCTATCTCTTTTTCACTAGCAAGAAGCGTATACCTTTCTGCTACATCAGCCATCAACTCATTGACTTGAAACTCATCTTCTTCTTTTATAGTGGTGCCATCTGATTGTAATCGAGATAAAGTAAGTAAATCGTTTATAAGACGTGTAAGCCTCATAGTTTCATGTAATATATGACCATAATATCGCTTTTTTGTATCTTCATCAGGCACCATATCATCTAGTAGTGTTTCTGATAAAGCCCTTATAGCCGATACTGGTGTGCGAAGTTCATGGGAAACATTATCAACATATTCACGTCGTGACTGTTCTAATCGCTCTGATTCGGTAACATCACGAAACAGGCCTACTACGCCTACACAAGTATTCAATTCATCTTCTATTGGACAAATCATAATCCTTAAAACCATTTGCTTCCACTGCATGCTCCGAACAATCATTTCCCCTTTCAAAAGCACAGTATTAAAGTCTTCCCATAGCCCTTGATTGGGTATTAATCCCATAAGTCCATCTTCTTCTTGTCTTATTCCAAAGATACTATGAATTGCAGGATTAACATGTGTGATATTCCCTTCCCTACTTATTGCTACAATTCCTTCAGATAATCCATCAATCGTCTGCTTTAGTCTATTCTGCTCAACTTTTAAATCAAAAATCGTTTCCGATAATCTTTTTGACAAATAATTGAGTGAATGTCCAAGTTCCCCAATCTCTCCTTTATATGCTTCGTCAGCGTATTCTGTAAGATTACCATTCGCCATGTTGATTGCAACATCTCGCATTTGATAGAGCGGCTTAACAATGTATCGCGTAATTCTATATACTGGGAAAATCATAATCAAAAAGACGCCTATGGAACTAAGGATCATAGATCGATGAAGTCCCAAAAAAGCTGTTGCAAGCTCTTCAGGCGGCCGTATTAGGAAAATAGCACCTGTAATTATACCATTGCTTTTGATTGGATGCCCAACAACTAGAAAGTTCCCAAATTCACTACCTTCTTTTTGGGTAGCTTCAACTTGTTGACCAGACAAAATTGAATCAAGATGTGCATCTAATGTCTCATCCATAACTTCGGTCATCTTTTGCTTGATTTGTTCTTGGAGCCTTGGGGGCCAGTTGGTTTCTAAATCATTTTTAATTAATAGATTCCCTTGTTGGTCATATACGTACACAATCCTGTTTAATATCGTATCATTATTTGCAAATTGTTCGCTAAGTTCAACCTTGTCCATCGTACCTTTCTGATATTTTATCACCAAATCAGTGATTGCTACTGCCCGTGGTTTAAGCTCTCTCAGTTGTATTTCTGTAAACATATCACCAGTAATAGCCACAAATATAATCGTATTAAGAAGACCATATAGCATAATTGTTCCAATTACCAAAAAAAGCACATGGCGGTAAAATCTACTTTTTTTCATGTTTCACCTCAATCCTTAAAAGAGTGTTTCAAGCACTAAATTTCTTCTATCTGTTCGTGGCCTCAAATTTATAGCCCACTCCATAAATACTTTTAATGCTCCATCCCAGGTCCTTGCAAGTCAGCTTTTGACGAATACGTTTTATTTGAGTATCAACACTTCTTGTATCTCCATAGTAGTCTTCCCCCCACACATTTGATAGAATTTGCTCTCTGTCAAAAACTTGTCCTGGATGAGATGCAAGTAAGTAGACGATCTCCACCTCTTTAGGGGTGCAATGAATGAGCACTCCGTTAAGTCGCACCTCGTATGCGGATACGTTTATTTCTAATCCATCATATCTTAATATTGGTTCTTTCTCGTTCCTACTCGTGGTTCTGCGTCGCAATACTGTTTTCACCCGAGCCACAACCTCACGAGGACTAAAGGGCTTTACAATATAATCATCCGCTCCTAGCTCGAGTCCAAGTATCTTGTCTATTTCTTCACCTTTAGCGGTTAACATAATAATAGGTACATCCGTCGTTTTTCGCAAAGTACGACAGACATCAATCCCATTTAGTTTTGGCATCATGAGATCCAAAATGATTAAGTCGGGTTTGGTTTTATAGGCTTTTTCTAGTGCTTCTTCTCCGTCGTAAGCAGAGTCGTAAGTAAACCCCTCTGCTTTTAAATAAGTACTTATTGTTTCATGAATGATAAACTGATCATCACAAATTAAAATATATCCAACTGAATTCAATTGTTAGCCACCTCCCTATTATCTTGTATGCATAAAAGCTTGATCTGAATTATTTTCTAATATCATATTAACACAACTTTACAGTTATTCATACCTAAGCGCTTCAATAGGATTGAGTTTTGCTGCTTTATTCGCAGGATAATATCCAAAAAATACGCCAATTAACATCGTTAATGAAACACTTATAACAATAATACTAGGTGAAGCCGTTGCAGGATATCCTAATAGTGAGGCGCCAAAGAACCCTAGAAGAAGTCCTAAAACAATACCAATTAATCCACCGATAATACAGATGATGACAGATTCTACAATAAACTGGATCATTATGTTGAGGTTTTTAGCTCCAAGAGCCTTTCTTGTACCAATCTCACGGGTACGTTCAGTAACTGAAACAAGCATGATGTTCATAACACCAATTCCACCTACTAAGAGTGAGATGCCTGCAATTACTGCAATAGCAATGGAAACTGTGTCTAACATGGAAGTCAGGCTTGAGATTGTACTTTCCATATTCATTACTCCAGCCTCCCATTTGGTGTTATTTATATAAATCTTTGCAAAATAGTCTTCAATTTCTCGGGTAAAAAGTGTAGCATCAACACCTGTTTTTGTGACGATTGTAAAAGTTTGATAATTCTTGGTTGTGGCATCTAGCTTTGCTAAGGTCACTGGAATATAAAAACCTGTGTCAATATCCTTCTCCGAAGCAGAGCTTGTACTAAATAATGAGGGTTCGTACTTGTAGATCCCAACAATTGTGTAGGTCTCTATACTGTCAGCGTCATATATTTTAATTTCTTTCCCTAAAGGATTTTCACGATTAGAGAACATATTGCTGACAAGCTTATCTGAAACTACAGCAACTTTTCTAACAGATTTTATGTCTCGCTCAGTTATAAAGCGACCAGTGAGTAGCTCTAAGTTGTTAGCCTTCTCATAGCCATTGTTGACGCCAGACACACTCACATTAGCATAGAGGCGTCCATCCTGAGCCTTTGCAGATCCAACCCCGTGGGATATGCTTATATTTGCAACTTTATCACTAAAACGCGACGTAAAGGTCTCAATATCATCCTCGGATAATAGATCCTCTTCATCAGGTTTTGCAACTGCAGTCGTTTGCATACCGGGAGGGCCACCACCAATTTCATCACTATCGTCACCCTTCTCTCTTATGTTCACTATAATAGAATTAGCACCCATGTCTTCCATTGATGAAGTAATTGAAGCATTAAGTGAATTTCCTACCGTAACAATGGCAATAACAGATGCAATTCCAATAATGATGCCAAGCATTGTTAACAAGGCTCTCATTTTATTTGCTCTTAATCCTGCTAAGGCAAGAAGAATATTTTCAGTAAAGTTCATTAGTGTTCCCCCATTTCCGATTATCGATTTGATAGTTTGGATTACTCACTTCACTAAGTATTCGGCCATCTTTTAACGTCACTATTCTCTGAGTTTCTTCAGCCAATTCATGATTATGTGTTATTAAGATAATTGTAGTCCCTTTGGTTTGATTGACCTTATGAAAAAGTTCCATAACCATCTGACCTGTTTCTGAATCCAAAGCACCTGTAGGTTCATCAGCCAAGATAATTGCTGGTTCATTGGAAAGTGCTCGTGATATCGCAACACGTTGTTTTTGTCCACCTGAAAGCTCGTTTGGTAAATGATGCATTCGATCCTGCATACCTACAAGCTCCAAGAGTTGCTCTGCTCGTTCTCTTCTTTCTTTTCTACTATAACCAGCATAAAGCATAGGCAACTCAACATTTTTTAAGGCTGAATTTCTCGGTATAAGATTAAAGTTTTGAAACACAAATCCAATTTTTCTATTCCGAATATCAGAGAGCTCGTTATCCGACATTTCTTGAATAGGAGCACCATCCAGTATATATTCCCCTGTTGTAGGACGGTCTAGCGCACCGATTACATTCATAAGCGTGCTTTTCCCTGACCCAGAGGCACCAACGATCGATATAAACTCGCCTTTATTAACAGTTAACGATAGTTCTTTTAATATTTTCAATTCATTTGGACTACCTATATAAAATTTCTTTACTAGATTACGAACATCCATCATTATTTCACTCATATTATTTTCCTCCTGACAAGTTTCAATTTATAAGTCACTACGATCAGCTAAATCTATATTTGTAGCATTATTTATCACAAGAACGCCATCACTTAGTCCTGCACCTGATATCTCTGTATGCAAATCTGTTTGTATTCCTGTTTCAACAATGAGGGGTGTTGTTAGTTTTTTACCCGCTTCCTCTGTAATAATATAAATAATATTTTCTCCTTCTGCATTTTCTACAATAGCATCATAGGGTACTGCATAGACATCTATCTTCTTTTCTAAGATAATATTGAGACGCGTATTCATTCCTATTTTTAAATCTGGGTTGTGATCCACAATTGCAACCTCTGTCTCAAATTCTACTGTACTACTAGAAGTATTGGTTGCACCTGTAGCATCTTTGGTAGACGTTGGTGAAATTTTTACTACTGTACCATTTAGGACTTCATCACCAGTTGCATCTGTTTTAATCGTTACCGGCTGCCCATTATAAACCTGACCAGCATCATATTCCTTTACAAAGGTTGTAATAATTAGGTTATTTGTATCTTCAATAACAAATAAAAGTCCATTTCCTGATGAGCCTACCGAAGCATATACTGCTGTCACCGTGCCACTTATTGGTGCCTTTATTGTTGCATCATTTAGGGTTTTTTCAAGCTTTGCCAGTGCTATTACTTGACTGTCATTATTATACGATACTTGGGCATTTTTTAAGTTTGTTTCAGCTGTTTTTATATCCTGTTCTACTTTTAATTTGGTTGCTTTTAGAGATACTTCTAATCTATTATAGGTATCTAATGCGTTCAGATAATTAGTTTCTGATTGATCACGTTCTTCTTTAGAAATCCCACCTGATTCAAATACTAGTTTGTTATTTTCAAAGGCAAGCTTTTTGGTTTGGAGATCAATTTCTGCTGTCTTAAGACTACTTTTTGCATTAACCAACTCTGAATTCAAGCCGTTGTCATATTGATTTTTAGCATTTTCATATAGTCTTTTTTTGTTTTCCAAGTCAATACTTGCTGTCTTTTGCGAACTTTCTAGCGTGCTGCGCTGTTGTGCAATGTCTAGTACAAGCGTATCCGTGTCTAGTTCCGCCAATCTATCACCTGCTGATACTTGATCACCAACACTTACTTGAATTACTTTAACAGGATAATTTAATGTCGAATAAACACTTTGACTATTTTTGCTTTCTATATTTCCTGATACGCTGATACTGCTAACGAGCTCCATTTTAGATAGTGCCGTATAACCAGTTAATGGATCACTTTCATTTTTTCCTGTAGATAAAGTAGCAATCGTTAGTGCAATGGTTATCACACCTACTAACGCTACAATTATAACTAATTTTTTATTTTTCTTTGATTTACTCATGGGTAGTTCCTCCAAGTTTGTTTTGTAATATCGCCTTATACGATTGATCTTTTCTTCGTGCTACTATATATAAAATAATATCAAAACAATATGGCTCAAATATGGCGCAAATATGAAAGATTGTGACAGGATGAACAAGGTGCTTTATCAAAAAAAATGGACAATTTTGATAAATAAAAAAAATCCAGAAATCCAAGCATGGACTTCTGGATGAAAATTCAATTTTGACAAACTTTTGGAGGTTCGCTTAAGTATGGACCTTATATGTCAATCTTTGCGCCAAATGAATGAGCTAATAAAGCACATTGTGTAATATCTAGATAAACATCCTTCAAGTTCAATTGTGACAAATTAACACCATTTAGTTTTGCGTTTCTAAAATCACTTCCCTTTAACTTTGCTTGACTTAGATTTGTATAACTTAAATCTGCGTTGTCAAATTTTGTATTCTCTAAGTTACATCCTGTTAAATCAGCATGGGAAAAGTTTACGTCACTTAAATCTAATTTTTTCAAATTATGAAACCTCATATTTGTATAGGACCAATTACCTTTTTGTATAACAACACCTAATAAATTAGCTTCTTCAAATGTCGAACCAACCATCTTACATTGTTTAAATATCGAATTAAATAAATCTGAAAATGCAAATCTACAATTTAAAAATGCTGAACTATTAAAAGTGGATGCATTTAATCTTGCGGCTTTAAAATTGCAATCAATAAATTCACAATTTTCTATAGCGGCCTCTTCCATACTTGCAGCCTTAAAATTACATCTTATAAATTTAGATTTCTTTATAGAGAGGTAATCGAAGTGACAATCTTGGAAATTATGCTCAATATATTCTACAGTATCATTTATAGTCATAGCATTTACCTCGTCCTTAATTACTTTAAAATAATAATAAAAATGTGAATATGTATTTATATTACATGACTAACCTATAATTCGCAAGTACTTCTTGAGTACTATTATGTAGGGTAATTTACTAAATAAATTATCTGCTTTAATCTTTTTAACTATTTTCAAATCTTTATCTCTTTAAATTTGTTATCAGGTAAAAATGATCGTCACACTTGTCCGGCACGTGAATAAATATATAGTATAACAATGAAAGGAGGTATGAATATGTATGGTTTCGGATTAGGATACGGTTTTGGTCGAGGCAGATATGGCTTCGGCTTCCCTAGATATGGATTTGGATATGGTGGTTTTGGCTATCCTAGATATGGATTTGGATATGGTGGTTTTGGTTACCCTAGATATGGATTTGGATATGGCGGTTTTGGCTACCCTATATTCGGATTTGGTGGATTTAGATATCCAGGTTATAGATTCTATTAATAGTAATGATAATGATTGCCATTGACCTCCACAGCAAAAGGGTTGAGAGAATATATCCTCTCAACTCTTTTGCTGTAGCTTCGTTTATGGAATGGTATTTTTCCATAGCTTGTACTATAAGTTTTATTTTCAGCGATTGTTGACTCTAAATAATTTGAAGAAACATCTTTTGAGGGATTGACAGTTTACATTATCACAACTCAATCTGCTTGTACATATAATAATCTATAGGAAGGAGAGAAAGGAGGTAAATATATGCCTGATGGAATTGGAATTGATGCAATTCATGATTTAGTAAGGTTCGTTGGTCAAACAGTAACAATTTTCACTTCTAGTGGTGGTTTAAGCGGATCAGGATTCACTGGAATATTAGTATCTGCAAATGATTGTTTCGTAAGATTAATTACATCAATTGGTGCAGCACCTGATTGTCCAGTAGGTAGTACTTGTGGATACCCAACAGCCGGTTATGGCGGTTTTGGCGGCGGTTATGGCGGCGGTTGTGGTAGCTATGGTGTTGGTTATGGTGGTTATGGTGGCTATGGCAGAAGTCTTTTAGGTTCTGTAGTTGTTATTCCAGTAGATAAAATTGTTTCATTTACTCATAACGCAATCTAATGTAATATCTTTTTGAGTGATGTGAATACTTACGATTCACATCACTCACTTTTTAAAAGGATTACTAATTCGTCAAGTGGTCTTATCTCTATTGCTATTATTCTAAATTATCAGTAATGTATTTCAACAGTATGAAATAGATTAGCTATAGAGTAGTTAATACCTTTTTGAAAATATTAATAATAGACCATGGAGGTGATTATAATGGGAATTAATGAAGATGTCAGGGGTTTTATCAATGCTATTAAATCGACAAGAGAATTCAATCAATTGATGCAGGCAAAGAAATATATCGAAGGAAATCGTTCTTTAAGAAATAATGTATTTGAGCTTAATCGACGGCTCGAAGAGATTTATTCATCCAATAAATCTGAAAATATAATTGAAGCTAAAATTGCAGAACTTAATACACAATTTGGAAGTCTATTAAAAATTCCTGAAGTAGATAAATTTTTAAAAGCTCATAAAAACTTTAATGAGTTAATGTTTAACACGTTTAAGTCCATTAATGACGCGATCGAAACTGACTTAAAATTTTAGTTTGATGCACTGTTTAAATTGGTATATCACTGTAAATGCCCATCATTTTTAGAATGACAGGCATTTACAGTATTTTTATTGTTTTTAGTTTTATTACGTATCTTGTCTATTTAATCTAACTAGCCGTTTCCGTCAATAATACGTAGATTTTTAATTAAAACAGTCATTAAGCTCACGACATTATATAAATATTTCAAGTATCATATTCCTTTTACTATGTCTTTAACAAACTCTATTGGCATTGATGTTTTCTTTACAATTTCTTCTTCTGTCTTTCCATTTTTAAAATATCTTCTTATAACTGTTTCCATACTTTCACCAATTTCTACAATATGTCCATCATAGTCATAAACTCTGATCACCCTTTGTCCCCAAGGTTGTTCTTTTATTTTATGAATAAATTCTATTTCTGTATTCATTAACTTAAGCTCCAGCTCTAATAAATCTTCGCTTTCAAAATATAATTCAAAATTATTCCCTTTGTGCCTTATAACTTTATCCTCGAACTCATTAATTAATCCTTTAAAATGATTCTCTAAATGAATCGCAAAATCTCCTTCGAAGGTCACGTTTTCTTCAAAGTCATACTTTACTATTTGTCCTAATATTCCCTCATAAAAATGTCTTGCACGTTTCATATCTTTAACCACGATTAATGGGCAAATAAATTTCATGCATTTCTTCCTCCTTTTTTCAAATACCATCAACCCTCTTATAAATAGGAACAGAAAATCTAAAGTGTATATTTTGCTCTAATTACCAACTACTCTAGTTTCTTCTATTTCTCTTTTAAAAGTAAATACGATTTTATTTGTTTGCCCATAAGCCTGATTTGTTGTAAAACTGCTAACTAGAGCCCATCCTTGATTTCCTAGTTCATTCAACCGATCTTCAATGTTCCTTGAATTAACCTTTCCACCCACAAAACCCTTAGAATCAAATTCGATTACTTTATAACTCCATTTTTTCATTCTCATTTCCTCCATATTTACTTATGCTAAATGCTAATTAAATTTAATAAATCTTATCTAAAATTCATATAAACATTTATTGTCTTCCAATTCTTTCGAAAATAATATAGAGTAACTCACATATTATTTTCCAAATTAATAAACTAACAATGAAAAAGGCTAATCCTCCAAATAATCCTAATGGCATATTATTAACCTCTATAGATGAATACCACTGTTGACCTCCTTGCATGTAGCTAGTTTCTTTTGCGTATGTATTTGTTAGATAAAGGACTCTTCCTACCAAAAAAGCCTTGTATAACAACGTTATACACCCCATTAGATACAAATATCTAATGATTGATTTTAACGACATATCTCCAAATTCAAAAAAATTCATCATCATAAATCTCCTTCATTAAAAATTATTGCTTAATTATTATTTCATTAGTTTTCTATAGTTTTGCTATAATTAATATTCGTTTTTCTAGCTTGAGCACATACACACTCAATTACTTTGCACTTTCAATTTTTATAAATATCTTAATAATAATTTATAAGATAACCATCTTATTCCTAGCGTTATTCCTAAAATAATTATTATGATTGCACTAAATTCAGCCAGCGTAAAATAAATTACACTGAATACTGTTAATGCGAATAAGATAAAACTAATAACAAAAGCGAAACTAACGCTAAGATACATGGATATAATTTTGAGTATTAATTCTCTTTCATCCTTTTTACCATACATACTAGGTATTTGAACAAAGTGATTAAATAATACACCAATCCAAACACCCACGAACATCCCAACACCCATTGCATGGTGGATACTTTTTGTTCCTATCACTATCATAGTTACAACAATAATAGAAACGACTATTCCTAACAATAGATTCTCAAATTTAAATACTCTAATAAGCTTATCTTTTTCCACTATATTTTTCCTCCCTATAAATAAAAATATCTTCAATAGACTTCTGAAATACTCTTGATAACTTAAAAGCTAATTCAATCGATGGACTGTACCGATTATTTTCAATTGAATTAATAGTTTGCCGACTAACACCAAGTACTTCAGCTAATTTTCCTTGAGAAAACCCCAATTCTTCTCTTAATAGCTTCACATTATTTTCCATAACGACTTAATTATACGCCCCTTCCATTAACAAAATTACATGTAAAACAAACTTTACATCCAAAGTATACATTATACCTTTTGGGTTGTCAAGTATGTTTTACATATTATGAAATTCTGGAGTATATCTTTTATCGTTTATTGTAAATTTCCTTGGGAAGCGAACTAGTTGATATTAGAAATGATGAACTCAGATATTATACTAATGACGCTATCAACAGTTATGCACTGCTTTAGGTTGATTTTCATTAGAGATCATCACAATTGAAAGATTATCAGATGGATTATTTATGTAGTGTAAATAGCATTAACGTGCATAAAATTATAAAGCTTAGCTGTTTATAGGTTTTATTCATATTAACATTTCTCCCAAATTAAATTAATCTACTTATTCCAAAGGATCAAACCTATACCTATGACCTTGTATGGTATCCTTTAAATATAATGTTATACTTTTCTTTTTAACAATCTTATCACAATATTGGTTGGAAACAATCGTTGGTGAAATAAAATAATTATTGATAAAACAGCTTCAATTAGTCCTATAATAAAATAAAATACATGTATAAATACCACTGAATTAAGCATTATACATTGAACTACAATCCATATCATTAATGCCCAACTAAAAATACTACTTATATAGGCTTGAAATCTAAACTTCATACGTACAATAATCGCACTAACTACATTGCCAAGCCCTATTACGATGAATAGAAGGATCCCAGGTATGAGATAATTTTTAAAAGGTGAATACTGTAAATACTTAACAGACATCCCAAGTGGTTCTTCTGGATTTATAATTGTTGCAAACCCACCTACCAAAGCGCCAAAGCCTACAAAGAAATGTAACGCAAATAATATTCGATAGATTTTAATCATCTTCTCCCCTCACTTCCAAAACAATTTGTATTGATTAAAATATTCACTTGAGACGTTGTCAAACTCAATGCTGATAATTTTGCCAACAACATGTTACCTGATGTTATTGCGGAGGCTTTTATTAATAATAGTCTTAATTCCTATAATTCCTAAATATATACTTGGGAACAATACCGATAAAATCACATGTAATAGTAAGGCATTAAACGTTTCTGTCTTCCATAATATCAATTGTGGAAATACTGTAAATAACCTAGATCATGAACTTCACTATAGTAAACTAATTAATCCCATTTAATTAATTTCAACGCCACCCCATTCAATTACTGTAAACCCTTCTCTATTGATTGTGTCTAGTGACTGCTCTTTTATATCAATTAGTTCATCGATAGCTTTAAACACCATGAATACTCTTAATATAGTATCTGGCTTTGGTTCAATTGACAATTCTGCTAAATCAGAATACTCATCACCAGCAAAATATACTAAATTATAATCATTCTCTTTCATTAGGGGTAACCAATAAACAATAAATTCGAGTACTCAAGATTATCCTCTTGATTTATTATTCTACCATCTGAATTTGATATAACATTCCACCCATTATTGTATTGCGGATAAGTACAAGCTAATTCTCCCTTGTAATCAAGTTTAACCTTTATACTTGTCTCAACTTCTGGATATAAATATATGACTGGTTTAGCAACTTTAAGATCTTCCTCTACACAAGATGTTGAAATAAGCATAACGACTATCAACATGAATAATACTTTTTTCATACTCACTCTCCTCCATAATTTTACAAACTAGTTGTAGCTTATCACATCAATAACTCCTTGATATCTTGCCATCTAAACGCTATTTTCTACTGTTGCTTCTATCTAGGAAAGCCTAGAAAGTTAATTCTAATTCGTTGAATATTATCATCATTAACAATACCATAAAATGTCTAAACCTATGCCATTTAAGATTTTCATCATCTCATTAGACGTATTATAATAGTAAAAGTTCCCATAAATTATAATTAGCAAGCCCTAATGATCACCTTTATTATCATATATCATGTTGGTACATAGTTCTATCTCATTCATAAACATATCAAGATCTTCTCTACTAATTCTATATTTAAAGGTATGCTTAATTTTATTTTTCTTTTCTTTTGGTAACAAATTGTTAATTCTAAAACCTGAATAGGCTTAACTTGGATTATAGAATATAATTCATTCTCAATCTTTTCTTTTTGTCCCTCTTCCCCATTACATATAGATACATAAAAATATTTATTCAAATAGCTTTTTTCTCGCTCTATAAATGCTCTTATTGGAGAAGGAATTTTGCTGCCCCAAATTGGTGCAACTAAAATTATAATTTTATACTTCCTTAAATCAATATTACTTTCTACCAATTCTGCATCATGTTTACAAAGAAAATCAAATAAAATATGTAGTGTTTTCCTTTTCTTTTTTTCCTCAATTTTATAAATATCACATCCTATTTGATCTCGTAACTCAAAAGCTAATTTCTCATTATTCCCAGTATGTGAATAATAAACTAAAAGAATATTCATTAATATTTCTCCTTCTAAAAATAATATCAGTAACTTTATAGATGACGTTGGAAGTGTAGATTCTAGATGTCACAGACAGTTTGTTATGTGAAGTTCGACTGTTTATTACTACTCACCTGAAAAACAGTATGGACATACTTCCCTACATTTAAAACACTTAATCCTAAAATTACCGCCATCCACTTCTCCAAATGCATATTCCCAACATTTCATTTGTTCCATTTCTGGCTTTCCTACTGCATCACTCGGACAGATTTCTACACACAGATTACACCCTTCTAGGCATGGATTTCCTTCGAGTACTTCGTCAGCTTCCAATAATACATCTACCAAAATTACGCTTAGCCATACCATATTCCCATACTTAGGAGTAATGAGTAATGTATTCCTCCCTATACGGCCAAGTCCAGCCTGAACGGCACAATGCTTTGCTGAAACAATATTTCGAAATCTGCCTGTAGTGTTATCAAAAACGGTAGGTCCATTTGTACCAGTTGGAATAGCGATTATTCCTTTATCCTCTAAATCCATACAAATTTGTACAGCCATTTTATCCATCTTGTCAGATAATATATTTCTTACTATTGTATATGGGATAGTAGATTCAGATTGTAATGTTCCCTTCAAAAATTTTTTAGCAAAAACTACCACCGATTGACAGGATGGCAAAACATCTTTAGGGTGAAAGCCTTCAGGTGCCGCATCAAAACGATCAACTGATGCAATGCCACATAAATCTGCTCCACTCACTAATATCATTTTTTTAACTTCATTTGCTGTTATCATTACGGTAAACTTCTCCTTCATTAAAATATTTATTATGATTTAATAGTACCCCTTAATTGTATTGCTTTATTTAGCAATCTTATCGTTCATGTCAAGATTAATGTCATTCATTTATTGGGGTTGTCCCCATATCCCATCGGGCATACATTTCTGCAATTGTTACAATTAACAACATCGAAACCACGGCTATTTTGATCATATGTATTATTTCGACATAATTTTTGAATAACATTTCCATCTTTGATTGCACTAACAGGACAACTGTCAATACACTTTTTGCATTCAGGTATACAAATACCTTTACATAATTCATCAGAATGTAACTTAAGATTTGTTAATATCGCGCCAATGGTTAGAAGGTTTCCAAATCTGTTGTTTATAAGCAATGTACTTTTTCCAAGTGTACCAACACCTGCTAGAACGGCAGCATGTTTCATTGAAATTAGACCTCGTCCTTCCATTTTATTTTTATCCCAAAAGTCATAAGGCCCATCACAAGGGATAGAAACAGCATAGCAACCAAACTTGTTTTCAATAATTTTTGCAGCTCTAAATGAAATTGTATCAACTTGCTGACAACTATTATTATTGAAATGACCATAAATTAATCTAGAATCTACTTGCATCAGTCCTTTAGGAAGAGCTATTCCAAAAACAATTACAGATTTGCAGTCTACAAAGATATCGTTTGGAGAAAACCCCTGTGGAGTATCAGTAAACCTGTCAATATTTGCAATACCACAAACATCTGCACCAAGCGATAATATAATTTTCTTTATTTTTTCTTTCATAATTTTCACCTCACAGAAAAATGTGTTTTTCCCTTCTTTATTACTTCATGAACTATTGCCATAATAATCACTGATAACACAACTGTCATCAAATACTTTACAAAATAGTTGATACGTAAACTGGTAAAAGCTAGCGTTATATATGTAACAGCTAGCATATGATACAAATAATAATTAAAAGACGATTCCTTAAAGTATCTCAATACCTTATTATCAACATTGAAACATCTTCTTCCTATTACCATTAGTAGGACAATTAGAAATGATTCATATATGCCCTTGCTCAAGGCCCAGATTCTTGTAATTAAAAAGTTATTGCCTTCACCAATAAGCCAATACCAATAAATAAAGAATAGTGAAACACCACTTACTGATACCATTATAATTGACTTGCTCAACAATAATTCAATCCGATCTTGGATTCTAGAATCAAATGCATATATAAACCCAAAAACATAAACTGTTAAATAAACAAGATTATTAGCCCAGTCCATAATCAAAGTCTGCATTCCTGGAAAATATGGTCGAAATACTGCTTCTACTGCTATTATCCAAAGTATTGGAAAATAAATATATTGCTTAGTAATCATCATATCTACAACGTTCTTAACTCTATCTCTATTAATGAGACACCAACGAAATAACGGATAGCTCACAACAGAAAATACAAATAAATATAATAGGAACCACAAGTGTGCATATCCAAGATAATACACTATTCGCTTTGAGAAAAACTCAGGAATAAATTCAATGAGGCTACCATCAAATCCATTAAATAATGCTTTGGAATAGGCTTGAACCGGAGATAAAAATATCGTACCTAGCAGAAATGGCTTTAACAACTTATTTACACGTTCCCTAATAAATAAACCATCCGGTCTAGATTTCATTGAATAATATGAGCTTATACCGGATATAAAAAATAACATGGTCATAAAGAAATTATCTAAAGGCATCGTTAGAAATATGAACGGTACAAGCTTTAATCCAGTTACTGGTTCTATAATATATATATCGCCTAAACCTGTATAGGTTAGTGCGGCATGGTATGGTATTAAAGATAGTATTACGGAGATTCGTAACCAATCTATATAATATAACCTACTATTCTTCATTTTCTCACCTGTTCAGCCTCTCATTGCTTCTACATACCTCAGTGATTATTCAATAAACAGACTAATAACTTCACCACTTACTAGTAATTATATATTAATCATAATTTTACACGATCAAGGAAATGCTCAAGTTCTTCATCTTTATAAGCAGCTGTCCAGCTATAGGGTTGAATTTCTTTTAACGTTTTAAATTGAAGATTTCCAGTTTCACTAGTTATTCCAGCTTTCAAGTCGTCTCCCCAATACAACAATCTCTCTTGGCATATTCCACATGGTGTAAGTACAATTTCCATTATTAAACTCCTATCTTATATGTATTTTAAAATACCATCTATCTATAGCAAATTATATTTACCCTCAATCCTCACTACCGCGCCACCTCCAAATAAAACTCTTTTTATTCCCTTAATGTCGATCGCAGTTTTTAGTTTAATAACATTATATCTATCTCTATCACCATTTTGTTCTATTGAGATGAGATTACCCTCCCATTTATTATCTTTTAACAAATAATAACCAAATGCTGAATTTCCTGATCCAGTTGCTGGGTCTTCAAGATATCCAAATGTAGGAGCGAACACCCTAGTTCTATATAGGTTATCTTCATTATTAACTTCCGAGCAGAACACCTCAATTATATCAATACCATTCCCAACGCAAAACTCTTTTAGTTCTTCCAAGTTTGGCTCTATATTTAATAACGTATCTAATGAGCCTATTGAAACAATTAAAGTCTCTAATCCTGCATTTATTATTTCTGGTTCGGCACTTATATCTGAATTTCTAATTTTTAGAGCCTTTGCAATCAAATCTATAGATATTTGCGTCATATTATATTTAGGGCTAGGAGACATAATAAAAACTGCATTATCTTCTTTTATTCTGTTTTCAACTATTAATTCGCCCTTGTTTGTGATAATTTTAATTTCAGATAAACCATCTATGTTATTGTTGTTTTTAATATGATCATACATTATTGCAATTGTTGCATGTCCACAAAATTCAACTTCTCGTTCAGATGAAAAATATCTTAGTTTATAGGTATCCACATTGATTCTGGCCATATATCCAACTTCGTTTACATACCCTTTTAATTCTTTTGCTATCTTTAGCATTTCTTTTTCTTCAATATCAAAAAAAGAATCTAGAAGGATATATCCAGCAGGATTACCATCTGAATATTTTGTAGCAAATGCATCAATCTTTTTAAATAAAAATTCTTTCATTTCTGTCTCCTTTTTCACTCAAATATAATCAGCAACAGATCAGTAGATGTCTTTTTAATAATTAATGATTCTACGCACTCATTCTATATAGTACGGTGAAAAAACATTTTTACTTTATTTATCTGTTCAAAGCAGAGATCTAACAAGTTTCACTTCACATAATCAACGTCCTAAAGGCTAATATCATTGATTTGGTTCTGAACTCCAATTCTTAATATTGTCTTTAATATTAAAAACCAAGTTTTTGTTTTTTACATAAATCACATTTTCCTCAGGATAAGAAATGATATCATCTTTTTCTCGGGTTCCTACATCAAGTATCTGTAGTATTTCTGAACTATTATTTATAAATTGATGTCCAATATCTTTACCCGCAGGTGTTGAAATGACATCTCCTACCTTTATTAGTATTTCTTCTCCGTCTATTCTCAATATACCTGTTCCACTCATTATAAGATAGAATTCTTCTTGTTTTGAATGTGAATGATATTTTACACTTTCACTACCAGGTTTTATGTAATCTATATTCACGTAAATTTTTTCACATCCAATGGCATCACCAATTAATATTGTTTTCATTTCAGTTTGAAAATCAGGGTCATACATATATTTCTTTGAGATATTATCAATATTAGATATATTATTCATTTCATTTCTCCTTGTACTTTAATGTATTTTAGTTTTATCTAGTACGAAATGTCGTACAACGTTTGAGTATAGCCGATGTTCATCAACTCCATAGTCATTCTAATTGTTTTACGATCCTCAATAACTAATGTTCATGAGAATAATTATGTATAAAGGTATATAAGCCTAAATTTCTCTTTTACTCTTTCCAAAAATAACATATAAAAATGGAGCAACGATACTTAGTATTAAACCCGACCATACGGACATTATATCTAACCGTAATAGTACTTGATGAATAACGCCATATAGTCGTAATGGTGTAAATAACCATATAATTGCTATTGGATATTTTCCCAACATAATTAATAACTGTTCAAGACCTACTAATAAAACATAATAAATAACTACAATTAGTGATGATCTTAAAATATCTTTTTTGCTCATATCTTTAAGATATAGTAAACCGGTCGTTATAAATAAAACTACTGAAAGGGCTACCTCAACATAAAGAATAATATCTCCCATCATGATTGTCCATTCATTCGTTCCCCTTGCAATTATAAAAACACTACTAGTACTAATAATGGAAATAATTATTCCTGTTACTACTGAAATTATTGGTATCCTCAATACTTTATTCTTACTCATATAATTTATTTTCCTTTCGTATAATAAAAACTCTCGAAATTAAGCCAAATAGTAATATCCTAGCATTTCCGGATTCCCGACATCATTTCATTCGCTTATGTATTCGACTACATTTATAGATGTTGATGGGAACACATTGTTATATGATGGTAGGAGATCTTGTTGCATATAAACTGCCAATTTAAACAAGGCATTAAGTGCATATTTGATACAAAGAATGATACCTCAAATTTCTTTACTGTCTTATCAGTTTTAGGATAATCTATAAGTAACTTATAAAATTTTCAAACCAATCATCACTAAGGTAATCTTTGTTTTTTGAAACTTCTACTAGTTTATTCTTTATTATTTCTGCCCGATCATCTATATCATTAATATCATTAATTATATTTGATAAATCTTTGCTTAATTTGTTTAGTATTTTATCAATAATTAGACTCTTTCCAACATCATCACATTTTAGCAAGCTGGCATAGAATTCAAGGTCTAATATCTTTCCATATAATTTGCTATTTTCATTTTTGTAATTAACATTTTCATTTTTCAAAGCTACATATTCTTCTTCTCTAATCCATCCTAGGGAAGAAAGATTATCACCATATTCCTTTAATGATTGTTGAATATGATATTTTATATCTTTATAATCATTATATTCCTTAAGCAATGTTGAATATAAACCAGTCTTAAAAACATCATATTGATTTCTGTTTTTTAACTCAATTACAGAAGTGCCCATGAGACTAACTTTCTGTTCTAAAAAAATATTGCTTATAGCAACTGTGAATATAGGTTTTTTTAGTTGCATAGCATATTCATACTCTAAATGAATATAACTCTTAGTAGAGTTATTGGGTAGAGAACCATATCTACCTCCAAATAGTAACAGAAAAACATCAGATGAATCTATCCACCTATGAATTACATTTAATTGAGCTTCATTATTAGCAGTAAAAAGTTCCATTCCAGCAGGTATATGTCCAGCCTCAAGTATCGCTTCTACTGCCGCTTGACGTTCTTCCTTCATATCAAGATATGTTGAAGATACAAAAACCTGAAATTTTTTCTTCATTTTATCCCCCTTTTAAGATATAGTTACATTTTAAATAACCTACTATCATATTTCTCTATTATCTTGTTCACATATAACTTTATCGGTACATATAAAAGCAATAAGAATATAAAAAGTAAAACATGTTGATTAAGTAGTGTAAGTGTCATTGATCCGCTTATAAAAGTTGCAGTTGGTCCATCTGACCCTCCTATTATTACTATATTGGCTGCTTCATTCCCACGAAACGAAAAATCACTGCCTAGAACCGCTACGCTAATGAAATCCACAATAATACTACTTATAAATGCAATGCATGTAATTCCCAATGAAAATATCAAATGCCTTCCAATATTCCAACTAAATCTTTTTTCCATTCTTTATCATCTCCCATCTCCTCATAAATGAATAATGCTCTTCTATATCAAGCAACACGGTTCCTTATAATACATAAATCTAGGTATATAAATTATTACAATCAGCAATTATTATTTGTCTTAGACTTTTTGAATCATCAAGTCTCACATAGGTTTTTTGTTTTCATTCAATCGTTGGATTATTTTTGAAAGTCGTTTTATTTTGGTGTTTTCCTTCTTCGCATCTAAATATAATGCAGCATATGTTCTTTTAACTGATGGGGACATCTTTAAAAAGTTAGTCAATGCGGGCTCAACACCTTCTAGTACACTTATAAGAACATCAACTTGCTCATCAGTTATTGGTTCTCCCTTTGGTGCATACCATGTTCCATCTTTTTTCGCTTGTTCAATGGCATGTATACCAAATTCCGTCATCATCCCATTTTCTAACAGTTTATCTGTCAAACCTTTGTTCTTATCAGACCAATGACTACCCTTTCTTCTTGGGGTATATTTTTTTTGATACTGCTCATTATCAATACTTATGATCTGCCCGTCAATCCACCCAAAACATAGTGCTTCTTCTAGGGCCTCTTCCGCCTTTAATAATTTCAATTTACTTGTTTTACTAAAAGCTACCCAAATACCTTTGCTTCTATCATGGTTTTCTTGTAACCATTTTCTAAATTCATTCCTGTCGAAAAAAAACATTCTTTCATCCATACGTCACACTGTATCCTTTCAATTAATATTCTTGCTTTTTATTACTTAAAGTTTCGTCTCTATTCCTCTAATGTCTTCTCTCATTTATTATTTGGGTAGCTTTATATACTTCTTCAACCCTAACAAGAATTGTATAAGTTCTTTGTGCTCTTCCCATTCCCCTACCTGGATTAATTGCAGACACATCAAATGTAGTTTTGTGTACAATGTGATTGTCTGAAAGCTTACCTATAATCTGAAAATACTCATTCTGATTTTGAGTGGTATATAATATCTCCCACCTTTTTGTAAATATCTGCTTAATCTTCTCTAACATACTACTCCCTTCAAACCAACATATGTAAAAAGTCTTAACTGTCTATTGAACTGTTAATTAAATTGGTGTATAATTTATTTATAAAAGGTGCTACCGATTAGATGGTTAGCCCAATAAATTAGTGATAAAAAAGTAACCGCTTATCTATTGGTAGTAGGGACGGTTACTTTTTTTGCTTTCTTTTTTGGAGAAATTCATATATCACTATACTGCCAGAAACAATTGTAGCTATTGCAGCAAGAATTATAATTAACTCCAATCGAGTAGGAAGCTAACCATTAATTGATTAGCCGACCTCTCACACCACCGTACATACGGCTCCGTATACGGCGGTTCAACAAAATTAACCGACTAGTAAATATCTTTCAGAAAATGTTATAAAACCTTGCTCTTTGAGATGTTGATTTGTAAGTGACTTATTAAGTATAGGGCTGCTGGAGATTCTCCAGTAGCCTTTCCTTGTATTTGCATACTCCCATGCCTTTTGTTTATTAATACCAAGCCTAATTAAATTTTCTTTCTTGGTCTTAATCTTTTTCCATTGTTTCCAATAGCATAGTCGTATTCGTCTGCGTAGCCACTCATCTATTTCTCCAAGTACCTTTTTCATATCCGCTAGCTTAAAATATTCTACCCATCCTAGGATGATTTGTTTTATTTTAATTGCTCGCAGTTCCATGCTCATTCCGTTACTTCTTCCAGTGATACTTTTCAGTTTCTCTTTCAGTTTTTTAATTGAACTTGGATGTACTCGCATACCCATTTCACCTTTCTTGGTGTAAAAGGTATATCCCAAATATTTCAACTTCCATGGTCGGTCTACCTTACTTTTCTCTCGATTAACCTTTAATTTTAGGTCATTCTCGATAAACCTTGTGATGCTTTCCATGACACGAATTGCTGATTTCTTACTCTTAACATAAATATTACAATCATCAGCATACCTGCAAAAGTGTAATCCTCGCTTTTCCAACTCTTTATCAAGTTCGTTTAACATGACATTACTTAGTAATGGTGATAGGTTTCCCCCTTGTGGTACTCCTTCTGATGTGGCGTTTGTTACACCACTTATCATTACCCCTGCATTTAGATACATTCTTATTAGCGTTATGACCCTGATGTCTTTTACTTCTTTGTATATCAATCCGATTAGTTTATCGTGATTGACTGTATCGAAGTATTTCTCTAAGTCTATATCTACTGCCCATCGGAAACCATTATCCATGTATTCCTTGCATTTTAGAATTGCTTGGCTTGCACTTCTGTTAGGTCTAAATCCATAACTATTATCTGAAAATGTCTTCTCAAATATCGGACTTAGCACCTGTGCTATGGCTTGTTGCACCACTCGGTCTACTACTGTTTGTATTCCTAATGGTCGTTTCTTTCCGTTAGCTTTGGGTATTTCTACCCTTCTAACAGCGCTTGGTTTGTAACTTCCCTTTTGTATGGACTCCTTGAGTTGGTCACCATTTTCTCTTAGATATGTTAGAAGTTCATCTACTCCCATCTTGTCAATTCCATAGCTTCCTTTGTTTTTTTTCACCCTTTTATAGGCTTCATTTAGATTATCGTTGCTGACAATCTTCTCAAGCAATTCATACTGACACTTACTTTGGTCGTCTTGTCCGTTTTCTGACGTCATAGAAATGCTCAGCGCCCCTACATACCCTTCGAGTTCCACTCTATCTTTTTGTAGATGACCTATATTTAGTTGTCTGCTTTCATCACATCTCTTTGTTTCTTTCAAACTTTCAAAACCTCCTGTTGTTCGGTCCTTCCCTAGCATTTCATGATTAGCTAGGTACTATGACTTCTGCTGACTTCTTAGAGTTCAGCCATCCATCACTGCATGGGTTGTTGCTTCAAAGTTCATTTCCACAACCTATCTCTAAGATCTCCCCAGGTAAGAACGCAATCTTCCTCTCCATCTATCTGCCACATTTACACCTTTTGTTTTCGAGTAGTTATTGGGCTTCAACTTGAATAGCAGTTTTACCCACAAAAAAAATGCCTTTTATGTGATTTCTGTTCGTCAGACCAGAGATTTGCCCACGGACTTCCTTCAGATTCCACCTCACGGTGGACACCCTTGTCTTAGGCTATGCACTTTCCACTACTAGGACGCGCTAGGGACTTTAACCCTTAAGATTGCGCCCATGCTGGGCGCACTATGTAAGCACCCCCTCTCTATCGAGAGTGGCTAACCATCCAACCCATCTAAAGACTGTAGCACCCAAAACCATTCTATCAGAACCCTAGTTCTTATTCAAGCGCAATTATAAAATTATCCGTAAAGTGAAAAACTAACTTCTAGTTTGCAATACTAACTTCCATAGGTATAGAAATTAGTTTTACATCTTCTTTTGTTATATAATTAAATGACAGTTG
>PGZO01000078.1 GCA_002841375.1 Firmicutes bacterium HGW-Firmicutes-7 | reverse complement strand
CTTGATGTATTTATTGTACCATATGTCAAGCAAGCAATCAAGGTTATTTATGAATTTAACGCTGTATTTAATCAATCATATGTATATAAGAAAAGGCGCCGTTTACCCATGTTTAAAAACACGGGAATGCACGACGCATTGTCTTCAAACGAGCTAATCTTGTTACCACTTGCGCCACTACTTGCACAGCGCATATGCAAATTAGGTTAGATTGATACAAGGTGCTTGGTGTATGGTTTTAACAAAAACATCAGTTGCTCAGTAATTTCCTGCACATTGCAGGGCATAGAATTATTGATCCACCATTCTAATACTCCAATAAACCCAGAAGTCAAAAAATGAGTGGTTATACCATTTGAAAATGCGTTGTTTTCTGACTTAATACCTATAACTTCTGTTACTGTTTGCGCAATGATGGCATATAAGCGGCTACGGAAAAATCCAAATCCCTCATTGCTAAGAAGCAACTTGTATATTGTAAAATTCTTTTCCAAATATTCAAATACGCTTTGAAATGCCCTTGCGTCTAAATTAGTGTCAGCACGATTGGCACAATGAGATAGTAACAGCTCAACATATGTTTCAATGCACTTATCTAGCAAGTCTAATTTATCCACGTAATGTAGATAAACAGTCCCTCGGTTTATGTTTGCGCGTTGGGCAATGTCATTGATGGTTATTTTCTCAAATGCTTTTTCAGACAAAAGGTCGATGAATGTATTCATAATTAATGTTCTTGTTTTTTGTATTCTTCTATCCATAAAATTTTCCTCCAGATATTCAACAAATTAGCAGAATGTGTTGAGTTCTCAACAGTTGGAACACATGTAACTATTGAAATTCTCCCCACAGATCTATATGCTAAGAATATCAAACACGTGTTGAAAAGTCAACACGTGATTATTTAGGAGGATACTTTATGAAAATACTATTTATTGGTCGCGGCACTATAGGAACACTGTACGCTTGGGCGTTTGAAAAGGCAGGCCATACCGTAGAGTTTTATGTTCGTCCAGGTAGAAAGGTGCAATATGGCTCACATGTCAACTTAGAAATATGGGATGCAAGGCGAAGTAAAAAAGACCGACTAGTCAAGGAAAAATGGCCTATTGTAACATATGAAGAAATAAAAGAAAATCACGACTATGACCTCATTTTTATGAGTGTCAACCCGGAGCAAGTATCAAGTGTGGTAAAGTACCTTGCACCACGAGTTGGAAATGCAACAGTTCTATTTTTCAATAACTTTTGGCAAGATCCTAAAGCAGCTGTTGCGCCGATTCCACACAGTCAAATTGTTTGTGGCTTCCCAGGTGCTGGCGGTGGATTTGAAGGATACACACTTTACGGTGGGCTTTACAAGACAGTTCAGTTTGGATCATTTGAATCCGTGCCTACCAAAAGAGATTTAGAGGTTCGCAAACTTTTTGCCCAGGCCGGCTTCAAGATAATGGTTCAAAAGGATCTTCAAAGTTGGCTCTGGAATCACTTTATAAATGATACACTAAGAATGTACAAAAGTGATCATTTAAGAATGTAGAACTGGTAATAACAAGATGATATAATTATCTCTTAAATCAGGAGGTAATT
>PGZO01000026.1 GCA_002841375.1 Firmicutes bacterium HGW-Firmicutes-7 | reverse complement strand
AACGCGCGATATGGTTACTTCTCCTTCTTCTAGCGGTTGCCGCAATACTTCTAATACGCTTTTTTGAAATTCTGGCAATTCATCTAAGAAAAGCACACCGTTATGCGCAAGACTAATTTCTCCTGGATGAGGGATTGCACCCCCACCTGTTAATGCTGAATTTGAAATAATGTGATGAGGTGATCGAAAGGGTCTTTTTGTTACTAAAGATTCATTCTTCTTCATTAATCCTGCAACACTATACACCTTTGTAATTTCTATACTTTCTTCGAAGGTTAAATCGGGTAAAATACTTGGTACTCTTTTAGCCATCATCGTTTTTCCGGAACCAGGCGGGCCAATCATCATTACATTGTGCATCCCAGCTGCTGCAATTTCTAGTGCTCTTCGTACATTTTCTTGTCCTTTAATATCGGTAAAATCAGCTTCCTCACGATATGGTCTCTCCCATTCAAATAATTTCCGGGTGTTAATCACGGTTGGTGCTATTGTAAGTTCCATATTTAAGCAGCCAATAACCTCTTCGAGCCTACTTACCCCAATGATATCTATTCCCTCTACTACTGCCGCTTCTTCAACGTTTTCAATTGGAACAATACAACGCTTAAAACCTGCTTGAAATGCAGCATATATCATTGGCAATATCCCTGTAACTCTTCTAACATCTCCATTTAACGATAATTCTCCTAATATTAATGTTTGAGCTAAAGGTTCCTCCTCGATGATTTCTATACAAGCTAATATGCCCACTGCAATTGGCAAATCATAGGATGGGCCCTCTTTTCTAATATCCGCTGGTGCCAAATTAACGGTTATCCTTTTATACGGAAAAGAAATTGAGGAATTTTTAATTGAAGTTCTAACCCTTTCAATGGATTCCTTCACTGCACTATCTGGCAAACCAACAAGATCGAATCTCGGAAAGCCATCTGACACATCCACCTCCACACTAACTAAATACCCATTAATACCCATTAAGGCAGCACTAGTTACTTTTTTGTACATATTTAATTTTCCCCCTTAGAACTTTTTATTTGATTGATTAATGAGATTAGATTAGAAAAATTCTGTATTAAAAGAAATTACATTTGTATGTAATTCATTCATTGCTTTATATGAATTTAGGTTTTGAAAGTTTGAGTCAATTTGAAGGATTACTTAGAAGTGTCAGAGGCTCTCAATAATATGAAACCTCCACGTCAGTTAAAACGAATAGGAATTTATTTATGATAAAGTTAGATTATATAAAAATATTATAACATATAATTTGTACAGTTCAATATTATTTTCAAATACTTGAATTTGGAAGTAAATCCCCCCCCTTAAAGAAGTGGGGGCGCTTCCTTCGAATGAACTGTTTCGATTGTATATTTTATCACTTTACTCTTCTTATTCCTTATTAAGGATACTGCATATAAAATAACTGCAATCCAAATAAATACAAAGCTAATTTTGTGTGCATATGTAAAGGCTTCTCCATAAACAAAAACACCAATGAGTAACATCAATGTTGGTGCAATATATTGTAAAAATCCAACAGAAGATAAAGGTATTCTCTTCGTCCCTTCTGCAAACAGATAAAGTGGGATTACTGTAACAACGCCAGAAAGTAAAATGAATATTACTACCTTAATATCTCCTACAAAAAGCTGATTGTCTCCTTTATACCATTGAACCATCGAATAAGTAATCATAATAGGAAGAATGATCATAACTTCACCTAGAAGACTCAGAATAGAATCTAGGCCATGTATTTTCTTAAGAAGACCATATAAAGCAAAGGTTGTTGCCAATACAATAGAAATCCATGGAAATATGCCATAACTTAGAGTCATATACATAACACCACAAAAAGCGAAGAGTAATGCCAGAATTTGCAACTTACTCATCTTTTCTTTTAATACAACCATTCCCAATAACACACTAATTAGTGGGTTTATATAATATCCAAGACTTGCCTCCACAACGTGGTTTGAATTAACTGCAAAAATAAAAATAAACCAATTAATCGTAAGCAATGTGCCTGTTATAATCAAACCCATCCTTTTTTTACGATCTCTTAAATAACCACCAAATCCTTTTTTCTTCGTAATTAGTATGATTACTATTAATAAAATAAAAGCCCCAATGATTCTGTTAGCAAGTATTTCTACTGGAGAACAACTGGTGAGCTGTTTCCAATACAAGGGTAATATCCCCCAAAGTGCATAAGATAAACCTGCCAATATGTATCCTTTAATAAGGTTGTTGTTTTGATTCATGCTTTTCCTTCTTTCTTATCACTTTTTTTTATATTGTAATCTTTAATATCGAAGATGTCTATCTTTTTATTTTAAAATGCAAAGCTTGACCGCTATTAGTACTTTCCTATACAATAAAACTATAACCTATTGGTTATAGTCTCAAAAGTATAACCAACTATTTAATAATAAAGGAGAATGCCATGATTAAATGGTCTCATTATGTACTGTTAAAAAAAGAAGCACACTTGTTTGATTCAAAGTTATACATTCTCAAGGCTTTCATCGCAGTATTGACTGCATATTCAATTGCCATGCAGTTTGAGTTAGTCCAAAAAGATATGATTTCTGTTTTATTTGGCTTACTTCTCACCCTTGAACCTGTAACCATTACAGGTATAAGAAGCGGTTTAAAACAAATATCTGCAACACTCCTTGGGGCGATATGTACTGCCGTAATTATATCAATTTTCGGAATAAGTGTTTGGACTATAGCGCTATCAATATGTGCAACCTTATTTCTTTGTCTAAAAATTAATTGGCGGGAAGTTTCTCCAGTTGCGATTTTCACCTCTATATATATGACTCAATATATTCAATTGGCTGCAGATGGAACGCCAAGTGTCTTGTTAACCTTTCAGTTAAGAATATTTGCACTTGGCGTAGGCGTATTTATTGCTATTTTTTATAATTTTGTTTTTTCACTTTTTTCCTATAAGAAAATGGAACGAAAAAGAATTGCATATATCATTAACACCCTCGCAATCCATTTAAAAAGAGTCCAAGAAGGACTTGTCAAAAATTCTATGCAAATGATTATCCAAGAAAAGCGTAATTTACCTCAAACTTTTAATGGAATTGATTGGTTATATTCTCTGATTAAAGATAAAGAAAAAGAAGCAGTTTTTATACAAAAACTACATATTAAGAATAATTTTGAGACGTTAATCAAACTCGAAAAATTGCTCGTGTCAACAAGAGAAATCACTCACCTAATCTATGATTCAACTTATATTCTAAGCAATGAAGATAATTCTACTATAGATATTTCCCTCTTTAAGGTAAATAGTGAATTACTGATCAAATCATTATTAGGTCTTTCCAACTATTTTGAAAATCCAAATAACAAATTGATATTATATACTGAGGAATTTAATCTTCCAAAAACAAATAATGATGGTGATCTTATACAACGGCTATGGGTAAATTTGACACAAATTAATGAAGTGATTAAAACGATGGCGCTTGAAGTTTAATAATGTGAACCCTTTCTTGCAAAGCACGTTGGTTAAATAAATGAATGGACGGTTCTACACGAAGGTGTAAATACCGTCCATTTAATCTATTGTTGTGATTGTTGAAGCGCTTGATCTAAGTCTTCAATCAAGTCCTGAACATCTTCAATACCAACTGACAATCTAATTAAATCCTTTGAAACACCTGCTTTAATTAATCCATCCTCTGATAGTTGTGAATGTGTGGTGCTTGCTGGATGAATAACCAATGATTTTGCATCTGCAACATTTGCTAATAAGGAGAAAATTTCAAGCTTATCGATAAATTTTCTTCCTGCTGCTTCGCCACCCTTTATACCAAAGGTAAAAATTGAACCTGCACCCTTTGGCATATACTTTTGTGCTAACTCATAATATTTGTTTTTCTTCAACCCTGGATAATTAACCCAAGAAACCGCAGGATGATTTTCAAGAAACTCTGCAATTTTTTGTGCGTTATCCACATGTCTTTCCACTCTTAAGGAAAGGGTTTCAAGACCTTGTAATAATAAAAAGGAATTAAAGGGGCTTATTGCTGCACCTGTATCTCGAAGTAACTGCAATCTGGCTTTCATTATAAATGCCAAGGAACCTAGTGCTTCATAATAACGAATTCCATTATAGCTTGGATCCGGTTCAGTAAACCCTGGGAACTTTCCACTTGCAGACCAATCAAACTTACCTCCATCAACAATAATACCACCGATTGAGGTTCCATGCCCTCCAATAAACTTGGTAGCAGAATGTACGACAACGTCAGCGCCATAGGCTATTGGATTGACTAAATAAGGTGTCCCGAAAGTATTGTCTACGATAAGAGGAATACCATTTTCGTGGGCAATATTGGCTATAGCTTCTATATCCATTACATTGATTCTTGGATTTCCAATTGTTTCAATGTATAATGCCTTTGTATTATCAGTAATCGCTAATCTAAAGTTTTCAGGTTCATCTGGGTCAACAAAAGTTGTGTGAATTCCTAACTTAGGCAACGTAATTGAAAATAAATTATAGGATCCTCCATATAAAGTACTTGCTGAAACGATTTCATCACCTGCACCAGCAATGTTCAAAATCGCATAAGTAACAGCTGCTGATCCTGAAGCAACAGCTAAAGCACCTACTCCACCTTCAAGCGTAGCAATTCTCTGTTCAAATACATCACTCGTAGGATTCATAATACGAGTATAGATGTTTCCAGGCTCTTTTAACCCAAATAGATTTTCTGCATGCTCTGCACTGTTAAACACATACGAAGTCGTTTGATAAATTGGAACTGCCATAGCATTTGTTGTAGGATCCGGCTTTTGCCCGCCATGCACTTGTAAAGTATTAAATCTCAGTTTTTTTTCACTCATATATGAATCTCCTTTATTATCCTCACATGGCCATAGTGCCAAAAGAATATAGTTTTGTTGTTAGTATAACTTACTTTTGACACGAGTACCATTCTTAGTTGCATAAAAAATCGTTTACCTTTAGTTTGTAGTATCTTGATACAATACTGTTGATAAATATCTTTCTCCCGTATCTGGTAACAATACTACAATCGTCTTTCCTTTGTTCTCTGGTCTACTTGCTAGCTCTGCCGCCGCAAAAGCTGCTGCTCCTGAGGAAATCCCTACTAAGAGCCCCTCTGTTTTTGCTAGCTCTTTGGAGGCATCAAATGCATCTTGATTTTTAACTTGTATTATTTCATCAATTACATCTACATTTAAATTTATTGGTATAAATCCAGCACCAATTCCTTGAATTTTGTGAGGTCCTGGTTTACCTCCTGAAATCACTGGTGAATCCACTGGTTCCACTGCAATAATTTTAACATTTGGGTTCTTTTGTTTTAATGCTTCACCAACACCTGTAATCGTTCCGCCCGTTCCTACGCCAGCTACGAAGAAATCAACTTCACCATCTGTATCCTTCCATATTTCTTCAGCTGTTGTTTTTCTGTGAATTCCTGGATTTGCCGGATTATCAAATTGTGCTGGCATAAAAGAATTCGGAATTTCCTTAACCAACTCTTCTGCCTTCTTTATGGCGCCCTTCATTCCTTCAGGTCCAGGTGTTAATACAAGCTCTGCACCTAATGCTTTTAATAAGTTTCTTCTTTCTATGCTCATAGTTTCAGGCATTGTAAGAATAATTCTATATCCTTTTGCTGCACCGATGTAAGCTAATGCAATACCTGTATTGCCACTTGTTGGTTCAATAATTACTGAGTCTTTATTAAGCAAATTACGTTCCTCTGCGTCTTGAAGCATTGAAAAACCAATTCTATCTTTAACGCTTCCACCTGGATTGAAATATTCTAATTTGGCAAGAACTCTTGCACTTAACCCTTTTTTCTTACTATAATTTTGAACCTCCAATAATGGTGTGTTTCCAATTAAATCTGTTAAATTACCTGCTATTCTTGACATATGATTATCCATCCTTTCATTTATTGTTTTTAATACCTAGTATTCTTATTTGTTTTGTTGTATTTAATTATAGATTGGAAATTCCTTCTTGTCAATACTTAATTATATATTTATATATATCCTATAGGAATTCTTGGAAATAAAAATCAGACTTCTTTTAAATGGTACAAAATTTCTGCATTTGTTAGGTTAAATATAGAACATTGGATCATTGTTTTGTACTAAAGTGTGATACTTATTAAACAAATCTTCTAAAGTCAAACGATCAATAATCTGACTGATCCCAATATTAATTGCCTGCCATACATCCTGGGTAAGTACATGGTCAATTAAATTATGTTCAATATGTTCATCATAGGGAAACAATTCTCCTTCTAGAGCCAATAAAACATTGCCTACAGTAATATCTTTCATTTCCTTACCAAGGAAATAACCACCTTGAGCACCTTTCTGACTTTTAACTAAACCCGCTTTTCTTAGCGTAGAAAAAACTTGTTCTAAATAAGCATCTGATATTTTTTGTCTCTCTGCTATAAGCTTTAGTGGGACCAGTTCACCATTTGAGTGAATTGCCAAGTCCATTATTGCTCTTAATCCATAAAGCCCTTTTGTAGAAATCTTCACTTAAATCACTCCTTATTCCTAGTATTTCTATTTGTTTAGTATATATTACCTTAGGATGCTCATTTTGTCAATTCCAAAGCTTTTCGTACAAAAAAACGAGCCAAGCCTTCATATTATAACCTACATGGTTAAAAATAATTTAGCTTGCCCCGTTGTTATTTCTCTCGTAGTATTTTTTTTAATTCGTCCATGAAGGTATTGATGTCTCTAAATTCACGGTAGATGGATGCAAATCTTACATAAGCAACTTCATCAACATCTTTAAGCTTTTCCATAACTAATTCACCAATGTAGCTACTTTCAACTTCCTTCCTCATGGTATTATATAATATATTTTCAATGTCATTAATCATTCTATCAATTTCAACCATTGGAACTGGTCTTTTATGACACGATCTTAGCAATCCCGACAGTACCTTCTCTCTTGAATAGGGTTCTCTTGTTTCATCTTTTTTTATTATTATTAGTGGTGCACTTTCAATTGTCTCATAAGTTGTAAATCTTCTTTCACATTGTTCACATTGCCTTCTTCTTCTAATAGCGTTATTTTCTTCCGAAGGTCTAGAATCTATTACTTTAATATTTTCTGCACCACAATATGGACATTTCATACGGTTAATCCCCCAATATATTGCCAACGGAGTTTCATCGTTGGTTAAAAATATTATACAGGGGGATTGTAATATTGTCAATGTACGATTGAATTTAGATATTATTTTATTTAATGATGCAAAACCCCAACATCGTTAGGTTAATATATGGATCTTACCTGAATGATTTAATATTTCGAATCCAACAATGCCTTATCCACATCGATTTCTACAAGTATAATGTCCTCTCCAATTTTAGTGATTGAGTCCCATGGAATCGCATACTCCTTTTGGCCTCCGAACATACCAAGAATCTTTGATGGCCCTGGAACAAACACTTTTATTATTTTACCATTTTCCATATCAACTTCAATATCACTGATGAAGCCAAGCCTCACACCATCTGAACTATTAATTACTTCTTTTTGTTTCATATCATAAATACGTACTATTTCAATCACCTCGTCACATTATCTTCACTTTAAATATCTTTTCATGTGATGTATTGCAGACTTTTCTAGTCTCGAAACTTGTGCTTGAGAAATACTTATTTCGTTGGCTACCTCCATTTGAGTTTTACCTTGAAAAAACCTTAATTTAACGATATCATATTCCCTATCTGATAATTTTTTCATTGCATCCTTCAATGAAATGGATTGTATCCAATTCTCTTCTTTGTTATTTTTATCGCTTACTTGATCCATTATATATAATGATTCTCCACCATCATTATATATTGGTTCAAATAATGATATTGGATCTTGTATGGCATCAAGTGCAAAAATAATATCTTCCTTAGGTAATTCTAATTCCTTTGCAATTTCCTCAATTGTTGGCTCTCTATCACATTTTTTTATAAGCATTTCCTTAACCTGTAAGGCCTTATAAGCAATGTCTCTTAAAGATCGACTGACCCGTATGCTGTTATTATCTCTTAAATACCTTCTTATTTCACCAATAATCATTGGAACTGCATAAGTTGAAAATTTAACATTTTGTGAAATATCAAAATTATCAATTGCTTTTATTAAACCAACACATCCCACCTGAAAAAGATCATCAACCATTTCACCAGAATTATTAAAACGTTGAATAACACTCAAAACAAGTCTTAAGTTCCCAGTAATATACGTATCTCTAGCCTCTTGGTCCCCTTCTAGTATTTTCTTAAATAGTTCATCTTTTTCCTTATTTTTTAAGATAGGTAATTTTGAAGTATTTACGCCGCAAATTTCAACTTTATTAATCATATGAACCTCCAGTAATCATCTAATAGTCTATACATTAATGATTACCAGTCCACTGCTAAATATACGCTCTATTGCATTCTAATTATTTCCTTTTGTAACCTTTTAATAATTTTTTTCTCAAGTCTTGAAATATACGACTGGGAAATGCCTAATAAATCAGCAACCTCCTTTTGAGTCATCTCTTCACCATAATTATCAAGGCCAAAACGCAATTGAACAATCGTTCTTTCTCTCTTTGAAAGCTTTGACAATGCCAATTTTAGAAGCTCTTTATCTACATCATCTTCAATATTTTTATAAGTTTCATCTTCTTCTGTTCCAAGTATATCTGATAAGAGAAGTTCATTGCCATCCCAATCCACATTAAGAGGTTCATCAAATGATATCTCAAGTTTCGTTTTATTATTTCTTCTCAAATACATGAGTATCTCATTTTCTATACACCTCGAGGCATAGGTAGCTAATTTAATGTTTTTATCTGGCTTAAATGTATTGATGCTTTTTATTAAACCAATTGTCCCTATAGAAATAAGATCTTCTACACCTATTCCTGTATTTTCAAACTTTTTAGCTATGTATACCACTAACCTTAGATTATGCTCTATCAATGTTGCCTTTACCTCTAGATCGTTTTCAGTTCCAAGCTTTGAAATAGCTTCCATTTCTTTCTTCGTTCCTAATGGTGCTGGTAGTATTTCTGTACCGCCAATATAGTGAATCTCACCACTGTTCATAACTAATATTCTTTTAAACTTGTTTAACAAGCTAATTTTAATGTTACTAATTGCTAGTTGGCTCATTATGCTTCCCCCTATCATATTAATTTTGGATGTAATAAAACACAGTAACTATTATCATTTGAAAGTTTTTTATTATACAATGCAAAAATAACGTTTTTGTTTTCTTTTTGCACCTTACCGTTTTGTACTATTACCTTGTCTAGGACGATACCCACAAGCATACCATTTTCATTTCCTAAGGATGTATACGGTATCCATCTTACATTCAAACCCAAAACATTTTTAATTTCTTCAATGCTCTTAAGGTCATAAATGTTAGCAGTCATGTTTTTTAAAGTTAAGAAGTTATTTTCGTCAAAATAATCTTTTAATATTTCAATTTCACCGATAATTACTGGCCAATTTGAAATTGGATCATATAGTGTATTTCCCGTATCTAAAAGTGCACTAATTTTCATTTCTTTATCATGATAAAATATGGTAATCTCATAAATATTTTTAGAGACATTCATTGCCTTAAAAAATATGTTAATAAAAATCACCCATATGATAATTGCCATACAAACAAACAAAAGTAACATTTGTAAATCTAAACCATCAATTATGCCATTCGTGAATACTCGATTTAAACCAAGCCCAACTCTTGAATAATAATAAAGGGTAAAAATAATGCCACCAAGTAAAATTGCGATCATGTATAACAATAAAGTAAGTTTAACCAGTTCAATAAATTTTCTTGGTCTAAAGGTCACGAGAATAATAATTGCACTAGAAATGAAGTAACTAAATGATAAATAAACTATGTAATTTAATTTAGGAACAAGTACTATAATACACATGAGCACAGCACCAACAAATGCACCTAAAAAAACTCGATTTAATGAAATTGTTCTTCGGCTAATTTTTCTTTCAAGCAATAAAATAATAAAATCCAGAATAAAATTCACTGCAAAAACAACATCTAAATATACTTCTATGTACACGCCTCGCCTCCTAACCTTACCATCTCTTAATCGATAACCCTCGCAATCAAGCTATGATTAATTATATAGGAATTTGGCACTTACTTTTTGTCATATTGACACATAATTATCAAAAAAATTAACCCTTTATGTGACAAAAAAATCGAGACCCTTTTACACACAATAAAATCGGCTTACTTTTCCAAAAAAATAAAAAGAGTGGCTTCATAGGAAAGTAGAACTTTCCTACGAAACGAAAAAAAGCGCTCCGAAGAACGCTTTTAGCGAATTAGTTAGTAAAGAATATATAGAATATGTTATTTTCGTCTTTGTAAGAATGGAGGTATATCAATAATTTGATCGTCATGATCTTGATCAACCTTATTGTATGATGAAGCCTCCTGTTTCACATAGCTTGGTTCATTTTTTGGTGCGTTAGATGATTTAAGGAACGGCATAGTTTCAACGTCCATTGACCCATCAATATGTTTACTAAACCCAGTAGCAATTACCGTAATAACAATTTCATCTACTAATGAGTCATCAATAATTTGTCCATAAATAATATTGGCTTCATTTCCAGTTGCTTCTTGAATCAAGCCAATTGCTTCACTTGCATCATACATAGACATATTAGAGTCTCCACTAATATTAATAAGCATATCTCTCGCTCCATCAATTGTAGTCTCAAGTAATGGACTTGAAATAGCTATACGCGCAGCTTCCTCAGCTTTGTTATCACCTTTCGCTCTACCAATACCAATATGTGCAATTCCTTTACTTGACATCACTGTTGCAACATCTGCAAAGTCAAGATTGATAATACCAGGTGTATAAATAGTATCAGAAATACCTTGAACTGCTTGTTGTAGTATTTCATCTGCTTTCTTAAATGCATCCGTCACTGTTGTTCTTCTATCAATTACTGATAATAGCTTTTGATTAGGAATAACAATTAAGGTGTCTACAACTTTCTTGAGTTCAGAAATTCCCATTTCAGCATTTCTCATGCGTGTTTTACCTTCAAAATCAAAGGGCTTTGTTACAACACCTACTGTTAAAATGCCAAGTTCTTTTGTAATATTAGCAATGACTGGTGCTGCACCGGTTCCAGTGCCTCCGCCCATACCTGCAGTTACAAATATCATATCCGCACCTTTAATAGCTTGTGTTAATTCATCTTTACTTTCTTCTGCTGCTCTAAGTCCAACATCTGGGTTAGCACCTGCACCCAATCCTCTTGTTAATTTCTCTCCAATTTGAATTTTAATATTAGCTCGTGAGCCTTGTAATGCTTGAATATCAGTATTAACTGCTACAAAATCAACACCATTTAATTTGTCCTCTATCATTCTGTTCACAGCATTATTACCGCCACCACCAACACCAATAACTACAATTTTTGCTACACTATTAACCTCATTCATTTTTATCTCCAGCAATTTATATCCTCCTAACTAAGGTATATCTATTTTAATAATTTTTCAATTAATGTCCTTCACTAATATCATATATTTTTTTATCCAATTTATCAACATAAATTTTAATTTTATTCAAGATTTTTTTCAAAATAGCTTGTACTCCCATTATTTCCTAGGTATAAAGTCCCTCTTTCTTCAGGCGGAATTTGTGGAAGTATGTCATTTATCTTTTGAATTTTCTCATTAAAGTATTTCACATTTCCAAACTTAATGTTTAAATTGTCAATTACTAATGAAATATCAGTTGTACTGTTACCATTAAAATTAATAATATCAACATTTAAACCATATTTTAACTCTGCTTTATAAAACAATAAGCATATGTCAATTATAGCTTTAGGCAGGTTGATTTTTTCTCCCAGTACTAATGTCTCAGAAGAAATGCCTTCTAGAATTGCTATTTTTTCATCTAGGCTTTCTGGATTAACATAATCAACAATATAACCGTCCTTATCAATACACAAATATTCACTGAGATAAAAAACATATCCTATAATTTGCTTTTCCTGAACGGTTATTTTAACCTTGTTATAGCCTTTAAAGTCTACCTTTACACTGTGAAGGTATGTAAAATCATCTAATTTTCTATTGGCATTCATATATATGTTTAGAATGTTTGATTTGGGTTCTATTTTTAGCATTTCCATTACCTGTTCATCAGAATATAAATGATTGCCTTCGATTTCATAATGATCAATTCTAAAAAGTCTCGTTATAAATAACAGCATAATGGCTAACCCAAAAGCTATGATCAGAATATTTCTTCCTGCTGAGTGATTGGTTTTATTGTTTTTTTTATTTCTTTTGTTCCTCTTCATATTTCTGTTTTTTTTACTTCTTATGTTGATTACCTTAGACATTTTCATCCCCTATATTAATCGAAATAATTAATATTTGCACCTAGTTGTTTAAGTTTGTCATCAAAGTCTTCATAACCCCGTATAATATGATTTGAATTATGAACAACAGTCTTTCCTTCTGCAGCTAAACCAGCGATAATTAATGCTGCACCTCCACGTAAATCTTCAGCAAATACTTCTGATCCATGAAGTTTATCTACACCTTTAATAATTGCTAGGCGTCCTTCTATTATAATATCTGCACCCATCTTTGAGAGCTCAGGTACATGTTTAAATCTTGATTCAAAAATAGTTTCGGAAATAATACTCGTACCTTTTGCAATAGATAAACAAGCCATAATTTGAGCTTGCATGTCAGTCGGAAAACCTGGATGGGGTGAAGTTCTGATTAAATTAATAGCATTTAGATCTCCATCGCTTCTAATGAAAAGACTATTATCATTACTCTTAATGAAACAACCCATTTCTTCTAATTTAGAGCATATGGCCTCCAAGTGATTTGCATGAACATTCTTGAGTAAAAGTTCTCCGCCAGTAATGGCTGTAGCAGCTAAGAAGGTACCTGCAACGATACGATCTGGCATTACCGTATACACAACATCCTTAAGCTTACTTACTCCCTCAATAATAATACAATCCGTACCAGCGCCACTAACCTTAGCGCCCATAGTGTTTAGGAAAATTTCTAATTCCATTATCTCAGGTTCTTTTGCTGCATTATAGATTTTAGTAGTTCCTGAGGATAGTACAGCAACCAACATTATATTTTCAGTTGCACCTACACTTGGATAATCTAAATGAATTGTACTTCCTTTGATTTCATTGGTCGTGCACTTCAAAAAACCACTCGTATCATAAATATTAATGTTCATTTGCTTTAAAGCTTTTATGTGTAAATCTATTGGTCGAACACCAATTGAACACCCTCCTGGAAATGAAATCATGACACTTTTTAATCTTCCTAAAACTGATCCCAGCACGATTATTGACGATCGCATTGTTTGAACATAATTTTCAGGAATTTTGTCTGTAGTAATGATGCTTGAGTCAATGATTAATACATCATCTTCCCATATAACACTACAACCAATTGCCTTCAATATATTTATCATATTACATACATCTAATATCTTAGGACAATTATGCAAATAGGACTTACCTTTATTTAAAATTGTTGCTGCTAATATTGGTAAAACTGCGTTTTTTGAGCCTTGGACAGTCAAATCACCTTCAAGTCGATTTCCACCTACCACTGAGTAGTTACCCATATACTGCTACCTCCAAAAAATAGCAAATCTATATAGATATAGTATTCAGTTAAGCGAATTGTGTTACTCTTTCAATATAATATGTTTATATTATATTATTTACACATCAATCTACTGGCTGGGTGTATCTTGATACATTCAACACCAATCCCATTTCTATCATTAAAAATAATAAAGAAGAACCTCCATAGCTAATAAACGGTAATGGCATACCTGTTGTAGGCATGGAGTTTGTTACTACTGCAATATTTATTATAACTTGAATTGCGATTTGTACCATAACACCTGATACAATTAATAGCCCGAGTATATTTTTAGCCTTACTTGCTATTACCATACATCGCCAAATCAATAATATAAATAATAAAATAAGTGCAATTGCGCCAAAAAGCCCAAGTTCCTCACATACAATCGAAAAAATAATATCATTATGGGCCTCTGGTATAAAGCCATTTTTTTGCATGCTATAACCTAAACCCTTCCCAAACAGTCCCCCTGATCCTACTGCATATAAAGATTGAATTGTTTGATATCCCTTACCTTGTGGATCTGACCATGGCCCATTTATAAAAGTTTCCCATCTACCCATTTGATAGCCTTTAACAAAGAAACTTGATATATTATTAAACACTAATAACAAACCAGCTAAAACACCACAAGGTAATATCATAAATTTAAAAATTGCTTTAAAACTAGGAAGTGCAACAAAAACCATTGATGATCCAATAGCAAAAACCACAAAAGCTGTACTCATATTTTGCATACCTATAAGTATTGTTGGCAATATGACGATTAACATATTAAGTAGAAATACTTTTATGTTTGTTATGTACTTTTGGGTACTCGTAATAGCAACTGCCATCGCAATAATTGTTGCTAACTTCGCTAACTCTGATGGTTGAAACCCTATAATTTTCAAGTCTAACCATCTTCTTGCCCCATTGATTTCATCTCCAATGAATAGCACTAAAATTAAGCAAACAATTGATGAACCGTAAATAAGTAACCAAAACTGTGTAATGAATTTATAAGGAATTTGTGATATTAAGTACATACTAAGAACACCAATAATACACCACAAGGTTTGCTTTTTTAAAAACTCAATATGATTCCCATAAGTTTCATATGAAGCATAATAACTTGAGCTATAAATCATAATGATTCCAAACACAATTAAGAATAAAATTGTAAATACTAACGTAATATCAACCGATGAGCCTTTACTCTCTTTTTTGTTTAAGCCTATCATTTGTTTAACAATATTATTTCTTTTCTTTTTTGATTTGTTCAAGCCAATTCACTTCCTCACACGATTAATGTAGTAATGAGTTTTTTAAAGAGATCTCCTCTTTCTTCATAGCTTTTAAACATATCCCAGCTCGCACAGGCAGGTGAAAGCAATACGCTATCCCCTTCCTTTGCAATATTTGCTGCTTTTAATACAGCTTCTTCAAGTGTATTTACTATTATAATAGAATCAAACCCGTTTAAAATTGCTGATTCCTTAATCTTTTCCTTTGTTTCTCCAAATAGAATTAATGATTTCACCTTTTGATTAAAGGAACGTATCCAATCACCATAATCACTACCTTTATCCATGCCACCTGCTATAAGTACTGTTGGCGTTATCATTGCCATAATACCTTTTATTGCAGCATCAGGATTCGTAGCCTTAGAATCATTGTAATATTTTACACCTTTAACCTCACCAGAAAATTCAATTCTATGCTCAACACCACTAAAACTTGAAATACAATTTTTGATTATTTCAAAAGGAACATTCATACACAAGGATATTGCAATTGCCGCCATAATATTTTCGATATTATGCCCACCTAATAATTTTACATCCATCATAGATATTATTTCCACATGAACGTTGTTATAGTTTACAATCAACGTATTGTTTTTGAAGTAAACCCCTTCCACTTGTTCCTTCATAGAAAACCAAACAATCTGAGCATGAATCTTGTCAGCAAGCGCTCTACATAATAGGTCATCATAGTTTAAAATACAATAATCGTTTTCATTTTGATTTTCTGTAATACGAAGCTTCGCGTTACAATAATTTTCAAAGGTTTTATGTCTATTTAAATGATCCTCTGTTAAATTCAATATTGCACTAATTCTTGGTCTAAATTCTTTAATGGCCTCTAACTGGAAACTGCTTATTTCCGCAACAACAATACCTTCTTCTTCCGTATCAAGTACAACATTGGTAAAGGCATTTCCAATATTTCCAACAACAAACGTTTTAGAATTCACTGCACGCATTATTTCTCCAATAAGTGATGTAGTTGTCGTCTTACCATTCGTCCCAGTAATTGCAATAATCTGTGATTTACAATATGCGTAGGCCAATTCTATTTCTCCAATTACCTCTACACCTTTATTTCTTGCTTTTAAAATAAAAGGTAATTCCATAGGAACACCTGGGCTTAATACCATATAATCCAAAGAGTCTAATAGACACTCATCAAATTCTCCAAAGTAATACTTAAAATTATATTCCGCTAAAGACTCAATAATGTCCTCAAAGCATGCTTTATCTTTACTATCATATATTGCTGTCTCTGCGCCAAGATGATGACAAAGCTTTGCAGAACCTATTCCGCTTCTTGCCATACCTACAATCAGGACCATCTTATTATTTACTATCATTTTTCCTCCTACATAAATCATCTATCAAATGTTAAAAGTCTATTTTAATATTTAGAAAAAGCCATTCAAACCATATAAACCAACTAAACACAATATTGCTGTAATAATCCCAAAAACAGCCACTACTTTTGTTTCTTTCCATCCTAGCAATTCAAAGTGATGATGTATTGGTGCCATCTTAAAGATGCGTTTTCCTGTTGCTTTAAAATACGCAACTTGAAGTATTACAGAAATACATTCTGCTAAATATATAAAGCCAACGATTAAAATAAATAATGGCATATTTAATGAAATTGCAGTTGCAACAACAAAACCTCCAAGGGCTAGAGAACCTGTATCCCCCATAAATACCTTAGCCGGATGAGAATTAAATAGCAAAAACGCCAATAAGCTTCCAGCTGCTGCTCCAGTAATAGGTGAAATATTAGAACCCACGCCTATACTCACTACTGTAAAGAATGTAGCAACTAAAATTGTAATTGAGGACGCCAATCCATCTAATCCATCTGTTAAATTCGTACCATTAACCGTTCCAAGAATTACGATAAACATAAAGGGAATGAATCCCACGCCTAGGTCAAGATATAATCCATTTGAAAAAGGAAGTATAATTTTCGTCCCGATCGTAGTATAGTTGAAAATATAGTAGCAATAAACTCCTGATATAAACAACTGACCCAGCATTTTTTGATATGCTTTAAGTCCTAAAGATCGCTTCATTACAACTTTAATAAAATCATCAAGAAAACCTAGCACACCAAAACCAATCGTCATAAAAAGTATTGGTATAATCTCTGGATGCGTTTCAATATAAAATAATGAAGTAATCAAAATACCTGAAACAATAACAATACCGCCCATTGTCGGAGTTCCAGTCTTTTTCAAGTGTGTCCTTGGCCCATCATTTCTAATAAATTGACCAAACTTTAATCTTGTTAAAAATGGAATGAGAATTGGACACATAATTACTGTAATAATAAAAGCTAATAATATTGGTATGATAAAAGCAGTATTCATCTTTAGTTCACCTCAAAAATATTCAATCTAATCATAATTTATTTAACTGTTCTAGTTAAGAATCCATTTCACTATTTCTGCATCATCAAAATGATTCTTTGTTGTTCCAATAATTTGATAGTCTTCATGTCCTTTTCCAGCTATTAGAACAACATCATCTTTCTGTGCCATTGCTAGCGCTTTTTCTATGGCTGTCTTTCGACCTTCAATCATTTCATAAGGACAATTTGAGTCTTTTATTCCTACTTCAATTTCTTTCATGATCAAATCAGGTGCTTCAGTCCTAGGATTATCAGAAGTTATTATCGAATAATCTGATCTATTTCCTGCTATTTTCCCCATTTTAGATCTTTTAGATCGATCTCTATCACCACCACAACCAAATACTGTAATAACTTTCCCTAAAGACACCTCTAAAATAGTATCTAATACATTTTCTAAACCATCAGGTGTATGCGCATAATCAACAATAACAAAATAATCATCTTTACTTACGAAGGTTTCAAATCTCCCTTTTATGGTGCTTTTTTCCTTCAATGATGTCTTGATAATCTCTATTGGTACATTTAATGAAACACAAACACCTATAGCAGATAATGCATTATAAACACTAAATTTCCCTGGCGTTTGTATTTCAAACAAATGCTCTTTGCCATTTATAGTTAAATAAAAACTCGTACCTGATATTTTATTAGATATTTTCGTAGCATTCAAAGTTGCCTTATCATTGTCGCAACCATAAGTTATGGACTTTTGACAATGACTGTTTTCAACCATATACTCACCGACAGAATCGTCGATATTCACAACAATAATAGGGCACATTTGCAGAAGCTTTAACTTCGCATCCCTATAGTTTTCTATGGTTTTATGATATTCCAGATGATCTAGTGAAAGATTCGTAAAAACGCCAATATCAAACCTACATTCATCAACCCTATGAAGATCTAATGCATGGGAAGAAACCTCCATTATTACATCATTGACGTTTGCATCTGCCATCTTTGCAAATAACTGTTGTAATTCAATAGATTCTGGTGTCGTTCTGCTCGTCTCAAGAACTTCATCACCGATTCTATTTTCTATGGTTCCAATAATGCCTGTTTTTTTCTTATAACTTTCAAGAATATTTTTAATTAAAAATACTGTCGATGTTTTGCCATTCGTACCAGTAATTCCAATCAGTTCAAATTTATCAGAAGGATGATTATAATATCTACTTGAAAGAATAGCTAATGCTTTTCTTGTATTTTGTACTTGAACAACCGTAATGTCTTGTTCAATATCAACTTCTTTTTGAGCCAATATGGCAATGGCACCTCTTTCAATTGCGTTATCTATATACTTGTGCCCATCTGTTTCAAATCCATCAATACAAACAAACAAACTTCCTTCTTGAACCAATCTCGAATCATTTATAATGTTTTTTATATTTATGTCTAAGTCACCTTTTATTAAGGTTATCTCTAATTCATCTAATAATCCACTTAATTTCATACCGTACCTCCCAGCACTTAAAAATTGTCCTAATCATATTAACATAAATTTCAATTTCTGCATAGCGTTCAATTAATCTATATTTTCATTTTCTTGATCTAACTCTTCATATATAGGCCCTATCCCTAAATATGGTAAAATATTTTCAAATAGTTCCTTTGCTACAGGTGCTGCAACAGTTCCTCCATAATAAATCCCTTGAGGTTCATCTACTATTACCAAAATCATTACCTGTGGATTATCTGCAGGAGCAAATCCTAAAAATGAAGAGATATATTTATTGTTACTTCTAGGGAGCTTTTCTGAGGTCGCCGTTTTACCCCCTATTTTGTATCCAGGTATATAACAATTTCTTCCAGTTCCTACTGATACAACGCTTTCTAAAATTGAACCCATTAAATTTGAAGTTTCTTCACTTATAGCCTTTTTTGACGTATCATATTCAAAAGTTTCAATAATATTTCCTTCTTTGTCTGTAACATTTACTGCAAAATGAGGTGTGACCAGATATCCTCCATTTACCACTGCAGAACCTGCTCTTAACAATTGAAGTGGCGTAATTTGAAATGATTGTCCAAAGGCCATAGTGGCAAGCTCTACTGGGCCAATATTTTCTTTTTTATGCATTATACTTATGGCTTCGCCAGGCAAATCTACGCCTGTCTTCTCATTCAAACCAAACTTATCCATATAGTATAAAAATCGTTCTACCCCTAACCGCTCAGCAACAGCCATAAAAACTGGATTACAAGAATTTTGTACTCCTTCCAAAAAAGTTTCCGAACCATGTCCACCGTATTTGTGACACCTAATATGTCGATCTGCCACTATTGCATATCCTGGGCAATAAAAAGTATCAGTTAAGGAAACTACTTTTTCTTCAAGCCCTGCTGATGCTGTAACTACTTTGAAAGTTGATCCTGGCTCATACGTGTCATTAATAGCATAATTTCTCCAAAGTTGGTTTAACGCATCTTCCTTTTCTTTATTTGTAAGGTTTTTATTTTCAATATAAAATGGTTCATTTAAATTAAAATCGGGTTTATTAACCATTGCATAAATCTCTCCATTTTGAGGATTCATCACAATAATACTACCCTTGTCACTTTGTTTAGAAATAAGCACCTTTTCCAATGCCTGTTCAGCATATTGTTGAATATTAACATCTAAACTAATTTTTAAGTTTTGACCATCTATTGGCTCTTCTCTTGTTTCTGCAACATTATTTATCTCAATACCCTTGGCATTTGTCTGCGTGAATATCATTCCATTTTTGCCCTTTAAAAACGTATCGTATTGAACTTCAAGACCAATAATACCCTGATTATCAGAGCCGACGAATCCAAGGACATGCGCCGCTAGATTGTCATAGGGATAAATCCTTCTATAATCTTCATCAATGATTACACCATCTAAACCTAACTTTCTGATTTCATCAGCGATCGTCTTATCAACGTTTTTTTTGATTATTTCAATGGTTACTCGGTTTTTAACCTTTTTTTCAACATATTCATATGAAAGTCCCAACTTTTCTGATAATATTTTTGTTACTTGCTCAGGTTCAGTTATTTGATTATGTATGACAGATATCCTTGTAACTGACTGATTTACAGCAATCGGGATATCATTTATATCATATATAATTCCTCTTTTTGATTTAATAGGACGTTCTCTATTATGTAACTGCTCTGCCTTTTCTTGTAAAAAATTCGCTTCAAAAATCATTAAATACCCTACTCTAACCATTAAAGCTAATAATATTAATATTACAACACTACTTATAAAAACTATTTTCTTTCTATGAAACGTCTTCACTCTTTCCATAAAATATCCTAAGTCTTTTTATATATATTTTATGATTATCAAGTGTAATTATACTTTAATCCTATTATAAGTGAGTTAAAAAGCAACCTATTCTATTTCAAGCTCATTAAAGATTGTCTTATACGGTAACACCTTAGTCATAATATCTGTAAAGATTTCCGATGCTAATCCACTGTCTGGATTGACTACATCAGGTTCATCGATGATTACAAGAGTTATTAGTTGGGGGTTATCCACTGGTGCAAAACCTATAAAGGAAACGATGTACAAATCATCTAAACGATTACCTTTTTCAGCTGTTCCAGTCTTTCCTCCAATTCGATAGCCTTCTATAGAAGCTTTATGTCCTGTTCCATCATCTACTACCATTTCTAAGGCTTGAATTATTTTCTTTGATGTATCTTCTGATATGGTTTGTCTTACTAATTGAGGTTTATTATACATAACAGTCTTTCCATCTCCATCAACTATTCTCTTTGTTAAGTAAGGTTCATATAAATAACCGCCATTTAATAATGATGAAAATGCAGCTGTAAGCTGAAGAGGTGTAACATTAAACCCTTGCCCAAATGAACCAGTTGCAAGCTCTACAGGTCCAATTTGATCATACGTATTATATACACCCTTTCCTTCAGCAAGTGCATCGATATTCGTTTTTGCACCAAAACCAAACATTTGCTGATATGAAAAGTATATGTCTTTACCAATTGTATCTCCAATCTCCATTAATGCAACGTTACAAGAGTTGGCTAGCGCTTCTGAAACTGTTTGAACACCATGTCCACCTGCTTTCCAGCACCTAATATAATGTCCATATACTTGTTTTCCACCTGTACATTCATAAGTATTATTCAAACTTATTTTTTCCTCTTCTAATGCCGCTGCAATAATAAAAGGTTTATACGTTGATCCTGGCTCATACGTATCACTAACTAAAAAATTCCGCCATAACTGGTATCTTTCTTCATATTTTTTTTCCTCAGTCATAATACTTAGCTCTTGTTCATCAACAATATCGGTAAGATCATATGGATCATTTAAATTATAATTAGGGTATGATGCCATAGCCAAAACCTCACCATTTTTCGGATTCATCACTATAACATTTACACTCTTTGCGTCATGTTTGTCATAATATTTTAATATTGACTCTTCAACATACTTTTGTATGCCAAAGTCAATTGTCAAAATAATTTGATTTCCATGTTGTGCTGGTACTTCCTCTTGATTTATTATAGAGCCCTCATCAAGTGCTCCAAATAATCTACCATCTGTACCACTTAGATCATTTTGATAATACTCTTCGATGCCGTAGCTTCCACCACTTGAACTGCTAAAAAAACCAATTATATCAGACGCCATTGTATTATAAGGATAAATACGTTTATAATGTGCCTCTAAAAACACACCCCGAATGCTTTTATCTTTTATGCGTGCATCCAGCGCTTTTACTTGATTATAATCCAACTCACGTGCAATAATTTCATAATGACTATCCTTTTTTTCATCTAACAGTGTATTTAACTGTGCAATTGTGATATTGGGTAAAGAGCTGCTTAAAAAAAGATTTGTTTCGTCTATCATTTCTTGTTTGTTTTTATTTAATACACCTGGATCATATATAATATTATATACTTTCACACTTTCAGCTAAAATAGTACCATTTCTATCAGCTATTGAACCTCTTTTCGCTGGAATAGCATCTGTTTTAGTTAAGGTACCAACATGCTGTGATAACACACTTGTCTTATAATCTTGATGATCTCTTATATTAATATACACCACTCTTATAACTAGTGTTATAAAAGCAAAAATAAAGAGAATGAAAATAGCAATCAAATGCTTTTTCATCTCTCCTTTATATAAATTCTTTTTCATTTATAAATCACCAACCCTTTGAAATAAAAGCTAGTATTTTGCCAACATTGGCTCCCTCTTCCTCTTCTAGTACGTTTACATCTGCATACTGAATTGTATAGGAAATATCTTTAGATTGAATATACTTAATATCATCTCTACCTGCTTGTACCATGCCTAACTCTTCGGTAGCCATCTTATATACTTCATCCATATTAATACTTTTATTAATATCACTTTCAATCTGATCATTTGTTTTCTTGATTTCAACCAATTCTTGTTGCAAAAGGATAATTCTCTCTGCATTATCAGAAACGCTAAATTGTGTTTTTAATAAAATAACCGTTACAACTAATGTTGTTACTATAACAGAAATAAGAACCATTGTATAGATAGGATTTGACTTTTCAATACGGCTAGATTGTTTTTTTTGTTTCAAAATAATTTTTTCTTCTTTATTACTTTTAAAATAATTACGTTCTAATTGCATCGCATTATTTCCCGAAATTAAGATTTCATTATTTCTTCTATACCTTTTATTCATGAAAAGTACCATCCTTTCTTTCAAATATTCTTAATTTAGCACTCTTAGATCTTGAGTTGTTTTCAATTTCTTCATCCCTTGGCAATATCGGTTTTCTCGTAATTATTTTACCTTTAGGTTGATTGCCACATGTACAATATGGGAAATCACTCGGACATATACAAGAATCCTGTGCTTCTCTAAATATCTCCTTAACTATGCGATCTTCCAATGAATGAAATGTAATGATACATAATCGTCCATCTTGATCTAATGATTCTATCATATCTAAAATTGTTTCTTTTAATACTGTAAGTTCTCTATTTAATTCTATTCTAATCGCCTGGAAAGTTCTTTTTGCTGGGTGTCCCCCTACTGCTTTGTTCTTTGCTGGTATTGACTTTGATACAATGTCAACAAGCTCATATGTTGTACCAATTGGCTTTTCAGCTCTTGCTTTAACTATATTTCTAATAATATTGTTAGCAAATCGTTCTTCCCCATACGCTTTTAAAATAAAGTAAAGTTCTTTTTCAGAATATCCATTAACGATATCTTTAGCAGTTTTATCTTGTCTTTGGTCCATTCTCATATCAAGAGGTGCATCCTTCATATATGAAAAACCCCTTTCAGCATTATCAAGCTGATAAGATGACACACCTAGATCCAATAATATACCATTAACTTTTTCGATATTTAGATCACTAATTATATTCTTATAGGATGAAAAATTTTCTCTTACAATCGTTGCGATTTGAGAATAAGGTTTTAACCTTTCACTTGCAGCAATGATTGCCGTCTCATCTTGATCAATCCCAATTAATCTACCTTGCTCCGATAGTTTTTTGCATATCTCAAAAGAATGTCCAGCTCCCCCTAAGGTACCGTCTACATAAATACCATCTTCACTAATATTCAGCCCATCTATACACTCATTTAGCAATACTGAGGTGTGATTAAATTCCATTTTTATGCCTCCACTCATCCTTGATAGCTATTACTCTTATAACTCTAAATCATCAAGCTGTTCTGCTAAGTCAGATAAATCGAACTCTTCATCATTATTGTATGCATCCCATTTTTCCTTCGACCAAAGTTCGATTCTATTTGAGACACCAATGATTACCATATCTTTTTCAATTCCAGCATATTCGCGAAGTGGTGTTGAAAGTAATACCCTTCCTTGTTTATCTAAAGTACAGTCATTCGCAGATGCTATAAAAATTCTTTGTAGTTTTCTATAATCTTTTTTCTTTAAGGCGTTGCTATCAAGCTTATGTCTAAAGTTTTCCCATTCTTCTTCAGCAAATACAAATAAACACTCATCAAAACCTTTTGTAATATAAAAAGTTTCTCCTAGCCCTTCTCTGAACTTCACAGGCATAATTACTCTGCCTTTTTCATCCATTGCATGATTGTATTCACCAATAAACATTTTCGCCACCTGCCTTAGAAAACCAATCTCCCCACTTACTACCACTGGTCACCACTATTACCCACTTATAACCATAATAATAGTACATCTCTTTAAAAAAATCAAGCTATTTTGATCAAAAAAAAACAAGCCTTGAATTAGGGCCTGCTATTATTGACAAAACAACATGGGAAATCATATTAATTACTAGTATATTTTATGTATTATAACTTTTGTCTTTATAGTGCATCGTGCATTTTGCTACATTTTTTCACTATTATTAGTTTTATTTTCACAATTTTTTTGTGTATTTCGTGCTTCCATATAATTCTCAATTAATTCATCTAGCTCTATACTAACTTGAAGGATTACATCAGCATCAGAGCCATTTTCTATCATACGATTTAATTTTTCTCTTATTTCTTGTAATTTATTTGCATCCATTTCTATGAATCACTAATGCCTTTCCTAGATTTTTTTCTTTTAATAATGATGCTTATTGTTGCCCCAATAACTAAAATAGCTGATAATAATTGTGAAGCAGGAATGCCTAAATCACCAATAAGTAATTGATCTGTTCTGAGACCTTCAATCCAAAATCTACCAAGCCCATAACTCATCAAATATACGAATAATAATTCACCGTCGAATTTTTTATATTTACGATAAAAAATTAGAATGGCAAATACACCAAGACACCAAACAGATTCATACAAAAAAGTTGGATGTACTTGAATATATGCTACATCATTAATTGTAATCATCTTTTCATACACTTCATTAGGCACATATTTTACTTTAGAAACCTTCATAGCCATTGCAAAAACACTGTTGGTGAAACCTCCAAAAGCCTCCATATTTACAAAGTTTCCCCATCTTCCTATTGCTTGTCCAATAATTAAGCCTACCACACCAGTATCCATTAGTAACCATGTGTTTAGCTTTTTTATTTTTGCATAAATTACACATACAATGGCCGCCCCGATTACGCCACCATATATTGCAAGCCCACCCTCTCTCAACGCAAATATGCCCATCAAATTATCTTTATACTGATCCCATGAAAAGGCAACATAGTACAATCTAGCACCAATTATTGCGCCAATCAAAGCATAAATCAATAACTCAGAATAAATGTCAGGATTTTGATTTGTTTTTTTTGCAACTGAAACTGCAGCAAAGAGTCCCATAAGTATACCAGTGCAAATTATAATACCATACCAGTAAACTTCTATCCCAAATAGTGTAAACGCTACCGGATTAATGCTCATAAAATCTATATTAATATTGGGAAATATAATATCTGGACTGTTCATAATTCACCTCTTTAACATTTTTTTATTTTCTTCAAATATGTTAATTACTCATATTTTGTCGATGCTAACCTTTTATGTCTTGGTATTTTGTCGAACTTTCTTAGACAACCAAGAAATGTAAAGCAATTCTTAATCATAATAAATCATTTAAGATAAAAAATCAATTGTTTCTTTTGATTTTCTGAAAAGTTGCTTTATATCAACAAATTACAACATTTTTCACGTTTTTTCTTATTTGTAGTTTTAATAATAGTTCATAAAACGCATGCTTGAGGCATGTTCACTATTGTGTTATAATCTCATAGTAGTTGCTATAAATAACGCAGTTCTACAAATGGATACCTTACAGAAGGAAAGGAATTATATTATGAAACTAGGAATAGTAGGATTACCAAATGTCGGGAAAAGCACCCTTTTTAATTCACTGACAAAGGCTGGTGCTGAATCAGCAAATTACCCTTTTTGTACAATTGATCCCAATATTGGCATTGTTACCGTACCCGATCAAAGGCTCGATTTCCTTACCGAACTATATAGTTCAGTAAAAACAATACCTGCTGCAATCGAATTTGTTGATATTGCAGGTTTAGTAAAAGGAGCAAGCAAAGGTGAAGGTCTTGGAAATAAATTTTTGTCTAACATTCGTGAAGTTGATGCAATAGTTCATGTAGTCAGGTGCTTTGAAGATACAAATGTTATTCATGTAGATGGTTCAATTGGTTCACTTAGAGACATCGAAACAATTAATCTAGAACTGATTTTTTCAGACCTCGAAATACTCGAAAGACGCCTCGCAAAAACGATCAAATCTCTCAAAACAGACAAGTCTGCTCAAAAAGAGGTTAATCTTCTTAATCTAATTAAAGACCATTTAGAACTGGGTGTGTCTGCTAGAAATATAGAATTTGAATCAGATGAAGATAAGCTATTTGTTGAATCATTAAATCTACTAACTTATAAGCCTGTTATTTATGCTGCTAATGTTACTGAAGATGATTTAATCAATGATGGTGAAAGCAACGAAAATGTAATGGTCGTTAGAGATTTTGCAAAAAATGAAAGTTCTGAAGTTTTTGTTGTATGTGCAAAAATCGAGGAAGAAATTTCTGAGCTTGAAGAAGATGAGAAAAAGATGTTCCTCGAAGATTTAGGCTTAAATGAAAGCGGTCTTGACAAGCTAGTTCATGCAAGTTATAGCATCCTAGGTTTAATTAGTTATTTGACTGCTGGTGAAAAAGAAACTAGAGCTTGGACCATTAAAAAAGGGACCAAAGCACCAGGTGCAGCCGGGAAGATCCATACGGACTTTGAAAAAGGTTTTATTAGAGCTGAAATCGTATCTTATGATGATTTAATGAAATGTGGAAATTATACGACAGCTAAGGAAAAAGGCCTTGTCAGGCTTGAAGGTAAGGAATATGTCGTTAAAGATGGAGACATTATCCTTTTCCGCTTTAATGTGTAATCTTTTTAATTAAAAACCAATAGTCGTGTTTTGATATAACTTTGACAGATCGTAACTTTTAATCTCAGACAAAGCCATCGCAAAACATCTCTATTGGTTTTTTTTAGCTATCTTTACTCCTAAACAAACTTTACAGCAGTACCATATGCAATTACTTCAGCAGCTGATTGCATGATTGCACTTGAAGAATAGCGAATGTTTACAACGCCATCAGCACCTAGTGCAGTAGCTTCTTCTACCATTCTCCTCGTTGCAATAGCTCTTGCTTCATTCATCATTTGGTTGTATGCAGTTAACTCGCCTCCAACAATTGTCTTAAAGCTACTCATTATGTCTTTCCCTACATGCTTAGATTGGATTGTTGAACCTTTTACAAGAGATAATGTTTCTATCTTTTTACCTGATATGTAATCAGTATTTACTAAGATCATCTTCTTCATCCTCCTTATCAATTTCTTTTAATCTTGTCCTTAACGTCACTATAAATGCTACAATAACACTAATAATACAAATTGCAACAAATCCTAGAATTATTGATAAAATTGTATTGTGGCCAATAATAGCTAATACAATAACACTACATAAATAAAGCAAAAGCAAATTACTTATAATCAAAACAATAATAATTGGCGCAAACTTCTTCAAATGATCACCTCAAATACAGTGTCTTTTTTTATAACTCGCCTAAATCTTCTTTATTCACCACGTCATCATCATAAACATCTTTCTTCTTTTTATCTTTACTCATAAATCTGTCCATAATATCTGGAACTAAATCAATAATTTTAGTTAAGCTATCTTGATTTTTAATATTAACAAGCTTTGTATGCCCATCTTTAATTACTAAAACAGCACTTGGGCTTATTTTTGCTCCTAAACCTCCGCCTCCAGCTCCACTATTTTTTTTGTCATCCTTTCCTTCTGAAGCACCTGCTCCAACACCAAAGGTAACATCTACGAGGGGCAAAATAATCGTATCATTTAAATATATTGCTTCCCCTACTACCGTTTTTGTTGAAATGAAATTCTCCATACCACTTAATAACGAGTCTACATTGTTTTTAAAATTTGATTCCATAATAAAACCTCCTTAATGATTATATTCTGCAATTAGTTTTTTAACTCTTTTATCTAGAATAATCTTCAAAGCATGATATACAAGAATGAAGATAAAAATTCTGCCTTTTAAGTTGAAATTACCTTTTAATAAACGTTTTTCAAAGTCAGGTTCAATAACCATACTATTACCTGTTACTGCATAAAATATACTTATAGCCCCAAGTATATAACCTGTTACTGCTGGATCATCCGTACCAAATTTTAAATTTATTCTAATTTTCCTTGGTAGTATTGATTTTAGCATTCTCCACCCATGGCGCATTACAAATTTAATCACGCCTTTATAAGTATCTTCTCTTAGAAAGTCTTTGATTTTATAAAAACTTTCCTTAATATTGGAACTCTTTTGTTTCGCCTTCTTCTTCGGCTTCTTATCAGCCTTTTTTTTCATAAATCTCTTTTTTATGTTAGCCTTCTTATTTTCTTCAACTTTCAAAAATGGCCGTTGTTTTTCAACATATTCTTCCCTATGAACTTTTGTATCTTTTATATCTTTGATATCTTCTGCATCTTCTGTAGCTTCTGTATTTTCTGTAACTTCAGTATCTTCTGTATCTTCTATATCCATTATATTTTCTATGTCTTTTATACCTTCTGTATCGTTTTCCTTCACAGGAATAGAACTTTTACTTACAACGTCGATTTTTTTTACTTCTGATTTCTTATTACTTTTTGATGATGTTCGTTTTTTAGTTGTTTCTTCAGCTTGAGAAGAAAATATTGTTTTCCATAATACTTTTGCTGAATACGCTATTTCTTTTTCAAATGAAAAGTTCAGATTAATAACGCCAAACAGCCAACTAACATGACCAGCTAAAACAATTTCATCACCTTTCTCGCCTTTGCAGCTATAAAATATTGGAACAAAAAGAACCAAGCTTAATAATAAAATGGCTAGTGCCAAAATAACTATGATAATCATTAGAATAATTTTTAAAATTAATAAAAACACACTCATATTTACTCACCTTATTTTTTCTTTACCTTCTCAGCTCCAACAATACATACAGTTGATAGAATAATAAATAATATAATAACTAGCATTGCGGTAGTAAAAAAGAATATTTCTGGAACCATATTAATAAGTATATCCGTTTGTGGATCTAACAACCATAAATCATTCGTAAAAAATATTTCATGAAAAATAGTAAAGTACTTATTAAAGTCAATAAGCAGTAATACTGCTATACTTATAATAATACCAGTTGTACCTGCAAAAACATACTTAATTGAAGACAATAAATAAGTAAAAAGTTTTTTGTTTTTCAAAAAAGCAAAAGACAATAAAGCTAAAACAAATACCGCACCATAATTTCTAATACCCGTTGCAGCCATTGAAAGCTTTTTCACATCAACCATATGTGCCTTTTCACGATCACCAAATACTTCTTCAATTTCCCCATTAATAGTTGCTTTCATATCTAATGAGTCTTCATCATCTTTTAAGTAATTTATAAACTTATCAGTAACGATAATAAGTTCGCCCATTTCCATACCCGTAGCAGCTTCAATATTTCTTTTCTCATAATGCCATTTATAATAGTCCATATTATATACTACAATATTTATACTAGTAAATAGCAACACCAAGAACAGTGTAAAAGAAAAAATAACCGCCATAATTTTGTAATAAACTTTATGCATCACATTCTAGCTCCTCAAACAACGTTTTCTTATTAATCTCGTTAAAGTGAATTAATGTATTGTTAATAATCGTGCCAATCCATTCATAAGCTTCTTCATTACTTTGCACAATTCCAACTATATATATTCCCGTTTCTCTTTTATCTAATCTATATAGTTCTCTTGTACTAACCAATTCTAACAGATTTATATTATTAAGCCTATAAATAAGAATAAGTATATGCGATACATTTTTTCCCTTATTAATTTTTTTTAAATACTTTTCTCTATTACGTTGGCTGATGAAAGAACTATAATATAAATTGGCTCCAATTTTCATACAATCATCCTTCTTTTTCCAATATATCTTAATAGTATATCAAAAGCAAAAATCAGTCAACAATTTACATCTAATCTTATGTAAAAAAACGCTTAATTTAGAAAATCGGCAAGTTTTTTTAATCAATGATACAAAACCTCCACATTCGTCAGGTTAAAGAGGTTTTAAAGCAAAAAAAACTGATGAACTATTTTCATCAGTTTTAATACAATGCTTTCTCGAGTTTTCTTATATCACTTGGAGGAAATGTTCGAAGAAGCTGCATATATTGCTCTTCTGTCAAATTTACGGTGGAGCAATACAGCTCAATTTTATCTTCAGTATTTGCCTCTTGAAATGTTGCAAAAAACTCTCTAAATTCATTAAATTGCATAATTGGGTCCTCTTTTTAATCATAATCATTAACAACTAGCGTTCAGGTAAATGTTATAGTTACAAATACTATTATTACCCTCCAAACAATAAATTATTTACAAAAAATTTTTTTATTGTTTACAATCTTTGCTTGTCCATCATAGGGTTCCCCCCACCGATTTTGAAAGTACGTTACCGCTACTTAAAGAGGTGCGAGTACTTCCTTCGTTAGGTTAAATTTTTCCAATATCTTGCATTGTCATTTTGACTATATTCTACAATAAATTTACGGTTTATTTGTTGAAATTTCTTGCTTTTTTCAATGATATAGCTGTATAATCAATATTAGAATAGCGTAATTAATATATAACAGCTAAATTTATAATCTCAATTTTGACCTAATGAAGAAAGCCCCCCACCTCCTAGGTGGGGATAATAGTGGAGGTGTTAGACTTGTTCAATGATGTTTTATTCTCAAATGAAAATGTCGAAATTATTCTTGAAGAAGATCAAGTATATATTAAAGTCTTACAAAAAAAATATGAACTTGTAGCATTTCAAGAAATACTCAAGAATTTCCCACGTATAAAAATCACTCAATTCATTGCACTTAAGTCAGCCATTACGAACGCCATTGATCAATTGGTGAATATTGGTGAATATAAACCCACGATAGAACTGTCAGTGAGTAATGATCATCTAAAAGCCTATGCAATCATTAATCTATCTCGTGAACAGTTTATAAATTATGATAAGAAAGAGTTAATGGAGTTAATTGTCATTGCTTGTAGAGATCAAAACATTATCTTCGGTATTGATTTACAAGAAATTATGTCTACGATGGTTCCTTTAGATAAATTTGTCATTGCAAAAGGCTCGTTACCACTTACCGGAGAGGATGCAATCATTAAATTGTATGAAATAGATGAACTTAAGCCTCAAGTATTTGATGATGGCAAAGTCAATCATTATGAATTAAATCTAATTAATCGAGTAGATAGAGGTGATTGGGTTGGCGAACGTATTGAACCTACTCAAGGCATCCCTGGAAAATCAGTATATGGTGATTTAGTACCTGCACTACAAGGAAAACAGCAAAAACTTGTATACGACAGAAAAACAGTAATGGAAAATTTAAATGAAGATGAAACTAAAACCATTTTAACAGCTAAAAAAGTAGGTGCCGTTGTATATGAAAACGGAATTCTAGCAATTTGTAATTTTCTGGAAATTGATGGTAAAGTTTCCTTTGAAACTGGAAATATTGACTTTGATGGTTATGTAGAGGTTAAACATTCTGTTGAAGACAACTTTTCTGTAAGAGCTGATAATAACATACAAATTATGGGCAAAATCGGATTAGGTGGCATTGACACGATTGAAAGTCGCGAAGGAAGTATTTATATTCGCGGTGGAATTGCAGGAAAAAATAAAGCAAAAATTATTTGCGATGGTGATTTATACACAAAATTTGCAGCTGATTGCACGATTGAATGTAACGGCTCCGTTAACATAGGTTATTATGCAATGAATACTAATATTAAGGCAAAAGAAGTAATTTTAGAATCGCTAAATAGTAAAATTATTGGTGGTAATATTGAAGCGACAATAAGAGTTGTTTCTGGTGAAATTGGTAGCCGTGCTGATATACCTACAAATATTACTGTTTTAGGCTTTGACCGTGTTGCATACAAAGAAGAATATGATGGTATAAACGCTAATATTGAAAATATAAAAGCTCAAATCGTTTATTTGAACCAAAAACTATCCATCTATTCTCCAACCGAACTAGATGCGAAACAACGTCAGATATTATCTGATTTAGAAGAAGCCTATGAAAACTTAAACAAAAAACTTAAAATGTTATACGAAAAAAAGAAAAAATACATCTCTTATTTGCATTGTAAAGGAGATGGTGAGATTAAGGTAAATAAATGCCTCCATACGAATGTGACACTAGAAATATCTAAGCACTTACATGTAGTCTCAAAGGCTAGTAACCTACCCCAATCTTTTTATGTTATTAATAATGAATTTAAAACTAATTAACGAGGTGATAATATGCCAGAGAGTGGGAATCATGAATATAAAACATCTACATCTAACACGCAAACAAACCGATATTCTGGGCTTATCAGTGCAATAGAATTTTTTTCACAACGTTTTGAATTAGATCAGCTTATGACCTATGCCTTTGAATTTTGTAACAATCTTTTACTTCCTGATAAGATAGCTCTTTACTATAATAATGATGGCTTTTACTCAATATTTAAAACAACCGGATATAATGAAACTTTTTCTTTTGAATATAACGATCATTATAATCAAATAGTATATTTTCATGCTGGTTTATTATATGAAAAACAAATTTCCACCCTACTTCCTTTAGAAATCAATGAAATATTTAAACCTAACTTTTGTATCCCTTTAATTATGGATAAAAGCTTTTTTGGGCTCATTGCCATTCAAAGATCTGAGTCTAATCCTTTTGATATAGAGGATGAAGTCGTAGCAAATGCATTAATGAATTTGTATTCAACCGCACTTACCAATTATTCTAGTTACAAAGATTTAGAAACAATAAAATCGCAGCTTGATGAAAAAATATTCAATTTATTTGCTATGAATCATTCTACCAAAGCACTTTTAAGTGAATTGACCCTTCCAAGTCTATGTGAACTTGCTATTAGTGTTTTTTCCGAGTTAACGCAAAGTAGTTTTACTACATTCTTTATTAAGGATTCTATTAGTGAAAACTACAAATTAATGAGCTATAAAAATGTTAAGAAGCACAACCAAAAACTTGATATGGTTCTATTTCCAGACAATAATCAAGTATCTATGTTACCAATATTAATTGATATGGATAACAAAAAATCTGCAGACCTTTTTATAAGTAGCTTTTTTAATGGATCTGAGATTGTTAATAAAATAAATCCCGAATATGTTGTATTACTCAAGAAATCTTCAAAGCTTGTTGGTTTCGTTACACTTGGATCTAAAGTTAATGATACAAAATATGATAGCAGCATTTTTGAGTTAGTTGAAAGCCTGGCATCTGCAACCTATATCGCTATCAACAATGCTTCCTATATTGAAGAAATTGAAAAGCAAAAAAAGGTTAGTACTAATAAGTTAAAAGATTTGCAAAACCTTAATATGCTTATGAAAAATATGAACAGTGCTCAAACTCATGACCAAGTTATTTCCTTAGTGATGAATACTTTAAACGTATCTTTTGGGATAGAAATGGGATTTTTTGCACTGTATGATTATAAGGAGCAGGCCTTTACAACCTCTAATACTATTAATATTAAAGAATCTTCTAGTCAAATTATGATGAGCAATGCTTATTTACCTTTATTTGAGGGAGAACCAATACTCGTTTATGAAGAGGATAAAATTATTAATTATCTACCCGAAGCTGTTATAGGAGCTTTCCTGATGCCTGCCTCTGGCCTATTAATGATTCCTGTTTATATTAAGTCTGTTGATATTCACCTCATTGGATTCTTTGCATTAATGAGTAGTCGATCAAAAAGTTTTATTACAGAAGAAAATCTCGTATCTTTTGATGCCATTGCGACACATATAGCTCCAGTCATTCACCAATTACAATATGCACACAAAATCAAAAATACTTATCAACCAGATTACAGTTATTTATTTCTTGAGAATCTTCAACTTCAAATAGAAGAAGCAGTTGAATTCAGCTTAGATTTATATATTATTCACATTTATCATACTGGCTCTGTTCATTTCACCCAGTCTCCCCTGTCTACATCCCTTAAAGAGGATTATAAAAACGTTTATACTATTGATAAGAGAAACACTTTTATCATTACAAATAATCCATCTGATTTAATAAAGGTTGAAGAATTAATTCACATAAGTCATAATTATCAGTTCAATTCATACTTATTAGGAAGAGATTTCCATGACTGTTCTTCCTTCCAAAGGATCTTTGAAGTATAAAAACCTCAAATAATAAACATCATTTTTTTAGGAAAAAAGGCTATAACAGATTTCACTAGGAAATCTATTATAGCCTACTTATATTTGCATTTAATATCCTAAGGAAAATTCTATCGCTTCCTTAACAGACTCAACACCAATTATTTGGATATTTCCCTTTTTATTTTCTAAGGCCTTAGAATTTGTCTTAGGAATAATACATTTAGTAAAGCCTAATTTTTCTGCCTCAATAATTCTTTTATCACATAATGATATCCCTCTTACTTCACCAGTTAAACCTACTTCTCCCATTATAATTGTTCTTTCATCTACACTAATATTTCTGAAGCTAGATGCTATTGCAATGATAATACCTAAGTCTAACGAAGGCTCTGAAATCTTAATACCACCTGCAATATTCACATAACTATCATAGTTACCAAGCTGCATGCCGATTTTCTTTTCTAATACCGCCATCAAAAGGTTCACTCTATTGTAATCTGTGCCTGCTGCTGTACGTCTTGGCATTCCAAAGCTTGTAGGGCTTACTAATGCTTGAACTTCAACGAGTAATGGTCTTGTTCCTTCCATGCAACAAGTAACGATGGACCCCGCTTCACCTAAGGGCCTTCCTGTCAGCATATATTCTGAAGGATTAGAGACTTCTACCAAGCCCTTGTCACACATTTCAAATACACCTATTTCGTTGGTTGATCCGTATCTATTTTTAACGGCTCTTAATATTCTATAAGATACACTTCTTTCACCTTCAAAGTATAAAACCGTGTCAACCATATGTTCTAACACCCTTGGCCCTGCAATAGATCCATCTTTTGTAACATGTCCAACTATAAAGGTTGAAACGTTTAATACTTTTGCAATGCGCATTAATCTACTGGTGACTTCTCTTACTTGGGAAACGCTTCCTGGTGCTGAGGTCACTTCTTCACTAAACATCGTTTGAATCGAATCTATTATAACGATATTCGGCTTTTCATTATTGATTACTTTTTCTATAATTTGCAAAGAAGTCTGTGCATAGAGCATTACGTTACTACCTTTAACGTTAAGTCGATCTGCTCTCATTTTAATTTGCTTGAGTGATTCTTCGCCAGATATATATAGAATTTTTACACCCTGTTCAGAAAGGCTCTGACACATTTGCAGCAATATCGTTGACTTACCTATCCCAGGATCACCACCTACAAGCGTCAAGGAACCATCTACTATTCCCCCACCAAGTACTCTATCAAACTCTTGAATATTCGTTTTTAATCGATTGTCTTCATTTGTATCTATTATTGATAATGATTTAGGTTTTAGATCTGTATGTATATCAAGGCTTGGATTAGCATAATTAGAGGAAGGCTTTTTTAATTTCAGTTCTTCTACCAAGGTATTCCATTGACTACATCCTGGACATTGTCCCATCCACTTTGGGCTTTCATATCCACATTCTTGGCACACAAATACATTTTTCGTTTTTGACATTGTAAAGCCCCTTTCAAGTTGTTATATAGCCTTTATTATAGCTTGATAAAATGTATTGGTCAATACTTTAGACCTTCGGCGATTGTGGTTGGATTAGATGTTGTTGTTATACGGATTTTAGATCTGTGATGTGCTTTTGAATTATTTGTTGTTGTCCGGATTTTAGATCTGCGGTGTGCTTTTGGATTATGTGTTGTTGTCCGGATTTTAGATCTGCGGTGTGCTTTTGGATTATGTGTTGTTGTCCGGATTTTAGCTGGGCTTCGTTCTATGGTAGCCCACTTGGAGTTCCTTTCACCCATCATTGTACGTCCATGTACAAATGATGGGCGCTCTCATCCATGCTCGCTGTTCCAGGAACTCCAAGTAAACTACTTATTAGTGTATCTAAACTTTCCGCCAAAATCCCTCTGTACCGAATATTTGAGAAATCCCTTGTATAATTACTATCCTCATTTGTTTAATGTTTAAGAGGTTCTAGGGCAAATTATGAAACTGATTTTGTATTGCTATATATCTGGAATGTCAAAGGATACTCGCCTTCCGCATTCGCTATGAGCTCGTAACCCCAAATAGTAGCGAAGCTACTATAAGCCAAAACTCATGCTTTGCTTGCCCATCAGTGAGGGGCTTGACAGCCTTTTATTTATATTCCCCTGCAAACGACGGGTACCGAAGTATTTTTATACAAGTTTTCAGTACCATATAGCAATTATGATATGGGGGGCATTCTAAACGTTCAGGAGTAAGTGGCCCCCTATTTGCGCACGGACGCGCAACTTGGGGGTAGAATGCCCCCCATATCATGGTTGCAGAGCCGTTACATCATAAAAATACTGACTGTCTTATACTTGAAATAAAAGAAGGCCCCCACCTCTAATGAGATGACAGCCTCTTAATAAGCCTTTTAAATTATACTTTTTTAATTACTACATTTTGCTTCCCATTACTAAAATCCACGCTTAAATTTAATTTCCCCGCAAGATTGGATTTCATTTTTCCGAGTTGCATTTGATCAATATAGATTTTATATTCTTGTTCAGTTTCTAATTCAACAGTGATTTGAGCATCTTCAACGCCTTCTACAATAAAACTCAATTCCTTTTCATCTAAGGAAAAATTATATACTGTAGTTCCAGGTATTGATTCATATAATAGTCGACTGTTCTTTTCCAGTCTTGTCATTGAACTATATGTTTTTACTTTGTACACATCACCATCAACTTCAAAGTCCTGTTTCTTCTGTTTAGAGTCTGCTAAATAATTTCCAAAGCTTATAGCACCTTGATCCTCAACTCTAATTAATTCTTCTATACCAGCCATCTAAAAAACCCTCCTAATTTGTCGATAAGTGTTGAATATATTCATTATATATTATTTCCTTTTCAAATGCTAGTGTAACTTAATTCTATTTTCTTTTAGACAAGCTGAGATGGTCAATAAATTGCATACTATTTCAAGTCAAATACAAGCGTATTATCCTTTAAATCTATAGTTACATAATCACCCTCTTTAATCTTCCCATCTAAAATCATTTCTGCTAGCCTATCTTCTATTTTTGATTGAATGGCTCTTCGTAAAGGCCTTGCACCATAGCTTTTATCATAACCTACTTCAGCCATATAAGCCTTGCCTTCATCAGTCATATGAATCTCAATTCCCATATTTTTTTTCATTCTTCTAGCAAGCATACCTACCATAATATCAACAATCTCAACAATATGTTCTTTTGTTAGCGAATGGAAAACAATAACTTCATCTATTCTATTTAAAAACTCCGGTCTAAATAAACGTTTCACCTCATCCATAACGTTTTTCTTCATATCTACATAGGTTTTTTTTGCATCATCAGATGATGTGAACCCCAAAATCTTAGGTTCGATAATATTTCTTGCTCCTGCATTTGAAGTCATAATAATAACGGTATTCTTAAAGTTAATTTTTCTTCCTTGAGCATCGGTTATATGACCATCATCTAACACCTGCAAAAGCGTATTAAATACATCTGGGTGCGCTTTTTCAACTTCATCAAATAATAGAACACAATAAGGCTTTCTTCTAATCTTTTCACTTAACTGCCCACCTTCATCATATCCAACATATCCCGGTGGTGATCCGATGAGCTTAGAGACACTATGCTTTTCCATATATTCAGACATATCAACTCTAATTAACGCTGATTCATCTCCAAAAAGAGTTTCAGCCAATATTTTAGAAAGTTCTGTTTTTCCAACTCCAGTAGGTCCTAGAAACAAGAAAGAGCCTATTGGTCGGTTAGGATCCTTAAGTCCAACTCTACCACGTCTAATTGCTTTTGAGACAGCTACAACAGCCTCATCTTGACCAACAACTTTTTCATGTAAAACAACCTCTAGATTTTTAAGTCTTTCGCCTTCTTCTTCAGTAAGCTTCCTAATTGGTATAGATGTCCAACCTGAAATAATTCCGGCTACTTCCTCTTCATCTACTATTTGATCTGCCATAGAATTCTTCGCTTGCCATTCCATTTTTGCACTATCTAACTGAACCTTAATTTCATTTTGCTTTCTTTTTAACTCTCCAGCTTTTTCATAAGCCTCCGCTTTAATTGCTTCTACCTTTTCTTCTTCAAGCAGTTCTAAGCTACTTTCCATTTCCTTTATATCAGGTGGTGCAACATAAGTACTTAATCTTACCTTAGAGCATGCTTCATCAATTACGTCAATTGCTTTATCTGGCAAAAACCGATCTGTAATATATCGGTTAGATAGCTTAACTGCTGAATCGATAGCTGCATCCGTTATTACAACATTATGATGGTTTTCATACATATGCTTTAAACCTTTAATAATCTCAATAGTTTCTTCTTCCGAAGGCTCATTAACGGTAACTGGTTGAAATCTTCTTTCTAAAGCTGAATCCTTCTCAATATATTTTCTGTACTCATTAAGCGTTGTTGCACCAATTAGCTGAAGTTCTCCTCTTGCAAGGGAAGGCTTTAATATGTTAGAAGCATCCAAGGTACCTTCGGCTGAACCTGCTCCAACAATTGTATGCAATTCATCAATAAATAAAATAACATTACCTGATTGGATTATTTCAGCAATCGCTTTCTTAATTCGTTCTTCAAATTCACCTCGGTATTTTGAGCCTGCCACCATTGATGATAAATCAAGATTAACTACTCTTTTGTTTTTTAATGTCTCTGGTATATTTCCTTCATTTATCTTTTGCGCTAAACCTTCTGCAATTGCTGTTTTACCTACACCCGGCTCACCAATTAAGCAAGGATTGTTTTTTGTCCTTCTACTTAATATTTGTATGACACGCTCAATCTCTTTATCCCTACCTATTATAGGATCAAACTTATTTTCCTTTGCCAATTTAGTAAGGTCTCTACTATATTGGTCTAAAATTGGTGTGCTCGTTGCTTGAGCTGTTGAATCAGTATTGGGTGTTAACTTTGCATTGCCCGTATCTTGGCCCAAAGACTTGATTATTTCTTGATAAATTTTTTGCTTTGAACCACCGATAATTTCAATTAACTTTGCTGCCATTGAGTCACTTTCTCTAAGTAGTGCAATAAGAATATGCTCAGTTCCTATCATTTTCGTGTTCATATTAACAGCTTCTCTTAAGCTCATTTCTAAAATTCTTTCTACCCGTGGTGTAAACTCACCACCATTTTGAACTTGAATCGTACTACTGACAATAACCTCTTTGATTTTTTCTTCCACAACTTCATAAGTCATACCTTGATTTTTAAGTACAAAAGCAGCTAGACCTTCACCTTCTTTAATTAAACCTAATAAAAGATGCTCTGTACCTATATAATCATGCCCTAATTCATTCGCAATTTCTCTAGATAGTTGAATGGCTTTCTGTGCTTTTTCTGTAAATCTTCCCATCATAATGCTGTCCTCCTTGCTCTATTTTACGAGTTTTACAATTTTTTCTCTTATATATGTTGCTCTAGCAATATCTCGTTCCTTTAAAGATAAGTGCTTCATCTCAATTTTCTGCAAGTTTGCAGGTTGAATTCTGGTCATTAAATCAAAAATGTTAATTTGTTTTTCTTCTTCATTCTTTAATATACCTAGTTCGAATCCTAACTTTATGTCCGATAATAATGTCATTGCTTCCTTAGAAGTTAACACCCTTGCATTACTTAGTATGCCATAAGAACGATAAATAGCATCTTCAAATTCAAGTCTTCTTTCATTCAAAAATTTATTTCTTACGATAAGTTCTTGTTCAACAATTTGCATCGTAACGGTAGTTAAGTTGTCAATTATTTCTTGCTCATTTATACCTAATGTCAATTGATTTGATATTTGAAAAATACTACCTTGTGCATCAGAGCCTTCTCCATAAATGCCTCTAACTGTTAAACCAAACTTGCCAATCGCATCTAATAAAAATTTTAATTGACCCGTTGTCTCAAGCGCTGGAAGATGCACCATATATGAAGCTCGAAGCCCTGTACCTAGATTCGTGGGGCAAGCAGTTAAGTAACCACGCTTATCATCAAAGGCATAATTTAATTTTTCTTCAAGTAAATCATCTACTTTATTTGCATGTTCAAGTGCTTCTAATAAGTTCATTCCTACTTGCATTGATTGTATACGAATATGATCCTCTTCATTTACCATAATACTAATGCTCTCATCATGAGACAGTATAAGTGTATTTGGCTTTTTTACGCCAATAAATTGTGGGCTAATTACATGCCTTTCCATCATAGCAATCTTATCTACTTGCTTTACATTTTCCATTTTAATTTCTTCAAAAAGTTGTATGGCGTAGTCATTTGCTGTAAACATTGCTTTATTTACATCATCAACCAATTGCTGCGCATCCCTGTCATCAATACTACTTGGAAATGGATATTGACTTAGATTTCTTGCAAGCCTTATTCTGCTTGATATGATAACTCCCTTGCAATTCTCATTATCCTTTTCATACCATTTGATCATAAAATGCCTCCTTGCTTGAGACTTCTTATTTCATCTCTTAACTGGGCAGCAAGCTCATACTCTTCACTCGCTATTGCTTTCTTAAGATTATTTTGCAATGTATCGATCCTTTGAATAGTTTTTATTTCTCCATCCAATTTACTTGGTCGTTTCCCTGTATGCTCAGTATTGGAATGAATTCTTTTAATGAGTGATTCAAAGTAATTATTAAATGTACTATAACAATTTGCACAACCTACTTTACTATTTTTTCTAAAAGATTCAATTGTCATACCACATTTTTCACATTTTAACAGATCGTTTTTAAAGTTAGTACTTTTGACGTTAATTAATCCACTTAAAAAATGTTCAAAAGAATTATGATCTTCTCTCATAAGTCCTTCTGTCTCGCTTGAGCATTTTTCACACAAATATAACTTAATATTTTTATCTCCTACTATTTGAGTAATTACGACAGTAGCAGCTCTCTCATTACATTTATCACACATCATATGAATCAACTCCTCAAGTAATATAGTAACTAATAACCATTATTATATCAAGCTTTATAACAATAAACCAGTTATTTAGCAAAAAAATAGCGACATATAATAATGTCGCTGAGTATGATTTTACTTATCCATGTATTTCTCTATAATTTCCTTCATCGACTCTTCATTTAATCCACCTGATATATATCCAAGATAATTCCCACCTTTTGCATAAACAAAAGTCGTAGGATAGCCAGTTACATAAGGATAAAAAGCTTTCGTTTGCTCACCATCTTCGTCGATAAGCATTGGGAAGGTGTATCCTTCTTCCTCATACCATTCAACTACTTTATCAACACTTTTTTCACCTGGATCAAAATTTACATTTACAATTATTATTTCTACATCATCTTTATATTGATTATAAACTGATTGAAATTCTGGCATTTCTTCCATACAGTATCCGCACCAAGTTGTGAAAAAATTCAAAAATACAAACTTATCTTTGTAATCACCTAAATCTACGGTGTTTCCCCTGCCGTCACTTAAGGAAAAGTCTAGCGCCAGCGCATTCGCTTCTTCTTCTAATGCTTCCTTCTCTTTTTCATTAGAATCGCTTTCGTTTTCTTTAGAATCGCTCTCTTTTTCTACGTCAACGCCGTCTTCTGAACTTTCCTTTTGATTATTGTCTTCATCATCTAATTGTTTTTCTTTAGATTGACATCCAACTAAAAGTACTAAAACAAATATGCTTAACATCAAGATCTTCAAAACATTTTTCATATATACCACCCTTTATTTATTTAATAATTAGTAATTAATATTTAATAGCGATAATCGATTTGTAAGTAACAATAGTCCCATAATAATCATAATAACTCCTGCTACCCTTTTAATAATATTTAAATAGGGATAGATTTTTTTAGAATTCTTAACAAATAACCCTGCTAAAAAAGCAGAAAGCAAAAACATTGTACCAAAACCTAATGAATAAACCAACATTAAAGTTCCTGCTCTAAAATAGTTATGTTCGAAGCTTGAAATAATTAATATATTGCCAACAATAGGTGCATAACAAGGTGACCAACCAAAGCTAAAGGTAATACCTAAAATAAAAGATTTAATGAAACTTGGAGAATAGTTGTTATATCTTATCTTTCTCTCTCTCTCAAAAAACATCCATTTAAATCCAGATACAAAGTAAGCGCCAAATAGTATCATAATAACACCACCAATAGCTCTTAAATATCCCTGGTACGCCATTAATGGCTTTGTTATTGCCCTCGCTCCAAAGCCTAACATTACATTTAATAGCGTAATACCTAAAACAAATCCAACAGCATTAATCATTAACCTTGTCTTAATTTTATTACTATCTAAATTAGTAATTGCTTCACCTGCTAAATATCCAAAATATACTGGTAGTAATGGTAAAATGCAAGGTAAAAAGAATGTGATTATACCTGCCACCAATGCGGACCAATAATTTACATCATTCATAAAGTCTCCTTTCTTAGTTCACTTTCTATATATTATAATATATGAATATAAAAAAGTAAATAGACTTTTGAGGACTATTTACACATAACTTTTTTGTATAGTAAAAGGAAAGTGAGGGACTTCCTTCGTTAGGTGAAAAATGGCTAGCCCTTAGAGGCAAGCCATTTAATATGTATCTGAAGAACTATACCTCACTTAATGCATTTCTTTTAACTGCCTTCATTGCTGAATCAAAGGTAGGTATAAACAAAATAATAATTGTTAGAAATACCTCAACACCAATATATGCACTATTATATGCTATGGAATATGGGACTGGATTAAACCCTTTTTCAACTGCATAAGATCCAAAAAATACGATGCCTGAAATAAAGTGGAAAATAAACCTTCCAAAGGCACCGAAAATTAATCCCTTCAGTAGTCCGTTTTCACTATTTTTAAATAATCCTGATAATCCTAATGCTGCAAATGCTAGTGGATAATCTAATAGTAATTGAATAGGATGCATTACCCAACCACCTAAGGATAATTGAATTAGTCCGTAAACCAATCCGCTGAGTATCCCCTGTTTAACACCAAACCAATAACCAATTAGCACTATAAAAAGCATACTACATAGCGTAACTGAACCATCCTGAGGTAGCCTAATTATTCTAACAAAAGATAGCACTGTAGCAATTGCAATTGCGATTGAAGAATAGGTTAATTCTTTAATTTTTAATTTAGTTGATTTGTCTTTACCACCAACAACCATAATTGCAAGTAAAAGAACGAGTGCTACTACCCATAAAATTATTTGTCCTAGCGTAGATGTAATTACATTTTGTAGCTCACCACTTGATAAAGCATCTTGAAATTGTTTTAACATAAAAAAGCCTCCTTGATCGTTCGCAGGAAGCGTTGTCTGACTAAAAGTATATAGATATAATAAATTATATTATATGCTTCCCTCCGCCGGCATAATCCGGTTCAGGTATTAAGGGTCAGTTCAACTTTCTCAGCCTTTCGGCTCCCCTAGCGATTGTAAATTAAGTTATTCTCAACATTCAAATAGTAAACTTTTTAATCGTTTTTGTCAATACTTTTTTATATTTCGTAAGCTGTGTAACCTATTAATCCTGGGCCTGTGTGCACGCCAAGAGCAGGACTTATTTGAGTAATGAAACTTTCCTTAATACTGTATAAGTTTTTCACATGCTCCATAAGAGACTTTGCTTCTTCTTCTGCACCACCATGGATAATCGCTATATTAATTGTCTTATCTTTAAAGTTCGTATCAATAAGTTCTTTAATTTTTTGAATTGATTTTTTTCTACCTCTTGCTTTATTAATTGTATAATAAGCTCCTTCATCATCAATTCCGATAATAGGCTTAATATCCAATAGCTCGCCTACCGTACCTTCAACCTTGCCAATTCGCCCACCTTTTTTCAAAAACTTTAATGTTTTAAGAACATAACAACCTTGTATTTTATTGCGAATTGTCGTAATGGTATTAAGTACTGCTTCTACTGAACCTGATGCTTTAACCTTCATTGCCGCCTCAAGTACAACAAAACCTAAAATCATTGATAATGTTTTAGAATCGACCACTTTGATATTTAACTTTTGCTCATCATAATCATTTGCAATAAGACGCATAAGATTATATGTTCCACTTAGCTTCGACGATATGGAAATGCAAATAGCATCTGTATACCCTTCTTCTACTAATTGATCAAAAAGTTCAATGATCTCAGCAGGTTCAGGTAAAGATGTTGTAGGTATCTCTTCATCAAGTCTGTCGTACACCTCTTGTGGTTGTATATCTACGCGATCTCTGTATTCCCTATTTTGATATATTACTCTAAGAGGCAAAATTTTAATATCGAATTTTTCTATTATATGTGATGGTAAATCACACGTTGAATCACTTACTATTGCGATTTTTGACATAGATCTATGCCTCCAAAGTTATATATTTTCCCAAACAGCATTATATAGTTTTAAATACTACTTGTTGATATTTTTGATTATATCATATGAATATGATAATTGCAACGCTTAGATATTTATACCCAATAAGAAAAATTCTAATTCATGTAAATGATACAAAACTTCCGTGTCCCCATAAAAGGTTTCCAACGAAATTAAACTTGAACTGTAACGTCGAAACTTTCATGTTTACTTCATTCTAGTTGATAAATATATTTCATGAAAGGTTTCCAACGAAATTAAACTTGAACTGTAACGTCGAAACTTTCATGTTTACTTCATTCTAGTTGATAAATATATTTCATGAAAGGTTTCCTGATAAAAAAATCACAAAACAAATGTTTGTGATTTTAATATTACTATGGTTATAGTGTCAAAAGTATATAGTTGTTCTTTCTTTTACAACATATAGTGTATGGAGTTGTATAAGAATTAGAACTAACTTACTTTTGACGCTACAACCTTAATATTAATGTTTTATTTCTAGTCCTGAATATCTTATATTATAGTTAATATATAAAATTGGTTTTGCCTCATCAATTTCATAAGTGTCAACCTTACTAGACACGCCACTCCTATAAGATTCTCCTTCTTCAACAACTTGCCAATCTTCTGGAACCTTAATGCTAATTCCACAGAACTCACCGTAAATGTCTAATGTCGCATCGTTAATTAAAACCGCTCCCGTAAAATCCATTTCAAGTCCGCTGAACATAACTGCATAAGAATTGCCATCAAATTCTTCACCATCAAACTTCAACTCTTTGCTAGTAAATGAAATGCAATTATCAAATTTTTCCTTCACCTCTTTAAGTCTTATAGAAAACTTATATGCAAAGAAACCAATTGCCGATAATCCCATTAGAAAAATGCTGTTTTTAATTAACTTCTTCATCTTAATCTCTCCTCGCTACTTTAAACATATTTTAATATCCTTACCATTTATCTCATTCTATCAAATACACAAGATTGTTTCAACAGAAAATTCAAATTAACCTCTAATCTTTTCCAAAATATTATTATGTTCATAGGCTATAATAATAATAGTTAACTTTTACGAAAGGAAGGTGTTTACCTTGAATGAGTCCTCAAGTTTTAAATCTTTTGAAGAACATTTATTAAATGACCAAAAACCCTCTGATTTTTTTAGAGAATTAGTAAGCAATGATAGTTTTCCCCAAGAAAAGCCTTTTAATATGCTCGGCCAATTAATGAAAACAGAACAGAATCCAAAATTTCATCCAGAAGGAAATGTGTGGGAACATACAATGCAGGTCGTTGATTATGCAGCAATCTATAATCACTTAAGCGCTAATAAGCGTGTTTTCATGTGGGCTAGCTTATTGCATGATCTTGGTAAAGGAACAACAACAAAGATACGCAACGGTAAAATCACTTCCTATGATCACGATATAGCAGGTGCAAGACTGACGAAAATTTTTTTGTTAACTTTTACTGATGATCGCACGTTTATAGATGATGTTTGTAAGCTTGTCCGTTGGCACATGCAACCATTATTTATTACTAAAAAACTCCCCTTTTCAAAAATAAGTGAAATGATGTCAGAAGTATCTACAGCTGAAATTGGACTTTTCAACTTATGTGACAGATTAGGCAGAAGTGAACTATCTGAGGAGAATAAAAAAATTGAGCTTAATAACGTTATTAATTTCTTAAATACCTGTAGCGAATTGTCTAATGATATCGATGAAAAATCAAATATACTAAAAATAATTCATCATATTTCAACGCTTCTTTAGCGTCTAAATCAACACAGCGAAAAAAGTGTAGAAACCCGTTATTAGAATTAGAATAAGACTTAAACGTCGAAATAAATATTCATTAATATAATTCACTAAAATCATCCCTAAAAAAAGCCCACAAAATAAAGCTGGACTAAAGATTATCGTATATTCTAATTGTGTTGCGTTAATATTCTTCCCTATTAAAAAGAATATAATAGTTATTAGGTTTGTTATGATTCCAAATGCAGGCAAATACGATCTAAAATGCTCTTTGCAAAATTTCTGATTAATCAAAAACAATACAATAGGTGGTCCACTCATTGAAGTACTTCCATTTAATATTCCACTTGTAAGGCCTACTACTGCTGTTGTAAATTGCGTATCCTTCCCCTTCCATTCCCATCCAGAAATTAGGGCAAAAGCAGTTAGAATGATTACAATAGCCGTTACAAGCTTAATAATATTTGCATCTAATATATTAAGCAACAATACGCCAAGGGGTATCCCTATCGCACTAAATATAATTAATGTTTTCAAATCTGAAAAACGAATATGATATCTTTTTTTTATATACATAATGATATTCATTATCAGACTATAAATAACGACAATAGGGATAATATCTTTTGGCAATAAAAATACAGATAAAATTGGTACTGCAATTAAAGCAAATCCAAAGCCAGTAATACCTTGTATAATGGCTGCTATAAAAATTGTTAGTAAACCAACTACAATAGTTTCATTCAAGTTTATCATTCGTACAGGACTTCCTTCATGTAATGTCAAAAGGGATTGCCTTCATAAGCATCCCTTTCTTAGCTGTTAATGCCTTCTAATTTATTCGACTTATATTGAGCATAATTGTTTGACTCAATTGCAAATCTTATTTCTTCCATCATTGAATTATAAAAGAATAGGTTATGAAGAACACAAAGTCTCATTCCTAACATTTCTTTAGCTTTTAAAAGATGTCTGATATAGGCTCTACTATAGTTTTGACAAGTTGGACACTCACAACCTTCTTCGATAGGCTGATCATCTAAATGAAATTTTGCATTGAATAAGTTTAATTTACCTTTATTTGTATAAACATGCCCATGTCTACCATTTCTTGTTGGATAAACACAATCAAAGAAATCCACGCCTCGCTCAACACCTTCAAGTATATTCTCTGGTGTACCAACACCCATAAGGTAAGTAGGTTTGTTCTGAGGTAAATTTGGAACAACAGCGTCGAGTATACGGTACATTTCACTGTGAGACTCACCAACAGCTAGACCACCAATTGCATAACCATCAAGATTCAGTTCACTAATAACCTTCGCATGTTCAATACGAATGTCTTCATAGGTTCCCCCTTGATTAATTCCAAACAACATTTGGTGTTGATTAATTGTGTCTTCTAAAGTATTTAATCGGCTCATTTCTTTTTTACATCTATCTAACCACCTCGTTGTTCGATCAACTGAATCCTTCATATATTCTCTTGTAGCTGGGTAAGGTGGGCATTCGTCAAATGCCATAGCTATCGTTGATGCAATATTAGATTGAATTTGCATACTTTCTTCTGGACCCATAAAAATCTTTTTACCATCTATATGAGAGGAAAAGTATACACCTTCCTCTTTAATTTTTCGTAATGCAGTTAATGAAAAAACCTGAAAACCACCTGAATCTGTAAGAATGGGTGCATCCCATACCATAAACTTATGAAGGCCACCTAACTTTTTAATTGTCTCATCACCTGGTCTTAAGTGTAAATGGTAAGTATTAGACAGCTCCACCTGACACTTAATATCTTTTAAATCCATAGTAGAAACTCCGCCCTTAATTGCAGCCGCAGTTCCTACATTCATAAAAACAGGTGTTTGAATATCACCGTGAACGGTGTGAAGCTCACCTCTTTTTGCATTTCCATCTACGTTGAGTAATTTATACATATTGTCATCCTTTAATATTTATTGTCATTCTCTAATATTTATTATAATCCTTTTTTCTTTATGCTATTATAGCATAGTACAAAAATAGTCACAATACGATTTCGAATGGTTGAATAGATGGGTGCTAAAAAGGCTTGCTTTTTACAAACTAAAAAGCTTGCTTTTTACAAACTAAAAAGCTTGCTTTTTACAAACTAAAAAGCTTGCTTGCTTATTTTTTTTTTTTTGATTATAATATCTAAATACACTTAGTTTTGAAAGGAGCTTATAATGGCTGGTTCAATATTCGGTAATATGTTTACGATATCTACATGGGGAGAATCCCACGGAAAAGGCATTGGCGTTGTTGTAGATGGCTGCCCTGCTGGATTAGAATTAAATGAAACAGATATTCAAATATGTTTAAATAGAAGACGCCCGGGTCAGTCCCCTTTTGCCACACCTAGACAAGAAGCAGATGAAGTTGAAATTCTATCAGGGGTATTTGAAGGCAAGACAACGGGCACGCCAATCTCTTTGGTGGTTTTTAATAAGGATCAAAGATCGCATGACTATTCACAAATTGCTTCCTATTACAGACCTGGCCATGCTGATTATACGTATGATTCCAAATATAGTTTTAGGGACTACAGAGGAAGTGGTAGAGCTTCTGGTAGAGAAACAACTGCGAGGGTTGCAGGCGGTGCTATAGCGAAGAAACTACTAGAAACATTAGGTATAACTATTACAGCATATACCTATGCTATCGGTCCTATCACAATTGATATGAATCAATTTGACGTGAATGAAATAAGTAAAAACTTTTTAAATATGCCAGATTCAACAAGTGTTCAAGCAGCAGAGGATTATCTTGCTCAACTAAAAGAAGACGGAAATTCCTCTGGTGGAATAATTGATTGTGTTGTTAAAAATATACCTGCTGGTATCGGAGAGCCTGTATTTGAAAAGTTAGATGCAAACCTTGCAAAGGCCGTTATGTCAATTGGAAGTGTTAAAGGAATTGAAATTGGAGATGGCTTTAAGGTGGCAACAAAAACAGGTCTAGAAAATAATGATGCCTATTACAGTGATGGTGAAAAGATATACAAAAAAACCAATCATGCTGGTGGAATTGTTGGAGGAATTAGTGACGGTTCAGATATATTCATACGGGCAGCTATTAAGCCGACTCCTTCAATTAGTACACCCCAGCAAACTGCTAATAAAAGCTTTGAAAATATTGAAATCAACATTGAGGGCCGTCATGACCCAATCATTGTACCAAGAGCTGTAGTTGTTGTCGAATCAATGGTAGCCTTGACTGTTGCGGATATGGTTCTAATGAACATGTCATCTAAAATGGAAAATATACTTAAACTATATAATCGCTAAGTTTGTAACTAACAAGAACCCCTTTCTTCATAGGAACGGGGTTATTACTATTTACAAAAAAGGTTTCTTCGATATAAATGCAGATCCTACTAAAGCAATAAATGCTCCTAAAAATACAAACATATCAGCTAGATTAAAATAAACATTTGGTTTAATACTAAAGGCAAAAAAATCTATCACTTTTCCCCGTTTAACTCTATCATAAATATTCCCAAGTGCGCCTCCTGCCATAAAGGATATACCCACTTTCATAAGGTGATACCCTTTTACAACAAGTAATCCACCAATTATAAATGCAAGAATAGCAATAGATAAAACATTTGCAAACATCAACAGCTTTTTATGGCTCTTCAAAAACCCTAAGAACGCACCGTTATTATACACGATCTGAAAATGGAGCTTACCCCCATATAGCATTTTTTTATCCGCACTAGTATTTATAAGCTCTTTTTCGGCTTTCTTTTTTGTAAGCTGGTCTATAATAAAACAACAAGGTGTAATCAATAGTTCAACCAAGATGTAATCCTCCTTAACCTTTGCTTAAGTATAGCAAATATTAGGTCTATAGAAAAGTAAATCATCATATATTTCTAAAAAGATTTGTTCAAGGCATAGATGAAAAAACAAACAATTATTAAAGGCACCCTAATATTAACTATTGGTGGTTTAATTTCACGTGTTTTGGGTTTTGTAAATAGAATATATCTTTCTAATATTATTGGAGCAGAAGGGATGGGACTATACCAACTTATATTCCCAATTTATATGATATGCTACACCGTATGTTGTTCTGGTATATTTACTGCCATTTCGAGACTAACTGCTGAAGAAATGGCAAAAGGTAGCAAATCAGATGTTAAAAAAATGCTTCGTATTGCAATGGTCATTGCAACAGCCTTGGGTGTTTTCTTAATGACAATATTATATTTTAATGCAGAATTCATTAGCACAAGAATCATTCACGAGCCAAGAATTGAAGTTGGCTTAAGAATTGTATCAATCTCAATTCCATTTACAGCAATTGCCCACTGTATTAAAGGTTATTTTTATGGCGTTAATAAACCAACTTTACCTGCTATTAGCCAAGTTGTAGAGCAAATTATTAGAATTTCAATAATTTATGTGCTTTCTTCCTCCTTTATTTCAAAAGGTTTGGCCTATGCTTGTGCCGTAGCTGTTCTTGGTATGGCAGTAGGAGAAATATCTACTTGTTTATTTATGTACCTATTTTATTATGGAGAAGCTAAGAAAACACTCATTACGAAAGCTTCAAAGACTTATAGATATTTTACTAAAAAGGTTACAGCAATTGCCATCCCACTCACTACAAATCGACTAATTACAACGTTATTGTCTAGTTTCGAAACAATATTAATTCCCGGAATGTTAAAGTCTTATGGTTATTCCCATAATTATGCAATTAGTGTATATGGAACACTAACAGGCATGGCATTTCCATTAATTTTCTTCCCTACTGTTGTTACTACTTCTGCATCTTTAATGCTATTGCCAGCTATATCTGAAGCCTATGCTAGAAAACAAAAAAGTGTCATCAAGAACACTGTATCAATAACAATTAAATTCTCAATTATGATGGGGATTGTATTTAATTTTTTCTTTTTAGCTTTTGGAAAAGATCTTGGATTAATCGTTTTTAATGAGGGATACGTTGGTACCTTGTTAATATCACTAAGCTTTCTTTGTCCTTTTTTATATCTACAAACAACACTTGGCAGCTTGTTAAATGGTATTGATAAGCATATGTTTACTTTTAGAAACAATATTATTGGGTTAAGTATACGAATCTTGTTTATTTACTTATTAATACCGAAAGTTGGCCTAAAAGGGTATCTCATTGGACTACTTGTCAGTCTTATAGTCGTATCCGTCCTTGATATCTATTGTTTAGTTAAGGCAACTTCACTATCCTTTAATCCGTTCACATTTATTGTTATGCCAGCATTATGTTGTATAGGCACATTAGCAATACATAACATATTACTTCATACGTATGTATTGCCCTATAGCATCAAAGTAAATACGCTCCTTGGCATGGCCTTTTATTTTATAGTTGTAATGCCTTTGTTGTTAATCACGAGATGTATATCCATTAAGGACTTTAAAATGTAATGGAACCACCTAACATGCTTTATGCTAGCAAATTGGTCTAGTTCGTAGAAAAATTTTCAGTTATCTTTTCCACAGGTATATGTTTATGATCATACATTACTTTTGAATGGTTTTTTATAATTAATTCTTTACTAATTAAATTCCCTGTTTGTTTATTAATTGTCTCTCTATATATTTCATTATTTCTATAGTACGAGTTCACTTCCTTCGTATAACACTGGTTTTCTTCTACGATATGATAGCTGTTTTTCAAATCATTCAAGCATCTAAGTTCTCCACACAAATGTGTGTCTGTTGTATGAACTTTTATTTGAAAACAATTATCGGTATTGTTGGTAAATTGATAGTCAAGATAATTATACATAATAGACGTTCCAGTTCCAAATGGAATCTGTCTATTAAAATCAGGAAACAAATCTAGTGAATTATGATGATGATGTTCAACGATATCTAATGGGCTATGTAGTATCATCCAATGAATTAAATTTGTAAACTGACACATACCTCCTCCTATTCCTTTGTCAACTGTACCTGTTTTTATCAAAAGTCCTTCTAAATAACCTCTATTCTTCGTGCAGTTGCCTACTAACTTCCAAAATGAGAAGGTTTCTTTAGGTCTAATAATAATATTATTAATTTTAGATGCTGCGATATTTAGATTGACTGCTTTATTGTTCTGCAACGCCATATCCACATTACCTAAAGTACGCCTTATTAATGATTTGTGTCTATATGCTAATTGGGGTAAATCCTGATCACTATATGTTTTCGCATATTTTTCACCCCCTATGATCCATTTAATATAACGTTGTAACCTTTCCTTTAGTATAGATATTTTATACGTTAAGGGACTAATTTCACAAAATAATTTTCTACTCATTTTTCTCCCTCTATATCTTTTATTCATTTGAATGTCTATCCCGAAGAGCATCGCCCCTATTTTTAGAATTGTATATATCTAATGCAACAATACCTCTTCTTGCCACCTTTATAAACAAAATAAGGCAGTACACTAATAACCCTATTAATAATAAATAGAGTAAGATCACAAAAATATGAATCAAACTTTGAAACATAATTGCTGTGTTAAAATCAAAAAATCTACTACTGTTCATAATCATCTTTCCTTTCATAATAATTATATTTTTTAAGTCTAATTGCAATACTCTACTTATTTCTATCGATATAAATATCTAATGCTTTTATCCCGCGCCTTGCCAATTTTATGAATAACATCATACAATATATACATATTACAAGCAGGGCTATTACAAATACAAAATACATAATTCCATACATAAATACGCCCGACCAAATTGGTGCGTCAATCTTTAAATTCATTGATTTTCCTCCTTAGATAACTATTTATTTTCACACATTCCTGTCTCAATAATTACCCCAAAACCTAATTCTAGATGTATTCTCTACCTTAACGAAGATCTAAAGAAAGAATTCTCACTTCGTTTTATATCTATCTTTCTCATTAAAATAAGTCATATCAGCATACCCTGCATATATTTTTCCTGAATGCTTTATATCCTTTGAAATAAAATATCTATCCCCTTTCTTATACTCATGTTTAATTCCATCAATTACCAAGTCAATCCTTCCTTCAAGTACTATTCCCCATTGACTTTCATGGGAATGCTCTAACAAATCAACGTCTTCATTAAATTGCATAAATATAATTTGATGGTTATCCCCTTGGGATAAATAAGCCGCTAGTCCATTCAAAGGAATATCAGCCATTGGTAATTCACAAATAGGTTTTGGAAATATATTTGACATGTTCTTTTCTCCTTTAAATAAAATTTATTATTCTTCCATCACTATTTTGACGATAATGTAGCAACGATTAATTCAGGTAGATTCAATATTCTTTGTGGAATAATGCTGTTGCCTAATCCTCTACTAACAATCATCGTCGTATTGTTTTTATGATAATCTCCACTTGTATATTGAGGAAACCAGCCCTGATTAGGTGATACGATTCCTCCTATAAAGGGCAATCTAACTTGACCTCCATGTGCATGCCCAGCGAACACCACGTCAATATTGCTCTCTACGTAAATATTCATCATTTCAGGTCTATGCGACAATAATATCTTATAATATCCATCAAGCCCAGCTACAGTATCATCAATTTGAGCTTTTATATTGCTGTATTCCCCAAAGTCTGGGTCATCAATACCTGCTATTAAAATACTGCTGTCTTTTATGCTAATTAATTTACTATCATTCCTTAACACTATTACCCCTACATCTACTAAGCGTTTTTCAAATTCATCAAATCTATTAGACCAAGCCTCATGGTTTCCAGTAACCAAGTAAATTGGTGCAACTTTAATAATTTGCGCAAAAAGTTGTATGCATACATCTTCATTATACTTTTTTGAATCAATAGCATCACCTGTTACGAATATTATATCTGGTTCTTCTTTTCTTACCTTTTTAACAATCCACTTCTGATTTTTCCCAAATTCCTTACTATGTAAATCAGAGATTTGAAGGATCTTATATCCTTCAAAATCATCTGGAATTTTATTTGAAGTAATTTGTATTCTATTAATTACAATACCATTATTCTGCCAAAATAAAAATAGCGCTATAATTACAATTAATAGAATAATAATCTTTAGTTTCTTTTTACTTCTCTTACTCATTTTTCACCTCTCTAGTATAGTCAATGATACAAATCCTCCGCGTTCGTTAGGTTAAATGAATTTGATTTATATGTTATATCCATTCATTCTTAGTACCTCGATCGCTGGATTCAATGAAGCTTCTTTTAACAATATGTAATCCGTATCGTACGTTGAAACAACAAATATGCTAATATGTTTTTCGGCCAATACCTTACTCAACCCTGCTAAAATCCCCACTTGCCCGAATTCCAAAGGCCCCAATACCTTTATACATCTCCAACCAAAATCTCCTTTTACTTCAGCTGGAACTACTGCTTCTTCACAAACTATTGATAGTTCATCTAGAGTCTTCGTAATTGAATACCAACTACTCCTATTTTTCCAATTTGGTACTTCGTCGCTGCTATTAAATCTAATGATGCAAAATCTTTCACTTAAAATAACTAATGATAATTTCTCTGCCATATGTTCACCTTCGCTACTATTTGGGGTTAGGAGCTCTTTATCTCAACAAGATATCTAGCATCCCACCTGGGTTATTAATAAAACTTTTCATTACTTGATAATGCTCTGTATCTTTATAACTCATTTTAGTATATTCATGTTCAATGCTATAAATTGTAGCATTTGGATATGACATTATAATTGGTGAGTGTGTTGCAATGATAAATTGAGAATCATTTCTAACCAATTCATGGATTCTACTTATAAGTGCCATTTGCCTCGTAGGGGATAATGCAGCCTCAGGCTCATCTAGAATATATAGGCCATTCCCACCAAATCTATTCATTATTAATGAAATAAAGGATTCACCATGAGACTGTTTATGCAAGGAAACGCCACCATATGAATCAATTATTGATGGCCCAATCCCCTCTTCATCGAGCTGCTCTATATTGGAGGCTACATTATAAAAGCTTTCTGCTCTTAAAAAATAACCATCTCTAGCTTTCTTTACGCCTTTAGTTATACGAATATATTCAGATAATACCGAATGCGAGTTGTTTGTGGCAAAGTTAAAATTTTTACTGCCTCCCTCTGGGTTAAACCCATAAGCAACTGCGATAGCTTCAAGTAAGGTTGACTTTCCACTACCATTCTCACCAACAATAAAAGTCACATTTGGATTCAATTCTAGTTTTGTGAGTTCTTTTACCGCTTTTAAAGAAAATGGATAATCCTTTGTTAATTCACTTTGGTCTCTACTCAATTCGATCGTTCTAATATACTGATATAAACCTCTTTCAATCATACTCATTACTCCAGTACAGTTATTGTTCTAACCTATTTGATGCAGTGTTCATTAATCCCAACAAAAGAAAGTATGATGTATTAGTACAGATTAAATATAAGCAAAAATAAATTTCCTTCTTTAGTTAGATTTTTAGCTATTAATCGATACCATCTAAAATGGCGTCGATTACTTTCCATGAAATATTCGTATCCTGATCAATAGTAAACTCATATATTGCATATCCCTGAATATGTCCATCATCAAATCTTGCATAAATTCATTTATTTAAGAACAAATATCTCTGTAAAAGCCATTGTCCCTCCCAAAATCCCTTCGTATGGTATCAATTCTGGGTGTGACAACAGATCCTCAGATATAATGTTAAAATCACTGATTCCATTATATTTTAGCCCTTCAATAGATGCTCCATCAATCGTAATAAGATCTTTTGCTTTATTTATTAATTCTAAATTTTCTTCCTGCAATTTAATATTTTCACTTTTCAAACTGCTAGTCTCACTATTCGCTTGTTCAATTTTCTCTAAATACTCAACTTCATTATCCTGTAATCTTTGATTTAATGAATGAACCTTTTCATTCTTATTTAGTAGTAATAATAGCATTGTTGCACTATAAACTACTAAAATAATTAATACAATAACATGTTTTTTCTGCATGCTTCCTCCTATTTAATGCCTCTCCAAGTTACACTTCCTCTAATAATAATATATCTTGGATAACATTAATTGCATCCTCAATTAATTTAGGACATATTGTGTCAAACAAACCTTTTTCTTTTATAATCACTAACTCAGCTGCATTAGAAGGGTCATAGTTTAATAGTTTCTTGCAAATAATTGTCCCATTTAATTGCTCAAACATTGATTCAAACTTCTTGACCAATTCATTTACTTTGGTTTTTGTTTCCATATCTCCTTCAATATAATGACCTTCTTTTAGTCCTATTGCCATAATTGCACCCGTTACAGCTCCGCATACTTCACCTCTACGCATACCTCCGCCAAATCCTGATGAAATTTTCAGAGCAGTTTCTTTATCAAAACCCAGATCATCACAAAACACACTTAAAACTGCTTGACTGCAATTAAATCCATTATTAAACACCTTTAACGCCTCATCTCTTCTACTCATCACATACTCCTCCTATTATTTAAGCAACATAAAAACTATATAGCAACTTGCAATAGCTCAACTTCAAAAAGTTAATTAACCTTTAGCTAAATTTTCTAATGATTCATCACATACTCTATATACCGTCCAATCATCCATTGGCTTTGCACCAATTTGTTTATAGAACTTTATAGACGATTCATTCCAATCCAGACACCACCATTCTAATCTCCCACAATTTCGTTCTATTGCAATTTGGGCTAGAAAAGAAAGTATAATTTTACCTAGGCCTTTTCCCCTCATAGTTGGTTGAACATACAAATCTTCTAGGTAGATACCAGGTTTTCCTAAGAAAGTTGAAAAATTATGAAAAAACAAAGCAAAACCAACTGGTTCTCCATCGTATTCCCCAATAATTACTTCAGCTGTTTTACGATCAAATAGAGAATTTATCAATATTTCTTCTGTCACTACTACTTCTCTTAATAGATTTTCATACTCTGCCAAATCTTGAATAAATTTTAATATTAGATTTACATCTTCTTTAGTAGCAAACCTTAAAATAAATCTATCATTTTTTGTTTTAATTTGTTTATTCATTACTACCTCCCATATTTTTCAACAATTTTAATTCTTCATAGTCAATGATACAAAACCTCCGAGCCATAATATTAATCCAATTCAAAGTAATGTATATTCCCTTCTTTCCCGAGCTCTCCACCACTTTCACGAATTATAAACTCATACGCCTTTCCTGAACTACTTTTCCATTTCATCTTCTCAACTGGAATACCTTCTGGCATATGCGTCTTTATTATAATGATTTGATTACTAACCTTGTCAAAATATTTGATAAGCTCATCTTCAACCAATATATTTTTTTCATCATCCCAAATTAAGGATATTAATTCAAAATCATAGATTTCCCCAGCGATAATAACTTCCACATATTCACCACCAACTCCACTTTCTAATACTAATGTATCAGGATTATTTATAGATTGTGGTTCACTATAATACCCTGAAATTTCAACCGTAGTATTATCTAATTCTGAAGAATTTTCAGCTTGTACATCATCAATAATTTTATCATTTAATTGCTCTTTAGGTTCCTCTTTAGGGTTCTCTTCTAAATCAACAGATACATTTGTATTAATATCATTATCGATTACTTGACTCATTTGATTACAACTTGTTAATAGAATGATAAATGTAACTATTAACAAGATAAATAGAGAATTTCTCATTTTATCACCTACCTTCAAATATGCTTTTCTTGTTTGCTCGTAGCTCCTTTGTTAATAGATGAATGGCTAATTCTTCAACTGCAGAAACGCTTGCAACTATACAAAGCACATACATCATCACATCTGATTTAATAATAGCAAACAATAGTGGAAATAATAATAACATTAGTCCTGTTATTTTATTTCCGTAGGTATGAAGTATACTAAAAGTTTTATGCTTCACAAATACGATTATCATCGACAATATTCTAATTATTCCAATGATAACAATCCAAACTAAAATTTGAATTGTTGGATTTATAATAGGATATAGTAGAATAATTACTACTATTACCATTATCAAATCTGCAGCAGAGTCAAGTTTCTCGCCTAACCTGCTTGTAGTATGCGTTTTTCTTGCAATGTATCCGTCCAAGATATCGCTAATTCCACAAGTAATGTAGATTACAAAAAAAACTGTGCTAAATGGTTTTGTTAAAAATAAGAGAAAAACAAGAAATATTCTTGCCAATGAGATATAATTTGCCATTGATTTCACTGTTCACCACCTGACCCATTTAGTAGGTATCATTTCTCCTTAATTCAATGCTGTTATCTTGATCAATTAATATTAGTTTATAATCATCATTATAAATACTACTATAGAACAGGTCGTCATTTTCATAACCATCAGCAAATTTTAATTCTACTGTTTCTGCAAAATTAGTATGACTACTTCTCCCCAGCCTAATTTTATCACCCAGTAATATATAATTATTTTCAAGGTAATTTTCTAAAGTATCTGATAAAACAATTGCAATTTGAAAGCCATCAATATTATTTCTATAGCTCTTCGCTTCTAACTCAATCCTTAACATTTCTTTATTATTTTCTTGTACTATGCTTAAATTACTGTCTTTAATTTCAACTGATTTAACTCCTGAATTTAAGTAATATATTGGTGCTTTTATGACATCAATTTTACTTATAACAAATGGAACCACTATAACAAACATTACGATAAATATTGCTAATCTACTTGCCTTAAAACGGTTACTATTACATATTTCCCGATAGCTCCATAACAATCCAACTAGAGGAACTAATCCACTTAGAAAAATAGAAGTTTTTACAACTCCATTTGTTTTAAAATTAATTACAGGAATCAAATATTGAATTATTGCTTTATCACTATATGGAAGTTCAACGGATATTAATACCATTATTAATGCAATAATTATAGCTCTTATGTATCTTTTATTTTTTATATTCATTACTCCCCCCTTCTTAATCCATTTAATGCTGTACTACACACAAAAACTGCCAATATTTTAAGTTGCATTATCAAAAGTAATGGTAGTTTTATCATTCATTTATAAACTTAATTCATTTTTCGCGATTGATAATATTCTATCATATATTCAGGTAAAAACCTATAACTTCTACACTTAATTGCTATATGATTTTTACACTTCACTTATACCCTGTAGTTTTCTCTTTAATAATACATTATTTAGCGATGTTTAGTACAATATTTTTGATTACCTACCTAGTATTAATCATAATAATGATAAAACCTTTGTGCTTGATTTTAACGACATTCAGTAGTATAATTATAAATAGAAAAGGTGCTACCAACGGTTAGCCAAAATTACATTACTTAAAAAGTAACCAACTTTTAGCGGAGGCGGTTACTTTTTGTTTTGGTTGTGATAATATTTACGAAAACACTCGTATATGTAAATCACCCCTGTAACAGTCGTTACAAAAGCTGCAATTACAAAAATTATCTCCATCACACCACCCCCTTTCTATACAGGGTGTGGCTAACCGCCTATCCGTTTATAAAAACAGTAGCACCTAATTTAATTATAGCCGAACTCCAGTTCTCATTCAAACATTATATTCACTTATTCACGTAAAGTGAAAAACTAACTTCTAGTTTGCAATACTAACTTCCATAGGTATAGAAATTAGTTTTACATCTTCTTTTGTTATATAATTAAATGACAGTT
>PGZO01000077.1 GCA_002841375.1 Firmicutes bacterium HGW-Firmicutes-7 | reverse complement strand
GTTATTCCACCTTTCGTAATCGTTAATATCTGTGAAAACTGTCGGACGTAAATTGATTAACTGACCTTCAATTTTAAAACTCATAAATCCTCCTAAAAATATACATTCTTTAACATAGCGCATAACCACTCCAGAGTTTGCGAAGCGCCCAAAAGGCATTTGAGTGAACGAAGCGAACCGCAAGCACGCTGTTAGGTGAAGTCATCTGTCCTCACCATGAAGCCATCTCAATCCACCAGGCCAACCTTTATTAGACATCTCAAGAATAGAGCGATAATAATCGTTAATTTTACTCACAGTATAGTCATACTCTCTCCAACGCCACACGAAGTAGTTTGAGATTGCTGCGCCTCGGAACTGACTAACTACCGTATACGGAGTTGACTCACCTCTCGAATGACATTCGATAAGATGAGGATTATTCATCAAATCCCATGTGGATGCAGGTTTACCTCCCGGATGGCGATATACAACATTTGTTAGTGGATCCACGGCTCCCCAAATTTTAGCTCGACAGACTTCTATAATTACATGTCCACTGTAAGCTTTCTCAGTGTCAAATAAAGAAACCAATCGGGCGGCAAATCCGGCTACCTGACAGAGTGCACAGCCAACTCTTGCTACATCTGAACACCAACCAGAACCTCGTACGATAATCTCCTCTTCGGTACCGCCTATTTGCATCAATTTCAAGTCCTCACAAGCACTCTCTTGCAAGCTACCTGTAAACCGAGCAATTGCCGCAATGCGTTCTTCTTCGGAATGATTATCTAAAATGGTCATTTCCACATATTGTTCTAATTCAGTCCGTGTCCCCTTCTTATAAAAGCTTCTCGTCGGGGCATATTCATTATAAAGGAAGTCTACTGTCTCCGAACAGAGCCGTATCATGCTTTCCACCAGAATTCGATCTATTGAACCGGACGCATGGGCGTCATTCTCAAGCATAATCTTGTAGGCTGGCCCAAACACTCCAAGGCCCTGATATGTGGAAATATTAATCATTCTCATCATTCCCTTCGGTGATTACGGCTAATGGTCAATAATTGTAATAAACCATTTTCAAATATGAATACTAACATCGTATCTGATATGCAGAAAAATAATAATTATTCTATTATTTTAGCCATATAGTATTCATCAATGTAATCCCCATCAACAACAACAGATTTTTCCTTTACTCCTTCAACTTTATACCCCATTTTTTTATATAGACTAATTGCTCTTTCATTATGTTTCATAACCGTTAATTCAAGCCTTGTAACACCATTATCTGTTGCCCAACTATCCAATTCATTAAACAGTCTTTTCCCAATTCCTTTTCCAGTATAACTCTTCATTATTCCAATAACGATGTAAGCACTATGTTTTATCCTATTTACATGTCCTCTTTTCGCCGATAAAAACCCAACTAATTTCCCATCATCTTCTACTATATACATAAATGAAGATTGATGTGTATCTTTTATTATTGACCTTATTTTATCAATATCTCTTTTTCTTTCCCCTGGTTCGTATAACGATTAAGATTGCTTCCGAAGTTGGAGCACAGATGAAGCTAAGGTTTTTGACTTTAATGTTACCTATGCTCAATTTCGGAAGCAATTCGGTT
>PGZO01000025.1 GCA_002841375.1 Firmicutes bacterium HGW-Firmicutes-7 | reverse complement strand
TTATCCCTCTTTTTTGGGATTGTAAAGTGGTTTCGCTAGACTTAACTCATGCATTTTTCAAGGTTCTTTCAACTACGGAACTTACCTTTTCACTTAACTTTCTTAATATTTTACCAAAGCTATTATATGGTTACAGTGCCAGAAGTATATCGTTGCTCTGTCTTGCACAACATTTAATAATAATTACGTTAATCTTCCACCATATGCGCCATACATATTAGCGTGATCTACTTTTGGCACTACAACCATTATACGTCATAAGCAAATGCTTGTGGTATGCTGTCAGCATACAAAAGAAAATATTTATTCTTTTATAAATTTCATAACGATTCCAACAGGTAATAGTTTTACTAAAAAACTGATCAGCTTCATTTTATAGCCGCAAATTGAAATATCCTTATCTCTTTCCAAGTCTCTTAGTGCTTTTTGAACAACTTTATGTGCATCTTCAAAAAACCCCTTTTTCAAAGAATTAATTGGACCTGAAATATGCAGAAATTCTGTATCGACAGGGCCTGGGCATACTGTAAGAACGCTTATACCTTTTTCTTTTAACTCCACACGAAGTGCCCTTGAAAAACTGACCACATATGCTTTTGAAGCAGCATAAACATTAAAGTAAGGTTGCGGCATAAATCCAGCAACGGATGCCATATTGATTATTCTACTTCCTTTTTTCATATGCTTTAAGCTAATATGTGTAATTGCTGTAAGTGCGCTAATATTAACATCAATCATGTTCATATGATAATCCAGATCAACTTTATGAAAAGCACCTGTTTTCCCTAATCCAGCATTGTTTACGAGTAATTTAATATGAATACGCTCTTTAATTAACTCTTCTTCATAAGTGACGTGGGCGTCTTTAGATGCCAAATCAAGTGCAAGGATTTTAAATTTATAATTTTTATATTGTTCGACCAACCTTTTCATAGGTTCAACTCTTCTTGCAATTAACCATATTTCATCAAAACGCGCATGGCTTTCACATAAATTTTCAACAATTTTTTTTCCCATGCCAGAAGATGCACCTGTAATGACTGCAATATTTTTCATTTCAAATCTCCAATCGTTAAAAATATTTCTCAATTTTTCTTTTTATGAACATTTCTAATCGTCTTTTTTTTGTGCTTATTTCCAACATCTTTGTTCTTTTTGTTAGAATTACCACTTTGAACCGAATTCGATTCTTTATGCTTATTATTTCCATGTTCAACAAGCTTTTGCTTAGTTCCTTGACCCGTAACAGTACTATTCTTGCCTTTGCTACCTTGCGAACTAAATTTTCTTCCACCTACTTGTGGCCGTATTAGGCACTTCTTATCAAAACCTATTAAATCTTCACGACTAGCTTTTGTTAGCGCTTCATGAACTAAATGATAATTCTTTGGATTTTTATATTGTATTAGTGCCCTTTGCATCGCTTTTTCATGGGATGTTTTAGGTACATATATCTTTTGCATCGTTAATGGATCCAATTCTGTATAATACATACACGTTGAAATAGTCGAAGGCGTTGGATAAAAGTCCTGAACCTGTTGTGGTGTATGTCCTATATCTCGAAGATACTCTGCAAGCTCAATGGCACAATTTAAATCAGAACCTGGATGACTCGACATTAAATAAGGAACAAGAAATTGTTTCATTCCTAGTGTATCATTGATTTGTTTATATTTTTTCACAAACTTTTCATATACCTTATGCCCAGGCTTCCCCATATGCATTAATACTTTATTTGAAACGTGCTCTGGCGCTACTTTCAATTGTCCACTAATGTGATGCTTACATAACTCATTAAAAAAACTATCGTCTTTGTCCTGAATTAAATAATCAAACCGTATGCCCGATCGAACAAATACTTTCTTAACATTTGATAGACTTCGGAGTTCAGTAAGTAGCTTAAGATAATCATTATGATCAACTTTTAAGTTCTTACATGGTTCAGGAAATAAGCATTGCTTGTTTTTACAAACACCCGACTCCATTTGTTTGTCACAAGAAGTATGTCTAAAATTCGCAGTAGGTCCTCCTACGTCATGAATATATCCTTTGAAATCCTTATCCCAAATAAACTGTTCTGCCTCAGAAACAATTGATTTATGGCTTCTACTCTGCAGAACTCTTCCTTGATGAAAAGTAAGTGCACAAAAATTACAGCCACCAAAACATCCACGATTGCTAATTAAGCTATACTTAACCTCTTCAATGGCTGATATGCCACCTTGTTCAATATATGTTGGATGATAATCTCTCATATAATTAAGCGCATATACATTGTCTAATTCAGACTGGGTTAATGGATTTTGAGCTGTGTTTTGAACGATAAATTGCTTATCATTATAGGCTTCAACCAACACTTTTCCTGTTGCAAAATCTGTATTTTCGTATTGGATTCTAAAACTTTCAGCAAATTTCTTTTTATCCCGTTTTATATCTGTATAAGAAGGCAATACAATGTAATCGTAAAGACTTTCTAAAGTATTTGATTTAAAAACAGTTCCAGCAATATAAGTAATATCCTTTACTGAAATTCCAGCTGCCAATGCATCTGCTACCTCAATTATACTTTTTTCCCCCATACCATAAAGAAGCAAATCAGCTTGTGAATCAAGTAATATTGACCGCTTAACCGTGTTACTCCAATAATCATAATGAGCCATTCTTCTTAGGCTTGCTTCAATTCCGCCAATAATAATTGGTATATCTTTATAAACTTGTCTAATTAAGTTACAATATACAACTGTTGCATGATCAGGCCGCTTTCCTGCTTCTCCGCCAGGCGTATAGGCATCTGTTGACCTTTTTTTCTTTGCAACCGTATAATGATTAACCATTGAATCAATATTACCAGCAGTAACTAAAAACCCCAATTTGGGTTCACCAAACCTACGAATATCTGCTGTATCCTTCCAGTCTGGTTGTGCTAGAATAGCCACCTTATAACCAAAGGCTTCTAACACTCTACTAATAATTGCTACCCCGAAGGAAGGATGATCAACATATGCATCACCTGTTACAAATACAAAGTCTGGTCTGTCCCAACCAAGTTCTTCTATGTCCTGTCTACTAATTGGCAAAAACTGTTTCATCATTATCATCCTCAACAATTTCTATAATATCGTTAAAACTTTCAATATAGTAATCTGCCAATTCTTTAATTTCATCAATTATTTTTTTTGAAAAATCATCGTAAATAGCACATACCTTCATTCCAGCATTTTTTGCTGCCATAATTCCTGCAGGAACATCTTCAAAAACAAGGCAATTCTCGGGCCTAACACCTAGGTCTTCTGCGACCTTTAAATAAATATCAGGATGTGGTTTTCCTTTATTTACCTCACAACTAGTTCTAATTGAACCAAAATGCCCTCTTAAATTAAATTTATCTACAATCATGTTCACAAGTTCTTTGGAATTACTTGTTCCAATACCAGTCTTATAGTCATTTTCAATAAGATAACTTAATAACTCAGGTACCTTCTCCTTCAATTGCACTTTATGTTTGTAGTACTCTCCAGCCATAATATTCCATTCTTCTTTAATAGAATCAATATCAACTGGTAAGTTAAAGTGTTCTTTAAAGTATTGTGCGGTTTCTGTAAAACTCATACCTTCAATATCATCTTGAAAATCATCTGGGAATTCAATATCAAATTTCTTTAAATATTCTATATCTACAGACTTCCATAACCACATAGAATCAACTAAAGTTCCATCTAAATCAAATAATACTGCATCTATATTTTTAAACATGTTGTCTCCTTCTAATGGACAGGTTATTGCCATCTCCAACCTGCACAATATTTATTTTTTAATATATTTCCTGTTTTCTTTGCCCAACCAAGTGAGAAATCATCCACACAAACCATGTTGTACCCTTCTGGTGCATCTAGGTTTAAAGATTCCCCTTTAAGATATTTTATCACATTTTGATCTATAACAGGTAAAGTAATCATTTTATTTATCTCATTTATATTAAGTCCACTTGCTAATGCTTGTGAAGGCTCAAATCCGTATTTTTTAAGCTCCCCCATATACCAACCACTTCTTTGAATACGAAGCCCTTTTAAATCTGGTGTATGCGATGGCAAAAGGTATAGCTTATCTTGAATGATCATCATTTTATTCGTATCAAACTGGCAGTTCAGCACATCCTTTTGAAAATCAAAAAATGTAGAAATCTGTTTTTCGCTTATTTTTTGAAAAGGAAATGGATGATATTCCTTCGGCATATTCCCATCTTTTTTATGAAGTAATGCAACGAAATGACCTTCCCCTTTAATTCTATGTGGCCACAACCGCTTTGCTTGTGTAAGACTTTCCAATCCATTTTCAAAACCATCATAAGAATCAATATCTATTAATTCAAAATTGGGATTACACTTTAAAAACCATTCTATCATTTTTTCATTTTCTTCTACTGAGAAAGTACATGTGGAATAGACCATATATCCATTTGGTTTAAGCATCTTTGCAGCGGAAGGAAGAATTTCTTTTTGCAGAGCTTCATAATAAGATACGCCGTAATCTAACCAGTTCTTAATCATTGAGGAATCCTTCCTAAACATACCTTCTCCAGAACAGGGCGCATCTACAAGCACCTTATCAAAAAAACCGTCAAAATAGCTTTCTAGCTTCTTAGGTGACTCGCTCATTACGATCGAATTCCTTATGCCAAAAAGCTCAATATTTTTTACTATTGCTTTTGCTCTTGATGGACTAATATCATTACTTACTAATAATCCAGTATTTCCGAGCCTTGCACCAAGTTGCGTGCTTTTTCCACCTGGCGCAGCACATAAGTCCAAGACTTTATCACCTTTTTCTATAGGTAATATCGTAGCTGGAACCATGGCGCTTGGTTCTTGTATATAAAATAAACCTGCATGATAATAAGGATGCTTTGCCGGGTGTTCTTCTCGAGAATAATAGAATCCATTATTCGTCCACAAAATAGGCTCAAGTTGAAAAGGAGCAAGCGTAAAAAAAGTACTCGGATCTATTTTCAGATCGTTGCTTCTTAAACCTTGATAATACGGTTTATCTAATGAGGCTAAATATTCTTTATAATCATCTTTTAGTAACGTCTTCATTTTATTTTGATATTGTTCGGGAAGTGTCATTGAAAGTCCTTTCATTAGTACAACAAGTTTAATTGCTTACATATGTAATCTAACCCGTTGAGTTATAATATAAATGGTACAACTATAACCTTTTGACACTATAATCATAAGTTAGATTATTAATAAATCTACTGGATGTAATTTGAAGTTTAAATAATCAGATGAAATTAATTGATAATGAATACCATCAATTACGCCTAACGGCGCATATTTGAAACGCTCGTCTCCATGCACATGTCCATATAGCACTTGCTTCACGTCATACTCATGGAAAAGAAAAGTAAATTCAGACGGTTCTAAGTGTTCATTCATTGGAGGATAGTGCATTACAACGATTTTGTTACGATGCCCCTTTGCCCTCTCAAGTGAAAGTTCTAATCTTCGAATTTCTCTAGTATATATTTTTTTATCTTCTTGTGTATAATCACTTTCATTCGGGCACAGCCAACCCCGCGCGCCACAAATGCAACATTCCTCAAAGATAAAAACATCATTTTGCAAATAATTTAGGCTACTGCCTCTATATTTCTCTTTCATTTTTGCTAAGGACTGCCACCAGTAATCGTGATTTCCTTTTACTAATACCTTTGTTCCTGGGAGTTCGTTCAAATAATCAAGATCTGCTTCTGCTTCTTCAAGAGATATAGCCCAAGAAGTATCCCCAGCAATAAGTACTAAGTCACAATCCTTAACTGTAGAAAGCCAATTTCCTTTTATTTTATCATAATGCTTGTTCCACTGTTTACCAAAAACATCCATTGATTTATTGGTAGAAAATCCTAAGTGTAAATCTCCAATCGCGTAAATCAAATTAACCACCAATCCCAATTCTAATCTATAGTTATAGTGTTAAAAGCAAGTAATTTAATTCATAAACTACAACTACTTATGTATAAATAATTAATAGTTTAAGCACTGAACTTTATGCTTTTCAGCAATGATGTCTAACTTCTTACTAAACACAACAAGGTTTTCTAAGTTTCCTTCTTCCCAAAGCTTATAGAACTCTTCTTGAATCAAGTGAATTTCATTACTATTACTACTCACCTTGCTAATATTTTGAATATTGTTGAGAATATCGGCAATGATACTAGATTTATATTGAAAGGTGTCTTGCGCATCTAATATTTCACTGCGAATTTTTGACATTTCTTGATCTAACTTATGAGCTGCTTCTGCAGCCTGAATGAGCCGTTCTTTAATATTAATTGGAATATTTCTTTTATATTTATACTTTAATGAATGTTCAATGGTTGCCCAAAAATTCATAGCAAGTGTTCTGATCTGAATTTCTGCTTGTATTTTCTTCTTACCAAGTGCTGTGTGTACCTCATAGTATATAATCATGTGATAGCTCTTATATCCACTTTCTTTCGAATTAGTAATATAGTCCTTCTCATATTTAATTTCTAGGTCACTGCGGCTTCTAATAAGATCCACAACAATATCAATATCTTCAACAAATTGACAAATAATTCTAATGCCAGCTATATCTTCAATTTCTTCTTCAATCCTGCTAAGCGGGATGTTTTTTTTGTTCATCTTTTCTAAAATACTTGCTATTTTTTTTACTCTTCCAGTTACAAGCTCTATAGGTGAATGCTTACCGAGTTTAATATTTTCATTCACGATACTAGAAAATTTTATTTCTAGTTCACTTACTGCTTGTTGGTAAGGAATGAGTATTTCTCTCCACATTTGTATTTCCATTTACCAATCTCCTATACACCCTTTAATATATATTGCGCAAAAATGTTTATTAAAACATACATAAATATTATATCATAATTGGATTAATATTGATACATATAAAAATCAAATGTCCATTATTTTGAATCAACCATTTTTAATATTGAAAACGGATTAACCCATTTCTCCTCACCATCTTCTATAATACAAATTCCTATATGTAAGTGTACATCAAATTGATCATCGGTTCCTTCTTCCCCGTAACCCGTACTTCCCATATACCCTAATAATTGTCCAGCTTGTACGTTGTCGCCCTCTTTTAAGTCAGCTGCATACTCGGATAAATGTGCATAATAAAAATATGCACCACTTATTGATCGAATACCAACTCTATAACCACCTAACTCTAACCATCCTATATTTTCAACTATTCCATCTGTCATGCTTACAATTTTAAAATATCCACTTTCATTATTGTCATCCATAATATCTATTCCCATATGTTTCCGATCCCCACCGTAGGTTCTTTCTGCAAGAAAAGAGTCAACGTATGAATATCTATTTATATCTTCTTTTTTGTCAAGCCTAATAGGAAAACATTCAATATCGGCAAATATCATATAGTAGAGGTGCTTTAACTGCGCATTTGGTATACTTTTATAATTGTATTCTCTGAGCAATCCGTCTATACGCTGAACACTGTAATCATGCTCTGCCATATATATAGATAAATAGGTAGAAAAATCAATATCATTTTTATCGCAAAATTTTTTCAAACTTTTAAGCACTTCACCAGAGATATCCATTTTGCTAAACTTTTCATAGTCTACCTGTAATGGCATTTTTTGAATATGCACTTCGCGATAGAAAAAACTAATAAGTGCACAATCAATTAAAAAGGCGAGCATAAATATTAATACAAATAGCCTAATTAGGTTTTTTCTCATAGTAATTCCTATTAAAATGTTTTTACTATTTTACTCGAAAAAATTGTTTATTATGTGAAAAGAAAAATTTATAAGTTAACTTTCATCTATAACGAAAAAAACACCCTCGTTAAGAGAGTGTTCATTGTCTATGGACCCATATATCTAATAGAACTTATTACGTTACCACGTCTAACGTGAACACTTTTAAGGATCAAAATATATGTTATAGTCCAATACCCAAAAATCAATTGCATATAATAAATAAAATTCATGTTATTGGGCAATAACTTAAGTTGATTTATAATTGTATTGTCTAAAACTGTATCTATTTGCAATAGGAAAGATAGCAGAAAAAGTATTATTAAAATAATAGAATCAATAATTACTACAATACTATTTTTAGTAATGCTTCTAGATAGATTGTAAGCTACAATAATGACTAAAACAAGCAACATATTCATAACACAAAATAGTATCGTATATACAGAAAAACTCGTGCTTACTTTTGGTCCTATCCAGTTATTCATTAAAGCTAATGACACCAATAATATTAGTGAAAGTACTCTTTTCAAATACTGCATTATATCTTTCTCCCTTACTACTTTCATTATTTGAATCTTATATGATTATCGCCCAGAAAGTACTTAGTATCACTTTTACCTAGAATATATAGTATATCAACGTTTCTGGATTACTATATATTATAGGTAAACATAGTGATACTTACTTTATGGGTAACAAATCTATTATACCATTATAGCTTTAAGTGTACAATAAATGCAATGATAAATTTACAAGATCTTCCTTAGAAAAGCTCTTGCACGTTCAGTTTTTGGATTTTCAAAAAATTCTTTTGGTGTAGTGTCCTCAAGAACAATACCTTCATCCATAAAAATCAACCTCGTTCCTACTTCTTGTGCAAAACCCATTTCATGGGTTACTACGATCATTGTCATACCTTCAGCAGCAAGCTTCTTCATTACTTCAAGTACTTCTCCAACAAGTTCTGGATCAAGGGCAGATGTTGGTTCGTCAAACAACATAATATTAGGCTTCATCGCAAGAGCTCTTGCGATCGCTACTCTTTGCTGTTGACCACCTGAAAGTCTTGAAGGATATTCATCCTTTTTAGCTGATAACCCTACCATTTCTAATAAGCTAACTGCAAATTCTTCTAATTCTGTCTTGGATTGTTTTTTTACATACATAGGCGCACTCATGACATTTTCAAGTACAGTTAGATGTGGAAATAAATTAAACCTTTGAAATACCATCCCTAATTCAGAACATACTGCAGCCATTTTTTTATGTGGTAACTTTAATTGAACCTTTCCGTCATTGGAATCAATTAATTCGCCCTCTACATATATTTCACCTGTTGTAATTCGTTCAAGGTGATTTAGGCACCTTAAAAGCGTGCTTTTTCCTGAACCACTTGGTCCAATAACACATACAACCTCGCTTTTATCAATACTTAAATTTATATTCTTTAATACCTCTAGTTTACCAAAGGACTTATAAACATTTTTATATTCTATCATCATAGTCCGCACCTCTATTTACAAACAGAATATTTCTGTTCTAGTTATTGTAAGATTATTGCTAGCAAATTTATTATACATCTAATCCCATATCATCTATAAGGTTATCGCCATCCGCTGCAACCGTAGCTAAAACATCACAACGTTCATTTTGCGGATGTCCATTATGTCCCTTAACCCATATCCATTCTACTTTGTGATCCTTTATTTTCTCAATTATTTGTTTCCATAAATCTTCATTTTTAACTGGTTCCTTCTTTTTTCCTCGTTTCCAGTTATTTAATATCCAACTATTTAACCACCCAAGGTTAAAAGCATTAACAATATACTGGGAGTCCGTAAATATTTTAATATCACAAGGCTTAGTTAGTGCATCTAACCCTTTTATGACTGCCATTAACTCCATTCTATTGTTCGTGGTTATTTTATACCCTTCACTGAGCTCTTTAATACGTTTTTCACCCTTACCATCTAAATACTCTAAAACAACTCCATATCCCCCTGGTCCTGGGTTTCCCCTACAGGCTCCATCTGTAAATAATTCTACTTTATGCATTGTAACTTACCCCTTTATTTATATGAATTCAATGCCATTAAATTGTACTTTCAACTTATGAGTTTATTTTATACTAGATACACATCAAAGTAAAGTAGGGACTTACATCGTTACGCTACTATAAGCCAAAACGCAAGCTTTGCTTACACATCAGTTGGCACTGATGTTGAAGTAAGTACCCCCCACTGAAGTGGGGGGTACTTACTTCGTTAGGGGCAAAGGATACTCGCCCTCCGCATTCGCTACGAGCTCGTAACCCCAAATAGTAGCAACGCTACTATAAGCCAGAACGCAAGCTTTGCTTGCACATCAGTTGGCACTGATGTTGAAGTAAGTATCCCCCACTGAAGTGGGGGGTACTTACTTCGTTAGGAGCAAAGGATACTCGCCCTCCGCATTCGCTACGAGCTCGTAACCTAACGCAAGCTTTGCTTGCACATCAGTTGGCACTGATGTTGAAGCAAGTATCCCCCACTGAAGTGGGGGATACTTACTTCGTTAGGTTAAAATAAGCTCATTTGATTTGTATCTGATAGGCCCTGTAAAATACCATTTTGTTTCATAACTTCAATTACAGTTTTTGTTAACCTTGTTCGTTCCCTTAAATCCTCAATTGAAACGAAGGCACCGTCTTTTCTAGCTTCAATAATATTTATAGCTGCCTTACCTCCAAGGCCTTCTATTGCACTTAAAGAAGGCATAATCTTGTTTTCAAATATTTGAAATCTTGTAGCATCAACTTTGTATAAATCAATTGGCATGAAGTCAATGCCTCTTGCATACATTTCTTGTACTATTCGCATATCTTTAATCATATCTTTTTCTTTTTTTGTCAATTTATTAAGGGCTTGGTCAGGTAGGTTATCTCTTTCTTTTAGCACCTTCAAATGCTCTTCTAATTGCTCTTTACCTTTACACATCATTTCATAATCAAAGTTTGATGCTCTGATACTATAAAATGCAGTATAATATGCAATAGGATAATACACTTTAAAATAAGCAATTCTATATGCCATCATGACATATGCAACCGCATGTGCTTTCGGGAACATATACTTAATTTGTTTACATGACCAAATATACCAATCAGGAACACCATTTTCCTTCATAGCATCTATCCATTCATCCTTTAGACCTTTTCCTTTTCTAACACTTTCCATAATTGTAAAGGATAGCCCTTTATCAACGCCTTGGTGAATCAAGTATGTCATAATATCATCTCTTGTAGAAATAACTTCTGAAATATTTGCTTTACCCTCTTTAATAATTTCTTGTGCATTATTAAGCCATACATCTGTACCATGAGATAACCCGGAAATTCTTGCTAAGTCAGAAAAAGATTTAGGTTTCGTATCCATTAACATTTGCATAACAAAATCTGTTCCAAACTCAGGTACACCTAGACAACCTAAAGTACAACCACCAATTTTATCTGGCGTAATGCCTAATGCTTTTGTGGAACTAAACAAAGACATAACCTTTGGTTCATCAAGAGGTATTGTTCTAGCGTCAACACCCGTTATATCTTCTAACATTTTAATAATTGTTGGATCATCATGGCCAAGTATGTCTAATTTTAGTAAGTTATGATCAATTGAATGATAATCAAAATGTGTCGTAATGATGGATGAAGTCATATCATTGGCTGGCCTTTGAATAGGTGTGAATTTGTATATTTCTTGCTCTTTAGGTACAACTATAATGCCACCTGGATGCTGTCCTGTTGTTCTTCTAACGCCCGTACATCCTGAAACCAATCTATTAATTTCTGCTTTATTTACTTCAGTATTACGTTCATCAAAATATTTTTTCACAAAACCAAAAGCTGTCTTTTCAGCTAGGCTTCCTATTGTCCCTGCTCTAAATACATGACCTGTACCAAACAGCTCTTCTGTAAACTCATGGGCTTTACTTTGATATTCTCCCGAAAAGTTTAAGTCAATATCAGGTTCTTTATCTCCTTCAAAACCTAAAAAAGTTTCAAAGGGTATATCATGGCCTTCTTTATGAAGGTTTTCCCCACACACTGGGCACCTCATATCTGCTAAATCACAGCCCGAATTACCTGAATGCGCTTTCACTACCTCTGAATCAAAATCTACATACTTACATTTTGGACACAAATAATGGGCAGAAAGGGGATTAACCTCTGTAATACCTGACATGGTTGCGGCAAAAGAAGATCCAACTGATCCACGAGAACCTACAAGATATCCGTCCTCATTTGACTTCCAAACAAGCTTTTGGGCAATAATATACATAACCGCAAATCCATTTGTAATAATAGAATTCAACTCTCGATCCAATCGTTCTGACACAATTTCAGGCAATTTTTCTCCATACATATCTTTTGCCTTTTCATAACATATCCTTCTAAGCTCGTCTTCTGAACCATCAATTTTAGGAGGAAATTTTTCTGGTGGTACAGGATTTATTTTCTCTATAAGTTCTGCAATTTTATTTGTGTTCTCAACGACTACTTCATAAGCTACTTGATCTCCTAGGTAATAAAACTCTGCTAGCATTTCATCTGTTGTTCTATAATATAGTGGCGCTTGTTGATCTGCATCAGAAAAGCCTTTTCCAGCCATAAGTATTCTTCGATACACCTCATCTTCAGGATTCAAAAAGTGAACATCGCAAGTTGCAACAGTTAACTTTCCATATTGCTTAGATAGTTCTACAATTTTTTTGTTAATATCTATTAATTGATGCTTTCCCGCAACAATATTATCACGAATTAGGAATTCGTTATTTGCAAGTGGTTGGATTTCAAAATAATCATAAAATCTTGCAAGCCTGTCAACTTCCTCATGATCTTTATGATCTCGTATCGCCTTATATATTTCCCCTGCTTCACAAGCAGATCCAAGAAGAATCCCTTCTCGATACTTTCTAAATACGCTTTTAGGTATTCTCGGTTGTTTAAAATAATAGTTTATATGAGATTTTGAAATTAATTCATATAGATTTCTAAGGCCCACAAGATTCTGGGCCAACATAATTGCATGATTAGAACGCAATTTTTTATTATTCTTAAAATGAGTTGATTCATAGTTAATGAATTGCTCTAAATTATGTATGTTAATATTATCTAAATGATTTGATAAATATACAAATATTCCTGCTGTTGCCTCAGCGTCATTTACAGCGCGATGATGTCCAGTCAATGTTACATTGAATTCACTTGCCAAAGTATTTAACTTATGATTTTTCAGGTCAGGAAATAACGTTCTGGAAAGTTCTAGTGTATCTACACTTGTATTAAATATTTCAACATTTTGCTCCTGCGCAAAGTATTTAATAAAACTCAAATCAAAATCTGCATTATGGGCAACTAAAATATCGTCACCAACAAACTCTAAAAATTCCTTCAGTACATCTTCAATTATTGGTGCATCTTGAACCATTTCAGGTGTTATGCCTGTTAACTTTTGAACTTTTGCAGGTATACCCCTTTCTGGATTTACAAAAGTACTATATCTATCAATTACAGTTCTATTTTTAATCTTTACAGCACCAATTTCAGTGATCTTATCTGCCCCTGGATAAAAACCTGTAGTTTCTAAATCAAAAACTACATAAACATCATCAAAATTTTGACCTTTGGGATTTTTAATAGTTGGCTTTTCATCATCTACTATATATGCTTCTACACCATAAATAATCTTTATATCACTTTTTTCTGCAGCATGAAAAGCATCTGGAAAAGCCTGAACAACACCATGATCAGTGATTGCTACTGCTTTATGTCCCCACTTAATAGCTTGCTTTACTACATCTTTAGCGCTTACTACTGCATCCATATCACTCATTTGTGTATGTAGATGGAGCTCAACCCGCTTAACCTCGGCGGTGTCCTTTCTTTGCTTTCTAAAGTCATCAATTAACTCAAGTCCATTTACCATAACAATATTTTCTTTTTGAAACTCATCGTATTGCAATCTACCTGAAATTCTCACAAATAACCCTTTATTTATTTTACCAACAGTTTGCTCCATATACTGTTCTAACTTTAAAAAAGATTTACACGTTACCGAAGCTGTGTAATCGGTTAAGTCAAAGATAATAAGCTTTTTATCCCCTTTAATATCTCTCTCTTCGTAGTTAATCACAAAACCTTCTAATATTACTTCATTTGTTTCTTCACTAAAGGATTTAATATAAGTAAGTTCTCCCGAAATCCCCTTCTTGCCAATTAATATCTTTTCAGCGTCAAGGTTTTCTTTATCGGTTTTTTTAATTGTTTTTTTAGGTAATGCTTTGGCAGCACTATTCATTGAATCTATATGAAGTTCTTGAAGCAGCATCTTTTGTTCAATATCATGTCGTTCTATGAACTTCTCAACAAGCTCCAACCCCTCTTTTTTATTTAATTCTATCTGCATATCTAACCCAAACTTTTCACTAAAAATAGACCTTACTCTAGCAGCAACATCATATCTTTTAAAATATTCATATAGCTGCTCACTGAACTCATAGGTCACAATATTGTCTTTAATGATATAATCACTATTTGCAAGCTTAACACCGCATACTGGGTTAATACTCATTATCTGACTATATATAGCGCCCTTATAGAGCTCGTAGATTTCTTTAAAAGATAAGGTAACATCTTGAATAAATTTTTCATTAACTATTACCTGAAATGAGTCGCATACATTTAAATGAATCTTAATAACCTCAGCAAGCTTTTCAACAAATTGTGGCGTTATAATTTGAGTTAAGGTTATATTTATAATTAATTGATTGGTATTTTTGTTCAGAAAGACATTTTCAACACAACATTCGTTAAAATAATTATTTAACGGTTCACCAAGCTTTATTTTAGGAAAAACATCCTTAAAAACTTTCGTCAATTTCATCACCTACAGTTTATTAATTTCTTCAATTAATGCTTCTATTAAGTTCTCTTCTTTCACCTTCTTAAATACTTCACCTTTTTTAAAAATAAGTCCCACTCCTTGACCACCAGCAATGCCAATATCTGCTTCTCTTGCTTCGCCTGGCCCATTAACAGCACATCCCATAATAGCTATTTTTATTTTTTTATTGATATGTTCACATCTTTTTTCTACTTCATTTGCTAGCTTAATTAACTCAATTTGCGTTCTACCACAGGTCGGACACGAGATAATTTCCACACCCTTTGGGTATAAGTTAAGTGCCTGCAATACCTTTTGTGCAACTCTAATCTCTTCTAACGGATCACCTGTTAATGATACTCTTATTGTATCACCTATCCCTTTGGCAAGAATTATTCCAAGACCAACTGAAGATTTTATCGTTCCTGAAAAGAGCGTACCGGCTTCTGTAATGCCAATATGAAGGGGATATTTAATTTTTGTTGCAGCCAACTCATACGCTTCAATGGATTGTAGTACATCTGAAGATTTAATTGATACAACCATATTATCATAATCAAATTGTTCAATTAATGTAACGTTATATATTGCGCTTTCAACTAATGCCTCTGCAGTTGGCTTCCCATATTTGTCAAGAATGCTTTTCTCTAAAGAACCACTGTTTACACCGACTCTAATTGGAATGCCTCTAACCTTACAAGCCTCAACTACTATTTTCAACTTCTCTCTACTGCCAATATTTCCTGGATTAATCCTAATTTTGTCTGCACCATTTTCAATCGCTTCTACTGCTAGTCTATGGTCGAAGTGTATATCGGCTACAAGAGGAATGTGAATTTGATTTTTAATTTCTTTAATTGCTCTAGCTGCTTCCTGTGTAGGTACTGCTACTCGAATAATATCACAACCTACTTCTTCAAGCTTTTTTATTTGTAGAACTGTATTCTTACTATCTTCTGTTTTTGTATTCGTCATTGATTGAATCAATATTTGATTGCCTTGTCCAATTACTGTATTACCTATATGAATAACTTTTGTATCGTTTCTATACACGTTCTTACCTCCTGACATATAACATTGATAAACTTTCTTGATATGTATAACAAGAAAACCTACTTATAGGTTTTCTTGTTCAATGTTTTACTCATTGTTTTTTAAGTGTCAAAAAAGCTTTCTAACATCATTAAATAGTACAACTACCATAAGCACCATTAACAATATATATCCAATAAAGTGAATTGTTCCTTCTCTTTCCTCATTCATTGGTTTTCGTCTTATTGCCTCGATTATTAAAAACACCAATCTTCCACCATCTAATGCAGGAATAGGCAACAAGTTCATGACGCCCAAGTTTGCACTAAGCAATATAATGAAAAATGATATTGTTTTAATAACTGATAATAAACCAATTTGAATACTTGATTTATAACCTTCGCTTACGACTGTTACGATGCCAACTGGCCCTGCAATTTCATTTGCTGAGATTGCACCCGAAAGCAACATGCCAAGTCCATAAAAAACCATTTTAATCCAAAAAACAATTTCAATAAAAGCATATTTTATAACGTTTATTGGATTATTCATTTTCACTGTATCTGGTACGATACCAATTTGATAAGTATTGTATTCTTCAATAAATTCAGGCGTTATAACTTTTTCAATTTTTAGGCCGTCCCTTTTATATGTTAAATCAATTGGTTGCCCTTTGTTCTCATTGATATATATTTGTACTTCAGAATAAGCTATAATCTTTTTATCATTGATCTCAACTATTTTATCTCCAATTTGAAGTCCAGCAGCCTCTGCAGGTGAATTTTCTTTAACTTCAGTTACAACTGGCGTTATAACTCTTCCACTAATCAACAAGAAAATGACTGCAAATACAAAAGCAAGTAGCATATTAAATAATGGTCCACCAATAACAACTTGTATTTTTGCCCAAACAGATTTTGATGAATAGGCATTTTCATCTGCTACAACTTCATCTTCACCTAGTAATTTGCAAAAGCCTCCAAAAGGTAACGCACGAATTGAAAACAATGTATCTCCAACTTTTTTACCTACAACCTTCGGTCCCATTCCAATGGCAAATTCTTCAACAGTAATTCCATTTCTTCTCGCAAAAAAGAAATGACCGAATTCATGTACTAAAACAATTACACCAAACATTAACACAGCAACTAAAATAGATATTATACTATTCATTTCTTTACCACCTACTCTCGATTAATTCATAGGTCCATTTTTGAACCTCAAGTATTTCCTCTAATGTTATTTCCTTAATTATATCATGTTTAGACATACAAAAATCTATTATTTTAGGTATATCTAAAAAGCCAAGTTCTCTATTAAGAAATTTACTGACTACTAATTCATTTGCAGCATTTAACACAGTTGGCATGCTTCCTCCAATTTTCATTGCATCAAACGCTAATTGAAGACAAGGGAAGCTGTCTTTGTTAGGTTCTTCAAACGTAAGTTTCCCAATTTGAGCTAAATTTAATCTCTTAAAGTTGTTTTGTTGTCTGTTTGGATAATATAACGCATATTGAATAGGGAGCTTCATATCTGGCACACCTAACTGTGCTATTACCGAACCATCACAAAATTCTACCATTGAATGAATAATGCTTTGTGGGTGAACAACCACTTTAATTTGATCCACTGAAACGTCAAATAACCACTTTGCTTCGATTACTTCTAATCCTTTGTTCATTAAAGTGGCAGAGTCTATTGTGATTTTATTTCCCATTGTCCAATTGGGATGTTTTAAAGCTTGCTCTAAAGTAATATATTCAAGTTCTTCAAGTGTTTTACCTCTAAATGGGCCCCCTGAAGCTGTTAACCAAATATTTTCAATATTCTTTGTATCTTCTCCCTGTAGGGCTTGAAAAATTGCAGAATGTTCACTATCAACAGGTAGTATAGAAACTTTGTGTTTTTTTGCAAGTTCCATAATTATGGAACCAGCTGTTACTAACGTTTCTTTATTGGCAAGTGCAATATTTTTGGAGGCCTTAATTGCTTCAATTGTCGGTCTCAAACCAATCATACCAACGACTGCTGTTACTACAGTATCAATTTCTGTCAGTGTTGCAACAGCAATTAATCCTTCAATCCCTTGTAAAACAATGATTTCTCGACTTACCATTGATTTTAACGTAACAGCTTTTTGTTCATCCATTACAGCAACAACTTTAGGTTTAAACTTAATAATTTGTTCATACAGTCTTTCAATATTCGTATTTGTTGTTAAACCGTAAATCTGAATATCTTCGTTTTGTTCAACAATTTCTAAGGTTTGCATCCCTATTGAGCCTGTTGATCCCAATATTGATATTTTTTTCATAGGTTATTCCTTTAATATTAATTAATTTATAAATAGTGTCATAATGAAGTATACAAAGGGAGCGGTAAAAAAATTACTATCAAATCTATCTAATATACCTCCATGTCCCGGTAATATCTTTCCAAAATCTTTAATGCCTGTTTGTCTCTTAATAGCAGATGCAACCAAATCACCTGCCTGTGATAAAATGGATCCAACTCCACCCATAACAATTAACCAGCTCAGTTTTGATAGATCTTCAAGTGTGCCTCTTTTGTACATAAAATAACCGTATAATATACATAATAACATGGCACCAAATATTCCACCAATAGACCCCTCTATCGTTTTCTTAGGGCTTAATTCCTTTGCCAGCTTATGCTTACCAAACAATCTGCCCGCAAAATAAGCAAAGGTATCACTACCAAACCCAATCAAAAAAACAAGCCAAACAAATGCAAATCCATAATCTTTTGTCTCACGAATCCATATAATATGTGAAATGAGATATGTAATATAGAAAAATGCAACAAATGTAATCGCTACTGTTTCGAAGCTTAATTTCGGAAATGCAATGACATAATAAACGAGCAATATTAATAGAAACGAAGTTATAAACAAATATAAATAGTTGTTCCAGTTAAACCACAACAATAAATAGTAGCTTAATGTACTAATAAATACAATTGCATATATGCCTTTATTTTTCACCTTGTAAGCTCGTAATAGCTCGTAAGTTCCAACTACACTTAGCAAAAAAATCATCACATACAAAATAATACCACCAAAATAAATCGGTGCAATTAGCAACGGAAGGGATAAAATTGCAGTAACAATCCTAGTCTTCATCTTTTAACCCTCCATAACGGCGCTCTTTTTTATTATATATTTTTATTGCATTAATTAAGTCTTCTTTTTGAAAATCAGGCCAATACTTATCAGTAAAGTAAAATTCACTATATGCAAGTTGCCATAACATAAAGTTACTAAGTCTAATTTCCCCACTTGTTCTAATCATCAAATCAGGATCTGGTATATTCTTTGTGTCTAAGTAGTTTGAAAATACGTCTTCATCAACGTTATTCATTGTAAAACTGTTATTATTCATATCCTCAGCCATTTTTTTACATGCTCTAAGTATTTCATCTCTTCCGCCATAATTAAGCGCTATTTGCAAGTTGAGACCTGAATGCACTGAAGATTCTACTTCTAACGTTTTTATTGTATTTTGAACATCTAAGGGTAATCCTACTTTATTACCGATAACCCTTACACGCATATTATCTCTCTTACAGGTTTTTATACTTTCTTTCAAATATTGTCTTAATAAATCGATTAAAAAATCAACTTCTTCATCAGGACGTTGCCAGTTTTCAGTTGAAAAAGCATAAACAGTCACATATTCAACACCTATTTCATATGCATCTCTACATATCGTTTTCAAAACATTACTGCCCTCTTTATGACCAAATGTTCTCTTTTTTCCTCTTGCTTTTGCCCATCTTCCATTTCCATCCATTATGAATGCAATGTGTCTAGGAATTACGTAATCTTTTAGATTTACTCTTTGCCCCATAAGACTCATCCTCCATACCCGAAGTACAACACTCACTCTAATAATGTTACCCCCGCTAATGCGAGGATAACATCTTCATTCAATTCCTGTTATACAGTTAAAATATCTTTAATTTTTTCATCTATATGCTTATCAATATCTTTAATAAAGCTATCTGTCATCTTTTGTAGATCATCTTCGAACGTTTTCAAATCATCTTCTGTAATTTCATGATTCTTTTCAAGTTTTTTAAAATGATCCATTCCATCTCTTCTAATATTTCTAATAGCAATCTTAGCATCTTCGCCTTTTTTCTTAACGTCTTTCGTCAGATCTTTTCTTCTTTCTTCTGTAAGCTCTGGGAAAACAAGACGGATTGTTTTTCCATCATTCGTTGGATTAATACCAATATCAGACATCTGAATTGCTTTTTCTATACTCTTTAATAACCCCGCATCCCATGGTTGGATTTGAATTAATCTTGGCTCAGGAATACTTAAGTTTCCTACTTGTTGTATTGGCGTAGGTTGTCCATAGTAATCCACCATCAGCCTATCTAATACATGAGGGTTCGCTCTACCTGCTCTAAGTGTATTGTAATCTGTCTCTAACGATAATACAGTCTTTTCCATTTTTACTTTGTAGACTTCTAATTCTTGTTTCATATTCTTTCTCCTCCTAAACGTATACAAATGTACCGGAAATTTTATCATCCACTGCATTCAATAAACTATTCTCGTCTCCTAAATAAAATACAAGCATAGGCATTTTATGTTCTAGACACATAATCGCTGCTGTCAAATCCATAACCTTTAACTTTTTTTCAACGACTTCACTAAGTGATATTTTATCAAATTTCTGTGCATGGTTGCATTCCTTTGGATCTAAGTCATAAACACCATCAATGTTTTTAGCAAGTAAAATAACATCTGCTTCAATTTCAAGAGCTCTTAAGGCTACAGCCGTATCTGTTGAAAAAAACGGATGACCCGTCCCTCCAGCAAAAAAAACCACTTCAGAATTACCCAAACGATTTAATGCACTTTCTTTAGAAAATTCTTCTGTCATATTACCCATTGGAAATGGTGTTTGTACTGTAGCTTTAATTCCTATTGTTCGAAAAACTTCTGCAACATATAGACAATTCATTACAGTAGCAAGCATTCCAATTTGATCAGCTTTACAACGATCCATTTTTTTATTGCTCCTACCACGCCAAAAATTTCCTCCGCCAATGACAATTCCTACTTGAATTCCATTAGCAATGATTTTTTTAACTTGGTCCGCAACTTTAAGTACTGTACCTTCATCAAATCCATAGCCTTTATCTCCTGATAAGGCTTCTCCACTAAGCTTTAGCATTACTCGCTTGTATTTTGACATAAAAACACCTCTAATTTATAATTTACCATAAGTTGGTCTATTTTTCTAGTCTAATTTAGATATTCTATTGAAGTAAGCCAGACGGCCTACTTTTCTGATTCATAAAAAAGCAACAAATTAATGTTGCTTTTTTATATAAAATGTACTTACCACACTATTGTTGTATTTGTCTTGCCACTTCTTCTGCAAAATTTTCTTCTTTCTTTTCAATACCTTCGCCTGTTTCGAAACGAACAAAACGCTTAATGGATAATGTAGCACCATTTTCTTTTGCAATATTTGCAATATATTTTTCTACAGTTAAATCACCATCTTTAACATATTGTTGATCTACTAGACAAATTTCTTTAAGTTGCTTATTTAATCTACCAACAATCATTTTATCAATAATATTTTCTGGCTTATCAGGATTTTCATTGAGTGCTTGTTGCTTTAAAATTTCTCTTTCTTTTTCCACAAACTCATCAGATATTTCTTTTCTGCTAACATACTTAGGTGAAATAGCTGCTACTTGCATTGCAATATTTTTAGCACATTCTTTAATATTATCATTGACTACATCTGTAACAAATTCTATAATAACACCAATTCTACCACCGCCATGGATGTATGATTCTACAAGTCCATTCTCAGCTTCAATTTTATCAAATCTACGAATATTAAGTTTTTCACCAATAAGTGAGATTTTTTCATTTAATACATCGTTTACTGTTTTATTCGTATCTATAACCCAAGCCTCTGATAAAAAGTCTTCAATTGTAGTAGCCTTAGTAGCTCTTACTTGATCAACTACTTCTTTTACATAACTTCTAAATAATTCATTCTTCGCTACAAAATCTGTTTCACTATTTACTTCAACTATTGCCGCTACTTTACCGTTTTCATCTGATTGAACAGCTACTAAACCTTCTGCAGCAATTCTAGTAGATTTCTTAGCTGCTTGTGATAAACCTTTTTCTCTCAAATATTCAATTGCTTTTTCAATATCAGCATCGGTATGTTCCAAGGCTTTCTTACAATCTAACATACCTGCTCCAGTTCTTTCTCTTAAGTTTTTCACCATACTTGCACTTATAGCCATTTTGAACCCTCCATAGGACTTATTTTATTTCAATTTTTCTTTTGAACACGTAATGATACAAACCATTTTCATCTGTTTGCTTAAAATAAATGCTTCAACAACTAGTTGAAGCATTTAATGAATTATTGCACTTGTTGTGTTGCTTCTGGTTTGATATCAGCTACTACTGGTTTAACATCTTGTCTGATTGGAGCAGCTTTTTTATCCTCTAAATTATCTTGTGCACCTTGATTTGCTTCTATAACTGCATCAGCCATCTTTGCTACAATGAGCTTAACAGATCTTATTGCATCGTCATTTCCAGGTATAACATAATCTATTTCTTCTGGATCACAGTTTGTATCTACAATTGAGATAATTGGAATACCTAATATATGTGCTTCTTGAATGGCTATTCTTTCTTTTCTAGGATCAACAATAAACATTGCTGAAGGAACGCCCTTCATATTTTTTATACCACCAAGATTTTTTTCAAGTTTTTCCATTTCACCTTTTAGCTTAATAACTTCTTTCTTTGGTAAAACTTCAAAAGTACCATCTTCTTGCATAGTTTCTAATTCTTTTAATCTTTTAATTCTACCTTGTATAGTTTTAAAGTTCGTTAGCATACCGCCTAACCATCTTTGATTAACATAGTACATCCCACAACGCTCTGCTTCAGCTTTAATCGCATCTTGCGCTTGTTTTTTTGTTCCAACAAATAAAATACTTCCACCATCTTCAATAGCAGCTCTAACAGCATAGTATGCCTTGTCCACTAGTCCAACAGTTTTTTGTAAATCGATAATGTAAATCCCGTTTCTTTCTGTATAAATGTACTCCGCCATTTTAGGATTCCATCTTCTTGTTTGATGTCCAAAGTGAACACCCGCTTCGAGTAATTGCTTCATTGATATAACGCTCATTTTTATTCCTCCGTTTGGTTAGTTATCTTCCGAATTTTTCATCTTTTTAGAACACCATTAAGGCACCTTTCTAAAAATCAAAATCCGTGCTTTTTCACGAGGGATAGTATATCATATTTATTCCCATATATCAAGCTATTTATTATTCCATTCTAATCGATGCTATTCTCCAAGGTTCTATCCGTGTCGATATTATTGTTCATAGAATCAATATCCATTTGTACTTCGTCGTCGTTGTTATCTATAGAATCAAAATCCGTTACTATTTCGTTGTTAATATTAGGATTCTTTTGTAAATCAGAGACAAAAATCATACCTAAATCTTTTGCTTTTATAATAATTTCTTCATTTGATATAGTAGTTTCTTTGGGTATTGAAAAAATGAAAACACAGTAAAAAAGCAAAGAAGTAACTATTACACCAATGCCAATTCCTCTAATCAATAATTTATAATCTCTTTTCATTTTCCACCTCATTCATATAAATCTAATACCAACTTTACTTCTCCTTGACCAATATCTAACATTTGAGCAATTTCCTTAATGCTATACCCTTTTTCTGAAAATTCTAAGATCATTTGATTATGATTTATCTTTCTAAGCTGATCACCTTCCTCATATGGTTCTTGAGTTGGACTGACTTGCTCTTGAATTTGATTATCTACACCACTATCCTTTTGAACAATTTCAAAAACTTCACTACTACAATTTATATCCTTTGACTTCTCATTAATCATTTGATATAAAAATAACAACTCCTTGTGCTTTTTATCTAATTCACTTTTCATAAATTCCCCGTATTCATTCATTTCGCGAATCTTATTATTAAGCTCATCAATTCTCGCACCATATTCTTCATAATAATCTTCTTTTGAATCTTTTTTTATAATTTGGGGCATGTTTTTATCTTCTTTATAATAACTCCATAATATTGCTCCAAAGCCTAATATAACAAGTGTTATTGTCATACCCGCATAGTTCATTTTAGTATTCTCCTTTAACCTTATCATAAGAGACATATGAAAATAATTGTTTAAATTTTAATGTCAATTTTATTCCTACCACCATTGCTGCCCGTTTCTTCTTTGATATCCTTGTTTTTGTTTTTTTTCTTGCCATGAGAATCATACTCATTGTTGCCCTTGTCTTTTGCATCTGCTTGATTTTGTAGTAGATTTTCTTCAGAAGTTTTCTCAACTGATTTTTGCGCTTTTTCGTTTTTTTTGTGTTGATTATGGGTAATGTCCTGTTGATTAATGCCAGATCTTTGTTGTTCCATTTGCTTCATTTGAGCAACTTCCTGTAGCTTCGGAACCATAACCTGCATATCCAATGGTCTAATTGACATAATTACTCCTCCTTTAAGACTCACACTACAGTGAACTTAATTTAACATCTGCACCATCTTTTTGCATTAATACATATTTAATTTCATCTCGCACAAAATATTTCGCTGTCCCTATCGTTATTCTAACACCAGGATAAACAACGTTTCTTACCTTAACTCTACCATCATTTCTTCTTTCTACTTCATACTTTAATTCCTCAAGTCGTTTTTCCGCTTTACTGATTTTATTACTTAAAATAATTTTATTTCTTGTAGCAGAAATATACATTTCCTTTTTTTGTTCATCTAGCTCACCGTCTATTTCTTTACGTTTATTTAACAACGCCATTACTTGCTCTATTTTTTCAGCATCACTGATCATCTTAGGATATTCCTTATTTAAATCATTATATTCATCCCATATAATAGGATCAATGCCAACTTCTATGTTTGTTGCGGTTCCCATATGAGATCCTAATATATTAGCTGAAATTTCTGTTCCTGAACGAACAGTGCCTCCAGTTATCATACCTTTTTTACCTTCGACCTTAACTTCTTCCTTTGCAGAAACAATACTATGGAGAATTGCTTCACTGTGTACCATACCACCAGCAATTACTTCTCCATTCTCTATATATCTTGCAATAACATTTCCACCAGCTTGAACCCTACATCTATTCATCCCTTGAATACCTCTATGTAACAAGATATTGCCCCCAGCCTCTACAATTGCTCCTTCAACTACACCAAGCACCTCAATGTCACCCTTAGCAATTAGTTTAAACCCAGTCATGACATTTCCATTAACGACAATAGATCCTTGAAATTCAACGTCACCAGTAGAACTTCCAACATTTCCTGTAATATCATAAGAATTGTGGACAGTCACTTTTCCATCTTCAAGTTTAACCAATCCATCTGCTTCTGCATACAATTCGGTAAATTCACTATTAATACTTACATTTTTTCCTCTTTTTAGTTTTACAAACTTTGGTTTACTTGGCTTAATTTCTTTTCCAAAAACATTCATACCCGATATTCCTTCAAAACTGGGTATAAGTGTAGCCAATAATTGTTCTTTCTTTACATTAGCAACAACATGCAATTTATGATAATTAACATTTCCTTCTTCATCTACTTCAGGTCTAAAGTCTTTTTCTGTTTTAAAATGATATTGAATTTCTGCTTCCTTTGATGGGACAACGTTAATTCCATTAGCAATTGTATACTCTTTATGAACCTCAATATCATCAAATATTTCTAATAACAATTTATCATTAACTGGAACAGTAATTTTCATTTTAAAAGCTTCGTCTAAAATATCTTGAAGCTTAACCATTATCTTTTTATTCGTCTTTGATGGGGAAAATTTAATAAGTAATTTCATTTGATCTTCAGAAACGTACAAACTATAATTCTTTTCTTCTACTTCTTCCTCTATTTCTTCTGTTGTTTCTAATGTTGTTTTTTCTCTATTGTCAACTGGAAGTTCAGATACTTTAAATAGAGATTGCTTATCTATATTTTCAAAAGCATTTAAAATAAACGTAATATCATAATCGATATTTCGCTCTTGAAGTTTATTAGTGATATCACCAATTTCAATTTTTTTTCCATCTTCACTAGGTGAAAACACTTCTATATAAATACCGTCTTCCAATTCTCTAATTTCCAAATACCCGTCCATGTAATCCTCCAATTAATTCGTCATAAAAATACTCATATTTGTTCCGAGTGTTGTTTTCATTTTACCTAAGGATTTTGTGTGTAATTGACTAATTCTCGATTCTGAAACGCCCATGATTGCACTAATTTCCTTTAAAGTAAGCTCTTCATAGTAGTATAATATAATAACCTTTTTTTCTTTTTCAGATAAACCTTCAATTGCATTAGAGAGCAGATTTTTAAGTGCTTCTCTCTCAGCCATTTCCTCTGGTTGTGAGTATTTAGTGTTTGATATTGGTTCTACTCTTGTCTCTCCACCTTGTTCAACATATTCTTCAAGTGATGTTAATGCCAACGCTTTTGTTTGATTCATCCACTTATAATATTCATCGGTAGAAATTTCTAATTCTTTACTAATTTCTTCGTCGGTTGCTGTTCTTCCAAATTCTGTTTCTAACTTTCTAATGGCTGTATCCATAACTTTTTGTTTTTTCCTAATGGATCTGGGAATCCAATCCATTTTTCTAATGTTATCCAAAATAGAACCTCTAATGCGAAGAGACGCATAGGTTTCAAATTTAACACCTTTTTCGTAATCAAATTTATCTATTGCATCTATAAGTCCAAAAACTCCATAGCCACATAAATCTTCAAATTCTACATTGCTACCTAAATACATACTAAGTCTACCTGCAACAAATTTAACCAATTGTGCATATTCTATAATCAGCTGTTCTTTTATTGAGCTATCCTTCGTTTTACTGTATTTTTCCCAAAGCTTTATTTTACTCACTTCATCCATTTTGTCACCAGCTTTCAATTATCTCGTTTTCTTATTCAAAGCCTTATTCATCTTCTTCCAATTCATTTTCAACATTCTTTTGCTCTGTTACTGGTTGTTCTGATTTATCTATATCCTTTATTTCTTCTTGTAGTTTTAATTCTTCAGTACTTGTTGTGTCCATATCTTTATTTGTATCTTTTAAAGTTTTATCGATTATACTTTGAATAACTGTCCCTATTATGTAAAACAAAACCACAACGATAAGCAATGTATACGATAGTCTTTCCAGCGAATAATCTTGAAAAAGACTTAATATGACAACTATTAAACTTGCTAAGAGCATTATAATGATTTTCATAAATTTTGTTTTCATATCATCATCTCTATTATATTATTATTATAGGTTTCCCGATAGTTCGAATTGATAATTCTCCCGTTTCAGGATTAAACTCTATTGTCCTACCATAGTTATTTCCCGTATCTTCTGATATAATTCGGATACCTAGATCTTTTAGCTTTTCCCTAGCAGCAATTATATTTCTTTCACCAACTCTCATCAAATCACTGGCACTATTGAAAGAAAACATTTGGGCTCCGCCAGCTAATTTTCCAATCAGCCTATTTCTTTTAGCACCTAGCAAACACATATCATCTATCATTTTATCTACTGCCGTATCGGCGAATTTTGCAATGTTGCTGTTGTTTTTTATTTTTGTACTATCCGGCAACATAATGTGAGCTAACCCACTCACCTTTGTAATCGGATCATAAAGTATTATACCAACACATGAACCTAATCCTAAGGTTGTTAAACCTTTTGGAGGTAAACATACATTAAGATCCGCCATCCCAACTTTTATTAATTCATCCATATCTTAACCCCATATGCCTAGGCTGTTTAAAATTTTCTCATATGACTTCATATCTGGAATCAAAATGAAATACCCAAAAACGCTTTCTTTTCCCTCGCCAAAATCGGTTTGTATTAGTAGCGCCTTATCTCCAATCTTACCAAATTCAATAGCTGGTACACTTAAAATTGCTCCTGCCATATCAATTGCCATATAAGGTACTGATGCAACAATTCTCAGGTTAGTTAAAGCAGACAAGGATGAAAGGTATGCACCGGTAATTATATTCCCAATTTCACTTAATGCAGATAAATCCATTTCTGAAAATTCATCAAAATTATCGATCTCTTTTTCCATTAAAATATTAATTAAATTATGGGCAGATGCTGTTTCTAAAACAAACATCATCATACCATTAATTTCACCTTCTACTGAAAGCAGAATACCAACTATTTGATTTTCTGCTCCACCAAGCACTTCTGATAGTTCATTAAACTCAGAAATATTGACCTTTGGAATGCCCATATCAATTCTTCTGTTAATGAGCTGCGATAAAGCTGTTGTTGCATTTCCTGCCCCAATATTGCCAATCTCACGTAAAATATCTAATTGGATACTATCAATATTATCAAAATTCATTTCACTCATGGATTCACCTCTTTCATGGGATTAACTATTAAGATTAATAAAACCTTCAAGATTTAATAGTGTAACGAGTTCATTTTTTACTTTTCCAACGCCAATAATATAATTTCCTCTTTCATCGTTTGCTTCTCTCGCAACTGTTTGAATATCTTCTTCAGGTATTTCTGTTACTTCTTTAACTTCGTCAACGATTAATCCAATAACTTGGCCGGAAATTTTAACAATAATTATTCTCGTATTAAAGGTATCTTCTTCAACCTCTAGCCCAAATTTTAGTCGAATTGACATTACTGGTATTATTTCACCTCTTAGGTTAATAACACCCTTAAAATAATATGGTGCTTTAGGTACTCTAGTAATATTTTGTATGCGAACAATATTTTGAATATATTTTATATTAATACCATACTGTTCGCGACCAATCTTAACAACAATATATTGTGTTGCTTCCGCGTTTTTTAATTGCTTATTATTCATATCCATAAGTCTACCCCCCTTATACTAAAGTATTGACATCAAGTATTAATGCTACATCACCATCACCTAAGATTGTTGCACCTGCAATCATCTTAATACTTGCTAAGAATTTACCTAATGTTTTAATAACAATTTCTTGCTGTCCAATTAATGAATCTACTACGAAACCAGCCTTTCTGTCACCCTTATTAACAATAACAACAGTAATGAAATCTTTGTTAACTGGTTCTTTGTCAACTTCTAATATATCGTATAATCGTAGTACTGGGATAACTTGTCCACGTAAATTTATAACTTCTTGATTCTGGATAAATTTAATATCATCAATACTTACATTTTCAATATTTTGTATTGTATTCAATGGTATTGCATATTTTTCATCCGCAATATTAACCATTAAGGCTTGAATAATAGCTAATGTTAATGGCAATCTAATTATAAATTTACTTCCTTTTCCTAATTCATTCTTTACTTCAATAATACCACCAAGGGCTTCGATTTTAGTTTTAACAACATCTAAACCTACGCCTCTTCCTGAAACATCTGAAATTACATCGGTCGTACTAAAGCTTGGCTTAAATAATAACTCAATAATTTCTTGTTCTGACATAACTTCGCCTTGTTCAACTGAAATAGTACCTTTTTCTATTGCTTTTGCTTTGACTCTTTTTACGTCAATACCATTTCCATCATCAGCAACTTCAATAACTACATTGTTACCATCTTGATAAGCTTTTAAATATACTTGTCCCATTGGGTTCTTACCATTTTGTGCTCTCACATTTGGCATTTCAATACCATGGTCGGCAGAATTTCTAATTAAATGTACTAAAGGATCGCCAATTTCATCTATTACTGTTCTATCCAATTCTGTTTCTTCACCAGACATGTGAAATTCCATATTTTTTTCAAGTTGTCTTGATAAATCTCTAATAAGTCTAGGAAATCTATTGAACACTCTTTCAATCGGTACCATTCTCACCTTCATAACAGCATCATGTAGATTCGTAGTTATACGTTCTAAATACTCTATTTGATCAGTAAAGTTTTGATTGGTATTTTCTACAGTTTCTAAACCGTTTTTTATAATAATCAACTCACTTACCAGATTCATTAGTGTATCTAATCTTTCAATATCAACACGTACTGTTCGGTTAGTTTTTGGTTTAGATTTCGTATTTGAATTGGCTTGTTCGCTCTCTTTTTGTGGTATTTCAATTGGATCATCTGATTCATCTGTACTTCCTTCTTCTACATCTTCAACTTTTATATGACCAACTAGTACTTCTTCCACTTCTGCAATGGTCATCAATTGTCGACGGACTTCTACTTCATCTTCTTTAGACACAATAAAAACGCTAAAATCATTGTCAAAGTTTTCATCTTCAATATCTTGAACAGATGGATTTGCCTTTATGATTTGTCCTAAATTTTCTAATGTTCTGAAAATGATAAAGGCTCTAGCTGATTTGAGTACACATGAATCAGCAATATATATCGTAATTCCAAAGCAATTATACTTTTCTTTACTAGCACTAGAAAAAGCGTGCTTTTCAAAATCAGTAAATGGAATCGTTGCATACTTATGCTCTTTACTATCACTTGAATCCGATTTCGTCTCTGATAAACTGTTATGATCTACCCCGTGTTCTTTATGGCTTGTCTCAGGTACAACGTTATTTCCATTTAAAATCATATTAAGATTTTTAATAATCTCTGCGTTATTATCTTGTCCTTCACTTCCTGTTTCAATGATATTATCTACGAAACGTTCTAGCGCATCTAAGCACTGAAATAAAACATCAAGCAATTTTGCATCTACTTTTATGTTGTCATTTCTTATTTCTGACAGCACGTTTTCCATATCATGTGTCAATAAATTCATGCCTTTAAAACCCATTGTTGCAGCCATACCTTTTAATGTATGTGCTGCTCTAAAAACTTCATTTATTACATCTTTACTTACAGTACCTTTTTCTAATTCTAACAGTGAAGTGTTTAAGCCTTGTAAATGTTCTTTTGATTCCTCAATAAATATCTCCAAATATTGACTTATATCCATGTTTAAAGCACCCCCGATTGTTTTAAAATTGATTCAGCTATTTGTTCTAAAGGAACAACCTCATTAGATATTCCTTTTTCTACTACAGACTTAGGCATTCCATATACGACGCATGTTTCTTCATTTTGTGCAATAATATGCATTCCTTGCTTATTCTTAACTTCTTGCATACCTTCCATACCATCTGAACCCATTCCAGTCATAATAACACCTATAAGTTTTCTATTGCTAATTTTTGCAACAGAATTCATCATGACGTTAACTGCTGGTTTATGTCCACCTTGTGGAGGGCCATCTGTAATATGAATTACCAAATTTCCACTCTTGTCCTCAATAACCTCGAGTTGTCTATCACCAGGCGCAATATACGCTTTACCATTTTCAACAATATCTTTATCTTCAGCTTCTTTAACACTTATTTCACTGAGCTGATTTAATCGCTCAGATAATGACCTTGTAAAACCAGGAGGCATATGTTGAACAATGACTATACCAGCATTTATATTTTTTGGTAAGTACGGTATTACAAATTGTAAAGCTCTTGGTCCGCCTGTTGAAGTACCTAACGCAACTAGATTCTTAACTTTGCTTGTAGTTGGTGATCCTTGTAGTGGCGACAAGTTAGTACTATTAATAATTTTATGAATAGAAGGCTTAAATTGTGGTAAATTCTTTTTTCCTGATTGAGCAGCTTCAATAACCTTCGAAATCAATTCGTCTTTAATATCAATTGAATTAACTTTAAAAATATTATCTGGCTTTTTTACAAAATCGTATGCACCAAGTTCCAAAGCCTCAATAGTTTCTTTACCTCCTTCTTTCATGAGTGTGCTCAACATAATCACTGGTATAGGATTTTGTGCGTTAAGTTGCTTAAGCATTTCAAGTCCAGTCATAATCGGCATTTGCACATCAAGCGTAATTACATCTGGCATTAGCTGTTTCGCTAATTCTAAACCTTCTTGTCCGTTTTTTGCAACACCAATAACTTCGCATCTTTCATCACTATTAATTATATCAGAAACTACCCTTCTCATGAATGCAGAATCATCAACTATCAAAATTTTTTTCTTTTTCGACATACAATCACATTCCTTTTTCTTTTTTTCTTCTTTTGCGCTCTTCTTCAAATATGAAACGAATAACTACTTCTCTCACTTCGTTCGAGATCGTATCAAAGGCTACCCTAGTTTCATAAGTATTCGTGTTAAAATCAATAATATTGCATTCGATAATCGATCCAGCTACATATAAATGTTTTTGTTCATCTTCAAAGTTTAATTGAATATGGCAAATAAGAGGTTCACCATTAATGAGCTGAGTGTTAGAGGTAAATCGTAATCCTCCGCCACTAATATCTAAAATGATTCCTCCATTCCATATTTCCTTTTCATCTTCATTTTTATACTGAAATGATAATACACAATCTAATCTATAGTATTGTCTTCTTTGATATTTTTGCATTTTAGAAGTTATTTTAAGCGTTGCCAAAAACATATTGTCTTCTCTTTTCCTATCAATAACCTCTGACTCGCATCTATAAAGTCCTTTTGAAGTATAAATACAAAGATAGTATTCATTATTAAGTTCTAAAGGAATGATTTTTCCATTTTCTATTGGTGAAGTAATAATCAATTCATTATTTGAAGAAATATCTTGAATTTTACTAAATAATGAATGTTGATTCGATTTAATTCCCGTTTTTTTAATTACCTCAATCTTATCCCCAAGTTCTACAGCACTATTTATCATGTATAACACCTCACTTAGACTTTTTCATTTTTAAAATATTTGAAAACAAGTTGCTTATTCCTGATGGTTTAGCTTCGCTAAAATCTTCATTTCCTAATAAATTGTCAGCAAGCTTCTCAAAAGCTCTTGAAATGTTAGATTTAGGAAAAAGCATAGTTACTGGTTTTTGTTCAATCACTGCCTTTTCTAATGTCTTATCATAAGGCAAATATCCAATATTATTCAACTTAATGTCTAAAAATCTTTCTGTCACTTTATTCAGTTTCTTATAAATTTCGAGTCCTTCATCTTCTCCGGAAGCCTTATTAACTAAAAGATTAATTTTCTTATCTTTTGAACTTCCACCTCTGTTTTTCATTGCCTTTAAGGTTGAATATGCATCAGTAATTGAGGTCGGCTCTGGTGTAGTAATAAGTAATACTTCATTTGAAGCTGTAACAAAATCAAGTACAGTATCAGAAATACCAGCACCCGTATCAATAATAATAATATCAGCAAGGCAATCTAAATCATATAACTTGCTAATCATATAATTCAACTGTGTTTTACTTAAGCTTACAAGTTCTTGAATTCCCGAACCACCAGAAATAAACTCAATGCCAAAAGGTGCAGGGGTTAATATATCCGTAATACTCATGTTATTGTAAATCATATCATACATTGTATACTTAGGTGCTATTCCAAATATGATCTCAATATTAGCAAGCCCAAAGTCAGCATCAAAAATTACGACTCTTTTTCCTTGCCTTCTAAAATTAATCGCAAGGTTAACAGAAACGTTTGATTTACCAACGCCACCTTTTCCGCTTGTTACGGTTATTAGTCTAACATTATTTTTATTATAATGTACTTGATTGTTCTTAATAATATTTCTTAAATTGCTTGCTTGATCCATTATTCTTCACATCCCCCTAATATCTTCTTAGCGATCTCGTGAACATTAACTTCGCTAATGTCGTCGGGAACATTTTGACCAAAGGTAATATAGGACAACATTGCATTGGTTTTGAGTTTAACGTTTAAAATATTTCCATAACTAGAAGTCTCATCCAATTTTGTAAATATTAGCTTATATTCACTAATATCATTATAAGCATCCGTAATTTTAATCAAATCTTTGTATTTAGTTGACAGGCTAAGCACTAAATATAATTCTTTTTCTTCAATATCATTGAGTAGCTTAGATAATTCATTTTGATGTTCTTGATTTTTGTGAGATCTCCCAGCTGTATCTATTAATATTAAATCAACACCGTTAAAGGAATCAATGGCATCCTTTAGCTCTGTTGGCGTATACACTACCTTTATCGGAATGTTTAGGATATTTGCATAGGTTCTAAGTTGCTCTACCGCAGCTATCCTATAAGTATCTGCTGTAATTAATGCAACTTTTTTTTCTAAATTTAGTGTGAAATAAGATGCAATCTTAGCTATCGTAGTTGTTTTTCCAACTCCGGTAGGTCCCACAAAAGCTACGGTCTTCGTTTTACCCTTCGTAAGCTTAATGGTTCCTAAATCGGATAATAGTTTTACAATTCTTTTATATACGATTGATACGACATCATCAATATTTGAATCTTCGTCATAAGAAAGTTCACCTAGTCCAAGCATTAACTGGTTAACATAGGTTTCATCTAAATCATTTTCTAATAGCTGTTCATAAACTACTTTGAGAAAGGGTTGTTCTTTTTCCATTCTTCGTTTATTAAAGGGCTCTTCTTCTGTATTTTCTACTGGCTTTTGCACCTTTTCTTTATCTTTTGCTTCTGCAAGATGATTGGATTCTGAAAGGGACTTTAATAGTTGAACAAAGGTATTATCGTCTTGAGCTGTTTCAAGCTCAAGTTTTTTATTTCCCTCTTGCAAATTTCCCTCTACTTTCGTATCTGCAGTCTTTTCTTGAAAAAGCCCTTTGTCATCAACCGCAGCGGTAACTTCAACATAAGGTTTTTTAAAAATTTTGTAAAATCCTTTAGGCTTAATATTTTTTACACTGACAATTAAGGCTTCTTTACCTAATTCATCTTTTACTTTTAACATTGCTTCTTTTTCTGTAGAACCTTCGTATTTTTTTATTTTCAACTTACACTCACCATCCCAACAGATTGTAATTCTACATTAGAATCTAATTCATTAAAAGATAAGACGACTAGATCTTCAAATTCTTCTTGAGTCAATCTTTTATAATAAACTCTAACTATAGGAGAAGTCAAAATAATTGGCATCCTTCCTATAGAAGTTAATTTCATAATTTCTTGTTTAGTAGCACTTAATATTTGTTGTGTCATTTCTGGTTTCAGTGCTAAATATGTGCCTTGTTCAGTATGTTTAACAGCTTCCATTATGGCCTGTTCTATAGCTGGGTCTAATGTAATAACTTGATTGGCTTCCTCATTCTCAAAATATTTAGCAGAAATAGCTCGTTTAAGCGTTTGTCTTACATATTCTGTTAATATATCTGGATCTCTAGAAGTCGATGCATGATCAGCAATGGTCTCAAAAATGGTTACAAGGTCTCTTATTGAAATAGACTCATTAAGCAGATTCATAAGAATCTTTTGAATTTCTCCAACGTTTAGTTGCTTCGGAACCAATTCTTCAACCAATGTTTGATTGTTTTCTTTAACGGAATTAATCAATGTTTGTACGTTCTGTCTCGTTAACAATTCACCTAAATTCATTTTAATCACTTCTGTTAAATGTGTTGCAATAATAGATGGTGGATCAACAACTGTATAACCAAGCGTTTCAGCTCTCTCTCTCTGCGCCTCTGAAATCCATAGCGCTGGCAGTTTAAAAGCAGGTTCAATCGTATCAATACCATCAATTTCCTCTTCTACATAACCAGGATTCATTGCCATATAGTGATCAAATAATATTTCTCCATCGGAAACTTTTGTCCCTTTTATTTTAATTATATACTGATTTGGATTAAGTTGAATATTATCTCTTAATCTAATAATCGGTACAATCGTACCTAACTCTAATGCAATTTGACGACGTATCATAACTACTCGATCTAATAAATCCCCGCCTTGGCTAACATCAGCCAATGGAATGATACCATAACCGAACTCAAGTTCAATTGGGTCCACTTGCAGCAACGACACAACATTTTCTGGCTTCCTTGTTTCTTCTGCAGCAACATCTTCTGTAGATATTTCTTCAGCAACAGCTTGAACTTGAAGCGTTTTATCAATTACACTTGCTGCAATGATGGCAAGGATTCCTGCACCTGAAACAATAAAGGGATTAAGCGGTGTCACTACCCCTAAGAGAATTAAAACTGCTCCTGTCAAATATAACACCTTAGGTACAGCAAATAATTGACTCACTAATATGTCACTTACATCTGCATCCTTCGTGACTTTAGTAACCAATATTCCAGTTGCTAGTGCAATTAAAAGCGCTGGAATTTGGCTTACTAATCCATCTCCAATAGTTTGTATCGTATAGTTTGATAAGGCCTCTTGAATTGGATCACCATTTACTATGACACCAATGGTAAGTCCACCAACTACATTTATAAAAGTAATGATTAGTCCAGCTATTGCATCACCTTTAACAAATTTACTTGCACCATCCATGGAGCCATAAAAGCTTGCTTCATCTTGAATCTTTTGTCGTCTTGATCTAGCATCTTTTTCATCTATAAGTCCTGAGTTGAGATCAGCATCTATTGCCATTTGTTTCCCTGGCATTGCATCTAAAGTAAAACGTGCAGATACTTCAGCAACTCTTTCAGAACCCTTCGTAATAACCATAAAGTTAATAATAATCAGTATAATAAACATAACAATACCGACAACAATGCTGTCTCCACCAACAAAGGTTCCAAATGTCTCAACTACATTACCAGCAGATCCAGTTGTTAAAATTGATCTTGTAGAAGTAACATTTAATGATAACCTAAAAACTGTTGTAAAGAGTAGAATTGTAGGAAATGACGACATTTCTAAAGCCTCTCTTGCAAATAATGCATTAAAGAGAATAATTAATGAAATTGAAAGATTGAGCGTAATAAGAATATCAATTAGTAACGTTGGAAGCGGTAATATCATAATTATAATTGCAAGTATTACAAAGGATCCAAGAACTATATCACCAGGTTTTATCTTCATGCGCTAACACCTTTCTTTAGATTATGTTGTCTTACTAAATTATGCTTGTTGAATATTTTTATTTAAATTATATACAAAAGCAAGAATTTCTGCAACTGCTTGATAAAGATCCGGTGGAATTTCTTCCCCGATTTCTACAGTATAGAACAATGTTCTTGCTAAAGTTTTGTTCTCGACAATTTGAATGTTGTTTTCTTTTGCAACTTCTCTGATTTTAGCAGCTATAATGTCTGCACCTTTAGCAATTACAATAGGCGCACCTTGATTGTCTGTTTCATACTTTATAGCAACTGCAAAATGTGTTGGATTTGTAATAATGACATCTGCTTTAGGTAAATCCTGCATCATACGCCTCATTGAGGCTTCTCTCATCTTTTGTCTTATTTTCGACTTAATTTCAGGATTACCTTCTGATTGCTTATATTCATCTTTTACTTCTTGCTTGGTCATCTTTAACTTGTTACTTAAATGAACTTTTTGATATATGTAATCTGCAAGTGCAACGATAATAAAAAATGCTCCTACCTTAATACCAATGTCAAAGCATAAGTTTGCAATAAGGGAATAGGCTTCAAGTACTGGTATATCATATATTACCAATATGGTACTTTCATAATTCTTAACTGTAGAATATACAAGAATAAGGATAATACCTATTTTAAGGAATGCCTTTAATAGTTCCATTAAAGATCGCATTGAAAAAAGTCTTTTAAAGCCTTGAATAGGGCTTAAATTGCTTAGTTTTGGCATTATAGGCTTTGTGGTTGGATGCCAACCTACTTGAATAAAATTACTGACAAAGCCAATAACAACCGCTACGATGAAAAACGGTGCAAGCAGACTGATCAAAGTCTTAATTGCATGATTCATTAAACCTGAAGCATATTGAATCGATATCTCTTTTATAGTAAACAATCCAAAAATTTCTTTTGTGAATTGTATAAGATCTTGAATTAGATTTGGCCCTAAAATTTTAAGGGCACTGAACATACCAATAAACATTAATGCTGTTGCTATTTCGTTACTTCTTGCAACCTGCCCTTCTTCTCTTGCTTTTTCTTTCTTTTTAGGCGTTGCCTTCTCTGTTTTTTCTCCTCCAGAGCTTGACTCAGCAAAGAACTGCAAATTATATCGAAGCAATGGTTTGTATTGATCTTGTAAATAAATCACAATGGCATCATACCTTTTATTATATTGTTTATAACACTAACTAACTTATCTGTAATGATATCGCTTACTGCCGGAAAAATATTTAGTGTAATTAGCATAACAGCAAGACCTAAAAAGATCTTTATTGGAAAACCAATTACAAACAAATTCATTTGTGGTGCTGTTCTGGCTAAAATTCCTAACACGACATCTGTTAGTAACATAACAAAAAAGAAAGGTGCAGCAATTTGCATTGATATTAAGAGTATTTGATTCATTAAGCCAACGAAATTGTCATATAAATTTGATGATAATACAACTTGGCCAATGGGGATTAGTTCAAAACTTTTAATAATGGCTCTAATAAAAAAATGGTAAGTATTCGTTAACAAAATCATTAGTAGAACCAAGTAATAATAAAAAGTTCCTGTGATAGTAAGCTGTATTTGACTTAATGGATCAAATACATTAACCATAGAAAATCCAATTTGATAATCTATAAATTGACCTGCTAAAGTTAAAATAGAAAACACCATGTAGGCACACATTCCAATAAGCCAGCCTACAAAAAATTCTTTAATAAGTATTACCCCGAACCCAATTGCATCAGTACTCGCAACAGGTGCAGATACATCAGTCACATTAATTATTATCGTACTAATAAAAAAAGCAAGTCCAATTTTTGCAATAGGAGGAATGTTTCTGTTGCTAAAAATTGGGACTGATACAAACAGACTTCCTGTTCTCACAAAAATCAGCAAGAAAACATCTAGATACTTATAAGGATTTGATAATAAAAGATCCATCTATTCCCCTTTTTAACTAAAAATAAAAATGCTAAAGCTCGTATATAATTTGTTTATGAGTTCTACCATTTGATTTAACATCCAAGGTCCAAAAACTAATATACTAATAAAAACAGCAATGATTTTAGGAACAAAAGCAAGGGTTTGTTCTTGAATAGATGTTACAGTTTGAAAAATACTAATTAACAAGCCCACAATCAATGCGATCATTAGCATGGGCGCTGAAACTAATATTGTCTGCATTATAGCTTCTCTTGCCACGTCAATAATTAAAGCTTCATTCAAAGTAGCACCTTCTTATCAATTTAATAACCTAATGGTAAAAGGTCTTAACAAGCTCTCGCACGACCAGGCTCCACCCATCTGCAAGAATAAACAATAATATCTTAAAAGGCATTGAAATCATAACTGGGGGTAGCATCATCATACCCATGGACATAAGTGTAGAAGCTACTACCATGTCTATAACAATAAATGGAATATAAATTAAAAATCCCATAATAAAAGCAGCACGAAGCTCACTAATAATAAATGCAGGTATAAGTGTTGTTGTAGGAATATCACTTTGATTTGAAATATTTTCTACCTTCGAAATATCAAGGAACAGCTTTAAATCCTTGTCGTTTACTTGGTCTAACATAAATGTTCGAATTGGTGCAAGCCCCGTTTCAATTGCCTCTTGTTGAGAAATTTCCCCTGCACTATAAGGCCTAAGTGCATCCTCGTTCACCTGCATAATAACTGGTGACATAATAAACAATGTAAGAAATAATGCTAATCCAATCAAAACTTGATTGGGCGGTGTTTGCTGCGTTCCAATAGCAGACCTAACAAAATGTAACACAACGACAATTCGTGTAAAAGAAGTCATCATAATTAACAATGATGGTGCTAAAGAAATAACAGTAAGAAAAAACAGAATTTGCAGACTACTAACTACATCTTTACCGTCTGCTGTAGAACTTACATTAAAATCAAAGGAAATGGGTATTGGCACATCTTCTGTCGTCGTTGCTTGGACCTGATTGGCCCCGATATACACCCAAATATTTATTATTGTTAAAAATACAACCAGAAGCATAGATGTACGGACCTTCTTGAACTTCACCATATAAGCCACTCTACTTTCTTATAGTAATAAATTGCATCAAAAAAAAATTAATCTTCTTTTTTCTTTGATGATTTTTTATTTAAAAACTTGTCCATATGATGGCTAAACGGCAATGGATCACTGGGTGCATTTTGAATGATACTTAAGTCAATATGATCAGCATAAACCTCTTTCATAAATGTTATACGATCCTTCGTAACGCCTATTAGTACATAATCATTGCCAACTTTAATCAGTTGTATTGTTTTTTGAGGCCCAACACCTATCACTTCAACTACCTTTAAATTAGACAATTTGGTCTTTTTAAATTGATAGTTGCCGAGGATTCTTGAAGTATAATAAGCCCCAACAAAAACAACAATGCATAAAATTAAAATATATATTACTTGCAGAACATTTTCTCCATAACCATTGTAGGTTGATTCACCTATCAAAAATAAATATTTCATCATTTACCACGCATATTCTTAAAATATTAACCAGTGACCTTTGATACTGCTTCAATTACACGTTCAGCTTGAAATGGCTTTACGATAAAGTCCTTTGCACCAGCTTGGATAGATTCAATTACCATAGCTTGTTGTCCCATAGCAGAGCACATAATAATATTTGCTTTACTATCTATCCCTTTAATTGCTTTCACAGCTTCGATACCATCCATCTCAGGCATTGTTATATCCATAATAACTAAATCCGGCTTTAGCTCATTATACTTCTCTACAGCCTTCGCACCGTTTTCAGCTTCTCCTATAACACTATATCCATTTTTCGAAAGAATATCCTTAATCATCATTCTCATAAAAGCTGCATCATCTACAATTAAAATGTTTTTACCTGCCATTTTTATCTCTCCTTCATGCATTTAAAATAAATATAAGTTGATTATACCATATACTATCTATCGCTACAATTTAAATATCTCAAAAAGTTCGTATAATAAACTTTTTGAGATATAATAACCACATTTTAGACATTAAATCACATAATACTGCCCGAATGCTTAATGATTTCGGTGATTCTAATACCAAAATTTTCATCTATTACAACTACTTCACCTTTTGCGACAATTTTCCCATTTACTAATACATCTATCGGCTCTCCTGCGAGCTTATTTAATTCGATTATCGTTCCTGGGGCAAACTCTAATATATCTTTAATAGACTTATGGGTTCTACCAAGTTCAACCGTTACTTCCAAAGCTACATCCATAATCAAATCAATATTTTCTTTTTGCTGGATCACACTGTTAATATCAAAGTTTTGAAATTGAGCTTGTTGAACTTCAATGTTTCTATGTCCTGAATTATAGGGATCACCCATTGGTGGATATGCATTAGGAAATGCATTAGGTTGTCCATAAGGATTCGTTTGTGGATATGGGTTCGTATTCTGTTGCATTGGCGGCGGTGTATTCGTATCTTGTTGTTGTGGTAGTGATGATGGTGGTGAAACATTCTCTTGCAGCTTCGTCTCTTTTACAGGCGCCTCAGGTACACTAGCTTCTTTCGTTTTGCTAAAGGCCTTGTAAATATCTTGTGCAAATTCTATAGGATACAATTGCATAATTTCACTATCTATTAAATCTCCTATCTTCATATCAAATGAAACTTTAATAAAGTCCCCTGTCAAAAAGTCTGCAATTTCACTCGGATCAATAAAATCACTATTGTCAACATAATTAGAAATAGGTGGATTTATATCAATTTTTTTACCAAACATGGACGACATAGAGGTTGACGCAGAACCAATCATTTGATTCATTGCCTCACCTATCGCACTTAAATGAAGTTCAGATAACTCCCCATCAAAGGACACTCCTTCTCCACCCATCATTAAATCAGATATAATTTTTACATCAATTTCCTTTAATACCATAAGATTAGAGCCTGACAGTCCTTCTTTGTAAACAATTTGTATTGCTACAAAAGACTTTTCAAATGTGCTCGTAATCTTATCCCATGTAGTAACCTCAACCCTTGGTGTTGTAATGAGCACCTTTTGATTTACTAATGAGAATAGTGTTGTCGCAGCGGTTCCCATGCTTATGTTAGAAACTTCACCTATCGCATCTATTTCTTCTTCTGATAACGTTGCTGATGAAGTAGAACTATCTGCGTCGTCATCTATTCCTTTCAGTAGTGCATTAATTTCTTCTTGAGATAACATTTCACCCATGAACTATTCCTCCCTTCGTAATACTGAGGTAATTTTAACAGCATTATTACTATCATGAATTCCTGGCTTTGCTTTAAATTTAACTATATCTCCTACAAGTATATCTAATTCATCGTCAACTTTTTGATCAAGCTTAATGATATCACCAATTTGAATGTTAACAAAGTCCCTTACAGTTATGGTTGTTGTTCCAAATATCGTTTTTAACGGTATTTTAGCAGAACTAATTTGCTTCTCAATGATATCATGATATATTTCAACATTTGTCTTTCTCATTGTAGAAAACCAGTACTTGGTGTTTAATTTATCGAGTACCGCTTCTACACAAATAAATGGAATACAAATATTGATCAGTCCTTCAACTTTTCCAATTTTCAAGTTTAATGTAAGTAATGCAATAACCTCATTTGGAGAAATAACTTGAGCAAACTGTGAGTTTGTTTCAATTTTTTCAAGTAACGGATCTAATTCAACAACGTTTTTCCAAGGCTCTACCATTAATTCTATTAATATTGTCATCATCTTTTCAATTATTGTTAATTCGATTTCCGAAAAATCTCTTTCCTTATCAAGGGTATCACCTTTTCCGCCTAGTAATCGATCTATTATGGCATATCCAATATTCACTGACATATCCATAACAATTGAGCCTTTTAATGGTGCAAAATCAACAATTCCTATTAGAATTGGATTTGATAATGCATTTGAAAACTCGGAATAGGATACTGCCTCTGAGTTGATTACATCAACCTGGCAAGAATGCCTTAAGTATGCTGGCAAGGTCGTCGAAACAAGTCTAGCATAATGTTCGTAAATTATTTCTAATGTTCTCAAATGTTCTTTTGCAAATTTTGATGGCCTTGCAAAATCATATTCTTTAATTTGCTTAATCGCTGCATTTGACTTGTACTCTTCAACATCAAGTTCTCCTGTATTCAAAGCATTAAGCAAACTATCAATTTCGTTTTGCGATAAAACTTCTCCCACTTCCTCACCACCTCCAATCAAGCTATTTCTATTGTTTTATTTAGAACTTCCTAAATTGTTTTTAAAATACACTTCAACAATTGTATCTGTTTCGAATTCTGCAGAAATTAAGTTTAGTATTTCTTTTTGTAGTGTTTCCGTAAAACCTTCTCCTTCAAAATCTTCAACAGATTTTGTTTCAATAAGCTTAGAAATCCGATCTCTTATTATGCCTTCATTTATGCCCATAAGTTCAATAATCGATTCTGTTTTTTTATTTTTAATATCAAGCCTGAAACCAATCTCTATACTTTTATTCATTGATTTATTAGAGGCTGCTTCAGATTTTAATATCGCAATAACAGGTGCTTTAAGTTCAAAATTTGTCGTCTTAGACAATGGTAGTATCTTCGGTTCATCTTCAGCAGCAACAACTTCCTGCCCTGTACCATTTACTTTTTTAAGTACTGAACTCATCATTATTACTGACACAGTAGACAGTACTAATGCAATTACTATAAATACAGCTCCAATTATGAATATTAATTTTCCTTTGTCCATAGTTCCACCTCTTTCAGGTATCATTCTTGTTTTTGTAAATATTCGTTTATTCTATGAATATATCTTCTGGAATAATTTCCTCTGTTTCAATAATCAACTTTATTTCAACCCTTCTATTTTTCGCCCTACCTTCTGCAGTTTCATTGTCTGCAATAGGATTGAATTCACCATAACCTGTACAAGCTATTGCGTTCGGACTAAAATCATATTGACTGATTAAAATATCACCGACAGCTATTGCTCTCGCTGCAGATAAATACCAATTGCTTGGAAACTGTACCGTATTAATATCCCAATTATCTGTATGCCCTTCGATTTGGATGTTATACTTTTTATAATTTTTTTCTATAATCATATTGGCAATGCTATTCATAATACCTTTAGCTTCTTGTTTTAAGTTGGCTTTTCCAACATCAAAGAGTACTTCTCCTTCAAGGGTTAGCTTTACATAGTTCGAGTTATATGAAAGGATTATATCAGATTCAATGCCTGCCTCAATTAAATATTCATGGATTTCTTTTGCGATTTTTTCAGTTTCAGAATTAAAGTTGCCCGCACTTGCATTAATGACTTCATTTGGTTCTAATGTAGTTTCTTCTTCATTACTTGAAGCTGAACTATCCTTATCATTTTCTTTTAATTCATCCGCATCTGAATCATTGTCTGAAATTGGTGGTTTGTTCTCCAAAATAATTTCTATGTCACTTAGTTGACTAACACCATTTGTAATAAGTTCCTCTCCTGTCAACGCAATACCTCCTGGCATTACATCAATTTGATTTTCAAAAGAACTAAATGCTGCTTTATATTTACTAATATCGATATTTGACATCGAATATAACAATACAAAAAAGCATAGTAATAGTGTAACTAAATCTCCATATGTTGCCATCCATCCGGGCAGTCCACCGGCTGATGCTTCTTTATGCCTTTTTGCCATTATGCATCACCTTCTGTTTCGCTTTCTGACTCTGATAATGAATTTCTTAATATTGGTGATAAAAATGCCTTTAATTTTTCTTCGATTACTCTAGGATTTTCTCCTGCCTGAATAGATAAAAGACCTTCTATCATAACTTCCTTTAAAAGCACTTCATCGTTGCTTCTTAATTTCATTTTATTTGAAAATGGAATTGCAAACAAGTTTGCTAGTAAAGAACCATATAATGTTGTAAGTAACGCTACCGCCATATTCGGACCAATTGTACTAGGATCGTCCATATTTTTCAACAAATTGATAAGTCCTATTAAAGTACCAATCATACCCCATGCAGGACTTAGTTCCCCAATCTTGTCGTAGAATCCTTGAATTGAACTGTGTCTACTCTGAATAAAAATCAATTCAGTTTCCAATATGTTTCTTACTAATTCTGGATCTGTACCATCAACAATTAATAATATTCCTTTTTTCAAAAAATCATCATCAATTGATTCCGTAGCTTCTTCGAGTGCAAGTAACCCTTCTTTTCTAGCCACATTTGATAATTCAATAATTTTCTTGATGACCGTACCTTCATCCATTGCTTGATTTTTAAATACTAATCCTAATGCTTTTATTGAATTAATAAACCTGTCCATAGGATAAGCTACTAGGGCTGCTGAAAAAGCGCCCCCAACTGTTATCATTACTGAAGCAGCATCCACAAAGGTTAATAATGTACCTTTCATTAGAATTGAAACGACCAAAAAAATCATTGCAGCAACTATACCAATTATTGTAGCTATATCCATTTTTTCACCTCATTCTAGAGCCTACTACTTTCCGTAATCGTAGTCCCCATTATAAATTTTCATCTTAAAATCTATCACTCGCTTTAATACCTCTTTGCTTGATTCTTTAATGATCAATTTCTTTCCGGTTGTTAATGTGACGACTGTGTCAGGTGTTTCTTCAATTGTTTCAATTAGATCATTGTTTAATAGGATTGTTTCATTGTTCATTTTAGTTACAAATATCATACAATCACCTGCTTTTTTAATAGACAGCTCAGCTGTCAAAAAGGATCTTAACTGCTGCATAATACAGGCTTTAGCCTATATCATGCAACAATTTCAATCAGTTTATTGTATCATTATCTCTTAAGATTTACAAGTTCTTGTAACATTTCGTCGGATGATGTAATAATTCTTGAATTTGCTTGGAAACCTCTTTGGGTCGTAATCATTTCAGTGAACTCTCTTGATAAGTCAACATTTGACATTTCAAGTACGCCTGCATTTAAACTACCACCAGAAGAAGTAATATCTTCCCCAATTCCATCAAAATCTCCTGAGTTGCTTGTTGTTACAAATAGATTCGAACCGATTTTTTGTAGCCCTGCTGGATTTTGGAATTTTGCAATAATGATTTGACCAAGTAATTTGGTTTCACCATTTGAATATCTTCCTAGTATTTTACCATCAGAACCAACTTCAAAGCCTGATATTGCACCTGGTGCTCTACCTGCATTCAAACCGTTCTTATCTCCAGCCGCGCCTCCGATAGTTGAGTTACCTGAAAACATCGTTATGCCCGTAGGATCAATCGTAATGGGATCAGCAAATGCGTCTGTTAAACCCGTAATATCAATGGATGCGGGATTTGTAAGCAATCCTGTCGTTATATCAAATTCTAACGTGGATGCACCAAGTGCTGCACCTGCAACTGGAAGGCCCGTATCAGAACTTGTTACGCTATCTAAAGTAAAATCAAATTCGCCATCAGTCCCTGTACTAGTTACCGTAAAATTAGCTGAATATTTATATCCCAAGTTATCATAAAAAGTTATTTCTAATGGGACGCCTCCTTTAGCTGGCGCTAATTGAGGATCATTCTTATCAATATTCCCTGATAAGGTCATATTTTGCGTAAACTCTGGTTTAACATAAGAGTTTTCAGCATTGAGAATTTGTAACGGTGAAGCTTTAGATTTGATAATATCACCTGAAGTTGGATCTGGATACCAGCCCATTAGGTTTAAACCCTCAGGAGATACGAGATTCCCGGCTTGATCAATTCTAAAAGCGCCCGCTCTTGTAAATTTATTTCCTGTCACATCAGATACTACAAAAAATCCATCTCCTTCAATTTTTAGATCTAAAGGATTATCTGTTCTCTGCGCAGCACCTTCTGTCATATCTATGTCAATAGAGGATATACTCGCACCAAGGCCAATTTGCATTGGATTCGTACCACCTTTATTTTGACTGGAACCACTAGCACCTTGAATCGTTTGACTAAATACCTCACTAAATGTAACACGGCTTGATTTAAAGCCTGCTGTATTAACATTTGCAATATTGTTACCGATAACATCCATTTTAGTTTGGTGAATCCTTAAACCTGAAACACCAGAGTACATAGAACGCATCATAATAAATGACCTCCTTAATTCTTAAGTAGTTTAATGTCTTAGCTAATTCCTTCTATCATTCAGGAATTAATAGCTTCCTTCTCGAGGTCCAGCTATAGTACTACGGCACCATCAATATTTGTAAAAACATAATCTTTTGTTTCTTGTTGGTCTAGCGCTGTTACGACTGTCTTATTTTCAATATTAACAACTAAAGCAATGTTGTCAATTAGAACCAAAGACTCCTTAATACCTTTTTCTTCTGCTTTACTTATACCCTTTTGGATTTTTGTAATTTGTTCATCCGTAAGTCGAATATTTCTAGAATCCAATCTCATATTTGCATGCTTAGAAAATTTAATTGTTTCTTTTTCCTGTAGCTTTTGCTGAAAAATACTTCCAAAGCTCGAGGTAGGTATATTGTTGGTTCTTTTAACTTTCGTACTACCTAAATGCTCGCTTTGTACTTGTTGTATTGAGGGGATTGGTCTGTTTTGAATACTCATTTTTGACCCTCCTTGTCAATTTCTTTTCCTTATGTAACCTCGTCTGTACTATCATCATCCGTATCTTCTGTCGTTTCGTCTGTTTCCTCTTCTGTTTCTGGCGTTAGCTTCTTTAATTGTTCTTGGATAGCTTTTAGCGCTTCGTTTACTTTATTTAAGGATTCTATTGATGCTGACTCAAAGTCTATGTAGCTTACCTTAGATACTTGATCAAGTAAAATTTCTTGATCGTTTACTACTAAATAGGTCTTTCCTGATTTGTAATTCACGCCATCTACAAAGCCTGTTATCGTTTTTGACTCCATCGTAGTTTGGTTAATAATTGTTCCTTCAACCAACTTACCAATTAATGCATAGCCTTGTGATAATTGTGTACTGGTATTTAGATTTTGCATTTGTTCTAAGGATGAAAACTGCGCCATTTGAGCCAAAAAGTCTTTATCACTTGTTGGATTCAGCGGGTCTTGATATCTCATTTGGGTTACTAGTAGATTTAAAAATGCATCCTTACCTAAATCATTACTTTTTGTTTTCGTATTTTCACTTAAACCATATTGTTCCATTATTTTCGATGTTGAACTTACATCTGACATTTTTTCACCTTCCTTATGCTGAATAATCTACTGAATTTTCTTCTTCTTCTAAACCGGTACTTCTAAGTGTTTCTTTCATATCCTGCATTTTAATGTCGTCCATTTGTGAAACTGCTTCGAGGTTTCTTCTTCTTTTTCCTTTTGAGAATTGATTTGAATCCTTTTGTTGGTCACTCTTACTAAAAAATTGATTTGTATTTCCAGTTACCACTTTGATTTCATCCAGCTTAATACCTTGTTGCTCCAAGTTTGTTTTTAAGCTTGCTAAATTCATTTCTATGGCTTCTTTAACACTATTATTTTCAGCTACAATTTGACCTGTCATCATGCCGTTTTCACTTCTAACAGAAAAAGCAATTTTCCCTAAATTCTCTGGTTGTAATTGAAGAAGCATTGTTTTAGAATCATTTGTTATCGAAAGTTTAACTTGAGTTGTAATTTGAGTAAATATATCTTTGACTGTTGTTTCTTGAAAGACAATTTCGTCAATGCCATTTGGTGAAACCACTTCAAATTTCTGCACCACTGTTTGAGACAATGCATTATTAAATTGATTTTCAAAACCATTATTACGATTACCTTGATTCTTATGGTCAGTATTATTGTCTTCAACTTGAACTTCAAGGGGTTTTGCTTCATTCGTATTTCTGCTTTGATCTGTTTTAACCCTTGAATCTTCAACTTCAACTTTAACGCCATTTATTACTTGTTGAGGTTTCGTTTCTTCAATATTTTCTTTACTTGGTACTTTGATTGTTTCATTGCTAGCTTTATCACTTGTATCTTTCAGGTAATCTGTAACTGCTTTATGTAAGTCTTTAAAATCAATTTCTTCTTCATTTAAAATTTGATTCAGTTCTTGTTTAATGTCTTTAAAAGCACTAAAAGCTTCTTCATTGGTTAGTAGCTCTACTTCATTTTTCGTTCCAAAAACTTCGTTAACCAAAGCTTGAATTCCTTTGTTTGAAAACAAATCCATAAAGTTCAAATTAAGTGTTGCCATAATCTCATTTAATTCTTCTTCTGAGATACCTAATTTTTTCGCTACTTTTTCCAGTACTTTTTGCTCTACCTTTTCGACATCAATTTTTTTTGAAGTTGGGGGCTTACTTTGATCAACTTGTTCCGTTTTTTTTGTTTCTTTGTATTCACTCTTTTGAATTTTAGACGCTTGATGTCCTACTTTAGTAGAATTTTCAATTGATCTTGTTTTCATAGAGCTTCCAAGTATTGAATCAAAAGCGTTCGATGTTGTCTTACCTTTTGTGTCAAAGTTTTTACTCATATTCGTTGCAACCCTACTAACTGCAACTGCGTTCATCCTATTCCTCCTTTCTCATTTTTTTTAAATATTTTCAGGGTACATATATCTAGAAATCTTATCTGCCACTGTTGAATCCATAGCAGCTAAAATTGCACCTGCTTGAGAAGGTTCTAATTGCAATAAAATTTGTGCTGCCATATCAATGTTCTTACTAATTGTTTCTTCTAATATTGCAGCAGCATTTTTTGGCTTCATTTCTTGGTACATAATAGCTATTTCCGCAACTTCTTCATTGAATTGCTTTACTTTAACTAAGCTTTCATAAATTGTTAATGCATTTTCAGGATACGCCTTTTCAACATAGGCAATATAGTCGTCTGAACCTACATTTTTTGATACTAGCAAATCAAATTCGTCTTTGTCGTTTTTAAACTGTACTTGTTCTGACTCAAAAACCTTTAATCTTTCTATTTCTATCTTATTTAGGTTAATTGTCTCATTTAGTTTTTCGGCTTCTTTCTCTTTTTCCTTTAGTAAAATTTCTGTTGCTCTTAATCTTTCTACAGCTTGATCAATCGTTTCAAAATTATAGGATGTCGAATCGTGACTTGTATCCGGATTTTCCATCTTGGGTAACATAAGATTAAGAACAGGAACATCTTTAAGTTTTGGACCTAGAACATTGGTACCAATTCCGCCAACATCTAATTTTACTAGTAATATAAACGCGCCAATTAACACAAAAAGAACAATAAATAGCATAAATACCTTACCGCTTCCTTTGTCTTGATCTTCTGAAGATACGATCTTTTGCCTTTTTTCAGCAGGCACTTTTTTTGGCTTTGGAGGCTTTTTGGCCTTTGGAGGTTTTTTTACCTTCGGAGGCTTTTTATTTTTTTCTGATGTTGACTCATTCAATTCTTTCATATCTTCCATTTTTTACCTCCTCATTATTGTGATATCGACTTCATTAATTGGTTATAACTGTTTACTTCGTCCGAATGTTTGTTGCTAAGCGATTGCTCTTCTAGTAAATGATTTTCAAGTGCTAACTCTTTAAGCTTTTCATATGTTTTTCTTTCAATCAACGCAACATTTAATGCTTTTCTTTTCAGTTCAACAACATCATTGGCATTCTGAATCACTATTTTTTGATTAGAAATTTCTTCTTCATAATATTTAATATAGCCGTTTAGTTCTATGAGTTCTTTCGCTAATATACTTTTACCATTTTTATCATTAAAAGATTGAACTTGACAATTTAACGCTTCCTTATATGAATTAAATATTGCCACTTGTTGATTGAGATATATTGTAGCGTTTCCTAATTCAATCTTTTTCTGTTCTTCAATTTTTTCTTTAATATTTAAAACATTTTGAAGTTTAAAGGCAAATCTTCCCATAGGTCATATCTCCTTAATTTATAAATATACTCTTTAAGAGCTCTATTTCATCATCAAGTTCAAATTTCTCATCAGTTTCTTGTCGAAGATAAGCCTTTACTTCGTTATTCTTAGAAATCGCATAATCGATATCGCTATTACTTCCCTTTGAATAAGCACCAATATTAATAAGATCTTCTGCATCAGTATAAATTGCCAATGTAGCTTTAAACTCATTGGCAATTTTTTTATGCTCATTTGATACAACCTCTGGCATAACCCTTGAAACACTTTGAAGTACATCAATAGCAGGATAATGGTTTTTGTTTGCGAGCTTTCTCGATAGTACAATATGCCCATCTAATATGCCTCTTGCGGTATCAGTAATAGGCTCATTCATATCATCTCCATCAACAAGCACTGTATAAAGTGCAGTAATAGAACCTTTCTCAGATGTTCCTGCTCGCTCTAGTAACTTAGGCATTACAGAAAAAACAGATGGCGTATATCCTCTGCTTACTGGAGGTTCTCCAATAGCCAAGCCGATTTCTCTTTGTGCCATAGAAAATCTTGTTAGTGAATCCATCATAAACAAAACATCGTTTCCCTGATCTCTAAAATACTCCGCAATAGCTGTTGCTGTTTTAGCAGCTTTTTGCCTAATCAATGCTGGTTTATCCGAAGTGGCAACGATTATAACAGATCTTTTTAGACCTTCTTCACCTAAATCGCGCTCAATAAATTCTCTTACTTCTCTTCCACGTTCGCCTATCAATGCTATTACATTAATATCTGCTGAAGTATTTCTTGCAATCATCCCCATTAATGTACTTTTACCAACTCCACTACCTGCAAAAATACCTACTCTTTGTCCTTTTCCAATGGTCAGTAACCCATCAATTGCTTTAACACCAATTGGTAGAGGATCACATATTCTATTTCTTGTCAAAGGGTCTGGAGATTCATTTTCAATGTTATATAATGTATTTGTATATATTGGTCCAAGATTGTCAATAGGTTTCCCTAAGCCATCTAATATCCTACCTAATAAATCGTCACTAACTGACACTTGAAGGGAATGACCAAGTGCTTCAACTGTACTATTTAGACCGATCCCTGTTAGTTCCCCTAATGGCATAAGTAGAATTTTATTCTCTCTAAATCCTACGACTTCAGCAAATACTGAAACATTGTCAGATACGATTCTACATACCTCACCCATATTTACATTCGGGCCAAGAGATTCCACAGTTAGTCCAACTATTTTAGTAACTTTTCCTATATGCTTAATATAGGACTTTTTAAACAGTTCTTCATATGTATTAAAATCAATTTTATTCATATTTATCACCCAGTCTATTGGTATGAGCTATAGCTTTTTTCAATTAGCTGTAGCTGTCTAAGAAGTCCATCCATTCTTTCCTTCAAACTACAGTTGACACGCCCAAGAGAGGTCTCAATAATACAATCATTTTTATTTAGCTTACTATCTTGTAACACCTCAAAGCTTAATTTATCGCTTAAATTTTCAATTAGTTTCTCTTTATTATGGTTCACTTCATCATAATCATCTGTAGACACTCTTATAATTAAATCACCAGATAATTCAACTTCCTCTAAGCCTAATTTAATCAAATGCAAAATAACATCTTGATCAAATTTTTGGATTCCTACCATATTTTGAACCAGACGATGGATTACTTCTGCAACCTTAGGTTGCAGGTCAGTAATGATTTTTTTTCTTTCTTGAACGGCTCTTTCTAATTCTTCTTTTAATTTAAGCTTTAATTTTTGTTCTTCCTTAAGTGCTTGCTTTTTACCTACCTTAAACCCTTCATCATATCCTTTAGCATTTGCATCTACTTCAATTGTAGTAGCAGCTTCCTTTGCACCCTCAATAATTTCCTCTGCTTGCTTCATCGCATCCTCTATAACATTAGCTGGGATTAAGCCTTCATCGACGCAGGGCTCTTCACTGACCTCATCGTAAGGAAAGAAATCACCGTTGTCCTGAGAGGGAGCATCTAATTCATCTTCAAGATTAGACACTTGAAAACTAGGATTAATAATTTTTGAATCGTTACTATTTATTACTTCAATTTTCTTTTTTTGTTCTGACAAAGATACAAACGGGGATTTGATAATACTAGACAATTATCTCGTCACCTCCGCCTCTAGAAATAACGATTTCACCAGCATCTTCAAGTTTTCTAATGATATTAACAATTTTTTGCTGCGCTTCTTCAACATCCTTCAAACGTACAGGGCCCATATAATCCATGTCTTCTTTGATCATCGTAGCCAAACGTTTTGATAAGTTATTGAAAATAACATTTTGAACTTCTTCTCCTGAACCTTTTAAAGCAATCGCTAAATCGTTATTATCCACTTCTCTAAGAACTCTTTGAATAGATCTATCATCAAGTGACATAATGTCTTCAAATACAAACATTTTCTTCTTGATTTCTTCAGCAAGCTCAGTATCTTCAATTTCAAGTGTTTCCATAATATGTTTTTCAGTACTTCTATCTACAGAGTTCAAGATTTGAACAATGGCATCTACACCGCCAACAATTGTGTAGTCTTGCGTTACAAGAGAAGATAACTTTCTCTCTAGAATATCTTCAACATCCTTAACAACGTCAGGTGAGGTTCTATCCATCTGCGCAATCCTTCTAGCAACATCTGCTTGCTTTTCTTGTGGTAGCGCAGCAAGTACCATAGCTGATTGCTGAGGATTTAAGTAAGATAGTATTAATGCAATCGTTTGATTGTGTTCATCTTGAATAAAATTCAGTAATTGTCCTGCATCTGTTTTTCGAACAAATTCAAATGGACGAACTTGAAGAGATGCTGTTAATCGTCCAATCACTTCGATTGCTTTATCAGCACCTAAAGCTTTTTCCAGTAAATCTTTAGCATATCCAATACCGCCTTCAGCAATATACTGCTGAGCTAAACAAACATCATAAAATTCTTGTAACACCTTTTCCTTTTCCTTAGGGGAAACGCTTCTTGTGTTTGCAATTTCAAGTGTTAACTGTTCTATCTCTTCTTCTTTTAGATGTTTAAATATGAGCGCTGATTTTTCAGGGCCTAATGCAATTAACAGTATTGATGCCTTTTGTACGCCTTTCATGCCACCTTTATCTCCTGCCATTTCATCACTCCCAATCTTCGTTCAGCCAGTTCCTCAATAATAGAGCAACTGCATCTGGATTTTCTTGCACGAACTTTTCTATTTGAATTCTTGTTTCCGACTTCCCGTCAAATTCTATAGATTCTAATTCTTGTTTGCTCTTAGTCGAAACGAGTAAATCTTCGACTGATAACTCAGGCTCAACCTCAGTAATTTCTACCGGTGTAGTGCCTTTATATACTGCATAACCTAACAATCCAATAAGTATTACTATAATTAACACTGATATGTAATTTAAGAAAGGAATTTCCTTGACTTCTTTTTCAATAAAAATAGGATTGCTATATGCCATTACTGCTACATTATCAACTTTTGCAGTAGTTTGAACCAAACGAATAAGATCAGGATCTAAATCCTCAATTTTCGTTCTTACATCCATCTGAGCTTTATATTCTTCCCAAGTCAAATCACCTAAAGCGTCTTGACTTTCAAGGATGGCTTGATCATACTTAACAAACTTATTAAGAATAACAGATACGGTAGAATCTGCATGTATGATATTTCCAATATTTTTCGTTTCAGAAGTTACAGTTTTACTTGGTTCATAATCAATTTCAGAAACAGTGCTGGTGTTAAATGAATTCGAACCTGTGTCTATCATCGTATCCGTAATTTCATCGCCGTTAGCATCTGTTCCAGGCGCTCCTCCTGCATCAGAATTAGTTCCTTCAGATTCACTTTTATATTCGTGTGTTATAACACCTTTATTCGTACCATTAACACCTGTTACTTGTTCAGAAACAGATGATAGCTCATCGAAGTTTATAGCTAAATCGACTGAAACGGTGGCATCATCAAATTCCCCACCAGCTAATAGTACACTTCTAAGCTTTGCTTCAACATTTAGTTCTCTTGCAAACTCATAATCTAGCTTAGACCCAATATTACCTGACGTACTAGTTTTTGAAGATCCATCAAACAGTAGCTTTCCATTAGTAGACATCATTGAAATATTACCTTCTTCTAAGTTAGAAACTGCATTTTTAAGAAAGTTAACAATACCCGCTACCTGATTCTCGTTAAGATCTTGCTTCGTTTCTAAAATAACTGTTGCAGAACTTTTCTTGTTTTCATCAAAAATTGTTGTATCTTCTTTCGCAACGTCAAGTTTAACATACGCATTCTTAATTGAATCTAATGTTTCAATTTTATTGTTCAACTCTTCTTCAAAAGCTAGTTGAAATTTAATTTGCTTCTCACTTGAAGTGGTTGTTAAGGAGTTGGAAAGCGCTTGATCCCAAGTCATTTCCGCATCGGAGAGTATCCCTATCTCTTCCGTAAGTAGTGTTACATCCTTCTTTCTCTTGGAATCCACGTAAATTGTTGTTGCATCTTCACTAATTTCATATCGTATTTTTGCTTCGTCCAAAACTGTCACAATTTGATTCATTTTATCAGGTTCAAGCCCTGATGCATATTTAGTCATTGTGGGTTGACTTAACACATACACTAAAATGCCCAACGCAACCACGGTCACTACAAGAGCCACAATGATTTGAATTTTACTTTTTACTTTTAAACTGTTCCAAAAATCCGTTATTTGTCCAGTTATTTTACGAATAAATTCAGGCATATTGCCACTCCTTTAATGTAGTCTTACTTTTTATCCATATGTTGTTGTATCAAAAGCAAGTATTTATATTTGCATTCTCATAATTTCATTGTATGCATCCATAACTGCATTTTTCATTTTTACAGTATACTGTAATGCAACGTTTGCCTTTTCTTGCGCAATCATGACATCATGAATATTATCTACTTTACCAATAGCAAAATCCATGCTTTGTTGTTCAGCATTTTTTTGAAGCTGATTTGTTTCATTGATCATTCCAATAGCAGATTTATAGAGCTCATCAAAGGCATTGGTTTTATTCGTACTTCCATTGTTTCCGGGTTGAACAATATTCCCAATTTTAGATAATTCTTGTATATTTAAAGCCATAATATCACTCCTTTACGATAAACTATCTGCCAATTTCTAATGCTTTGGCGAGCATAGACTTGTTTGAATTAAATGCAGTAACATTTGCTTCGTAAGATCTATTTGCAGAAATAAGGTTGGTCATTTCTTCTAGTGAATTAACATTTGGCATTAATACATATCCTTCAGCATTCGCATCTGGATGAGCAGGATCATATAGTGACAAAAATGGAGATTTGTCTTCTACGATTTCTTTCACTTTTACGCCACCAACTTTTGAGTACTCACCAAGATATTGATTTAGCATATTCGAAAAGTTTTTGTGTGTATTAATCTCTTCAAATACTGGTATCTTTCTTCTATAGGGTCCACCCTTGTCCCCTCTTGTTGTATTAACGTTTGCAATATTTTGGGAAATAGTATCCATTCTAAGTCTTTGAGCTGTCATACCCGTTGCACTTACATTCATTGTATTAAATACAGACATGCTACTTACCTCCAATCAATTATCTATCTAAGACCATTTTCAATCTATTAAAGTTATAATTAACCTGACTAATTAAAGTGTTATATTTTATTTGATTCTGTGCCATATAAGCCATTTCCGTATCAATATCCACGTTATTGCCATCAATTCTATAACTCAGATTGGTATTATCTTTAATGACCTTAGGAGACACTCTTGATAAAGAACCTTGTTTAATTCTACCTTTAGAATCGAGTGCTTGTTGTAAGTAACTTTCAAAAACTACATCACTTCTTTTATAACCTGGCGTATCAACATTAGCAATGTTATTAGAAATCGCTTCACTCTTTAACCACGAAGCATCTAATGCCTTTGCTAATACATTTGTATTGTTGTGCATTCTCATACAATCACCCACCTTAAATTCATTAGAACAAATTGGTTTGAATATCGGAACAATTTATTCTAGTATCCGTCATTTTATTCCTATATCCACTATATATTGTATCAGCTTACAGGAAAATGTACAATATATACTTTTAAAAAAAACAAGATTTTTTATTCAATTTGTATAACTTTGTAATATAAACCATTATTTTGCTTTAATCTTTTCGAAGTTATTCTTGCACCTTTTACTCATTATCATTTTTAAATTTTAAATTAATAGTACATTTTAATATAGAAGAACAAGGCATTTCACTGTTTATAATATAGCTTTTATGCCATCTTCAAACTTCATAAAATAGCAGATTAATACTACAAAAAATGAAAAAGGAAGTGAAAAAACACTCCCTTTAATTTTCAATCCATTAAATTTCATCCTCAAATTTTTTCCAACTCTTCCAGTAATACTTCGTTAAGGATTTTTATATATGTACCTTTCATTCCTAACGATCTAGATTCAATAACCCCTGCGCTTTCAAATTTACGAAGAGCATTAACAATTACAGATCTTGTAATTCCAACTTTATCTGCAATTTTACTTGCTACTAATATGCCTTCTCTACCCGTAAGTTCATTAAATATATGTTTGATTGCTTCTTGCTCTGAAAAAGAAAGCGTCCCAATTGCTGACTTCACAATAGCTGTTTTCCTTGTTTCTTCTGAATTCTCATCGTTAATGGATCGCATGATTTCAAGCCCAACTACTGTAGCACCATATTCCCCGAGTATTATGTCTTCTATATGATAGTTTTTAGTTTGCCTATACAAGAATAATGTCCCTAATCTAACACCAGCGATGTCAATTGGTACAACCATGCCCACGATTTTATTGGTTGTAACCTCATTAGTAAATCCTAATGTTTCCAAATTAATGTTCTCTTTTGTTGAAAGAATATTTAATATTCTATCATTCAGCTTTTCATCAACAATAGTGCCCATGTTATCAGTGAGTAACTCTCGCACTTGATAAAATCCCTTGACTTCATGTATTGCAAGTAATTTCCCCTTTTTACTTAAAACAAGTACATTTGAATTTAATATTTCACTCAAAACTTCACAAATGTCTGTAAAAATAACTCTCTGAGTTCCTGTTTTTTGTAATAACCTGTTTATTTTTCTTGTTCGATCCAATAATTGAACGCTCACTTTGATGCATCCCTCCTAAATTACCATTGACTTACAATACAATTTCATTATAGTACATATTTTTTCAGATAACAAGCAATTTCTAGAAAAAATAACACTTTCTTTAATCTTTCGACACCACGTTTTTACATTCTTGATTAATACACATTAAATTTTTACCTTTTTCAATCATTATTGATCCACAAATAGTGCATTTTTCTGAAGTAGGCTTGTTCCATGTCATAAAATCTCCACTCTCACAACCGTAATACCTACGACCTTTTTTCGTTTTCTTTACTAATATATCTGTTCCACAGGTAGGACATACCACATCATCTATCTTTTCATATATAGGTTTTGCATTTCTACACTCCGGAAAACCAGGACAAGCTAAAAATTTACCAAACTTCCCAATTTTAATGACCATATTCCTTCCACACTTGTCACATATTACGTCTGACACTTCATCTTTTATTTCAATTTTCCCTATCTCTATTTCCGCTTTATCAACCGTTTCGCTAAAGTGAGGGTAAAAATTTCGAAGAACATTTTTCCATTCCATGTCCCCTTCTTCAACGTGATCCAATTGGTCCTCAAGTGATGCTGTAAATCCTACATCTACAATTTCACTAAAATACTCTTGTAAAATCTCGCTCACTATTTCTCCTAGTTCCGTAGGAAATAGTTGTTTCGTTTCCTTTGATACATAATATCTAGCAAGAATAGTAGATATAGTTGGTGCGTACGTGCTAGGTCGGCCTACACCGTTTTCTTCTAACGTTTTAACGAGAGAAGCTTCAGTAAACCGTGCTGGTGGCTGTGTAAAATGCTGCTTATCTTCAACATCAGCAAGCTTCAAACTAGATTCCATGTTAATGTTCGTTATTTGTTGATCAACCTCAGCGTCACCTTCATTATTTCCTTCATCCGAATCATCAATTTTATAAACTTTCAAAAATCCTTCAAAAGATAAAATAGATAGTGATGCAGTAAATCTATATATATCAATGTCAACTTTTATTGATTTGACATCATATTTTGCTGGCATCATTCGACTTGCAACATATCTACTCCAAATTAACTTATATAGTTTGTACTGTTCTTTAGATAATGAATCTTTTATTTGTTCTGGTTCAAGTTCGACATAAGTCGGGCGTATCGCTTCATGTGCATCTTGAACTTTTTTCTTTTTATCTGAAACAATATTTTCAGGATTTGCATAAGACTTACCATATTTTTCATCTATATAACTAATAGCAGAACTATGTGCTTCATCTGCAATTCTCGTTGAATCTGTTCTTAAGTAAGTAATGAGTCCAAGTGTTCCTTTACCTTTTATTTCTATCCCTTCATATAACTGTTGAGCAATTCTCATCGTTTTAGAAGTAGTAAAATTTAATTTTTTTGCGCCTTCTTGTTGCATCGTACTTGTTATAAAGGGTGGTAAAGGTTTTCTAATTCTTTCTTTCTCCTTCATATCATAAATTGTACAAGGCTTATCTTTAATGGCTTCTTCAACTTCTTGAACTTCTTCAGCATTGGTTAATACCTTTTTTTTATCTCCGATCCCATAAAACCGAACGATAAATTCATCCTTAGAAGCCTTATCCATTAATTTGGCATCTATATGCCAGTATTCTTCGGGGATAAATGCATCTATTTCTTTCTCTCTATCACAAATGAGTTTGAGCGCTACTGATTGCACCCTTCCTGCACTTAATCCTTTCTTAACCTTTTTCCATAGCAATGGGCTAATTTTATAACCAACAATTCTATCAAGCATTCTTCTTGCTTGCTGCGCATCCACTAAATCCATATCAATTTCTCTTGCATTTTTGATTGAGTTTTGGATGGCATTTTTCGTTATTTCATTAAAAGTAATTCTGTAGGTAGTTTTATCTTCCAAATTTAATGCGCGCATTAAATGCCAAGATATTGCTTCACCTTCACGGTCAGGGTCAGTCGCAAGATAAACCTTACTTGCTTTCTTCACTTCTTTTCTTAGTGTAGCTAATAAATCTCCTTTTCCGCGTATCGTTATATATTTTGGATCAAAATCATTTTCTATATCAATACCCATTTGACTTTTTGGTAAATCTCTTACATGTCCCATGGAGGCTTCAATTTTATAGTTGGTTCCTAAAAATTTCTTAATAGTTTTTGCCTTTGCTGGAGATTCTACGATCACTAAGTTTTTTGCCATTTCTTTCCTCCACTAAACCTTTTTTATATAATACTTACTCGGCAATTGTTAAAAACACCTATAAGCGCTAACTTTATTCGCATCAATTGAATGTCATCAATATTCATCGATACTTTTCTATATAGTGTATCCAAATGAATCGGTTCAAGACTGATACAAGAATATACTATTTTTTCTCCTTTTTCAAGTGTTTTTTGAAAAACAGTTTTATTTTCAACTGTATTTTCAGCAAACTCTATATATTCCTCTGATATATCTTTAACACATTGTACAGGTTTAACACCCATTTTTATTAACTACACTCCATTATTCTCTGCTAATCTTTTAGATAAATATTCTGCCACTTTCTTCCCACGATTTGAACATCTTCTAGTGTCTACAATGCTATTTTGATTTGCCGCTCTTCTACGAACTTTCCTTTAATGTATATAAACTATATTCAATTGTTTTTGCTATATGCTTCTCTCTTACAAAAAAATGGATCAGTATACCTTGATCCATTTTGTTTTGTTATAGCTTACCCGAAAGTATTATATTAAAATTTTAATCTAATAAATTAATACTATTAGCAAAAAAATGACTATATCCTAGGTAATAGTCTTAATTTTCCAACTGTTACTTTTTACTTTTCATATAATACTTACTCGGCAATTGTTCAATAACACCTTTAAGCTCTAACTTCATTAACATCAATTGAATGTCATCAATATTCATCGATACCTTTCTATATAGTGTATCCAAATGAATCGGTTCAAAACTGATGCATGAATATACCATTTCCTCTCCTTTATCAAGTGTTATAACCATTTTATTTTCAACTGTATTTTCACCGATATCTATATATTCCTCTAATATGTCTTCAACACATTGTACAGGTTTAGCACCCATTTTTATTAATTGGTTTGTGCCTTCACTGAAAGTGTCGAAGATTCTACCCGGTATTGCAAAAACATCCTTTCCTTGCTCTAGCGCACAATCAGCTGTTATTAAAGAACCACTTTTCCCCGCGGCTTCAACAACTAAAACACCATCACATAATCCACTAATAATTCTATTTCTAAGTGGAAAGTTTCCAGGAACAGGTGCTGCATTCACAGGTGTTTCAGACAACACACAGCCCAAATCAATTATTTCTTTCATTAATTTATAATTCTCTTCTGGATAACAAATGTTTACACCACAGCCAAGTACAGCAACCGTAGCTCCACCTGCTTCTAGTGTTCCTTTATGTGCCGCCGTATCTATTCCTCTAGCCATGCCACTAACCACCACTACATTGTTCTCTGCTAATCTTTTAGATAAATATTCTGCCACTTTCTTCCCATAATTAGAACATCTTCTAGCACCTACAATTGCTATTTTGATTTGCTGCTCTTCTACGAGCTTTCCTTTAACGTATATAATATGAGGCGGATCATATAGGGTTCTCA
>PGZO01000024.1 GCA_002841375.1 Firmicutes bacterium HGW-Firmicutes-7 | reverse complement strand
AAAATCATATAGATTAAAAGATCATATTAAACAAGAATCTGAGTAAAAAACTACATTCTTATATGATCAAAAGTTTGCATTATTAACTTGACATTTATAAGTATCTATAAGAAGGCATTACACAATAGACCGAAGCTTATTTCTCGTGAAGAATCAGTATGTGTTTTTGAATGTTCTGAAAAGAAAGGAGAGATTTATTTTTCCCAGTTTTTGGATATGGTAGAAATAATTGAACCTAGTTCACTAAGGAATTATTTTGAAGGAAAATATCAAAAAGCATTAGAACAATACAAATAGGTTCTAAATATTGGAATCTAATAATTATTGAGTAACAAAATATTAAAATTTCAGCAAAATAGAAGTTATTTTTGGAACCTTAAAACAGAAAAAGTGAAGTATAGAAATAGACTTATATTTGGATTAAAATATAAGAGTAGATTATTAAAAGGATGGTGAAAATTGTGCGATTTAAACTGACTTTCAAATTAAAGAAAGAGGAAATCCCACTCGACTACAGACGGTATTTTTTATTTTTTTTGAAAACGGCACTAAAAGAAGAAGCAAAAGAATTTTACTATGAAAATTATGAAAGTTTTAATGGGAATAAAATTAACAGGGTTAAGCCTTTTACCTTTTCTCTACTTTTAAATAATCCCAAATTTCTTGAAGATAAAATAATACTTGATAATTCTAATGTTATATTTAACTTCTCATGTTATGAGTATGAATGGGGAATAAACTTCTACAATTCTATGACTAAAATGCTCAATAAACCTTTTGATATTACCAAAGACAATACAATGACACTTGAATCAATTAATATGATGAAAAATAGAGTGGTAAGAACTAGAACAGTAGTATTTAAGACGATGTCACCCATTATTGTTAGACATCATGACAAGGATGGAAGAAACAATGCTCTAAATAATCACTTATCATATAGTGATGAGGGTTTTTTGAAACAATTGAAAGTAAATATCTTAGAAAGTTTGAAGTGCTTAAATGATTTTTCGGAATACGAGATTTCTCGTGATATTGAAAAAATGACAATTGAGATGATAAGAATGAAATCAGTATGGATAGCGCATTTCACAGAAAGAATAAAAAAACGAGTTATTGGAAATGTTGGAGTATTAAAGATTATTGCAGAACCCTATATATTAGACTTTCTTTATAAGGCTGGAATTGGGTCTAGAAGATCACAAGGATTTGGTATGGTAGAGATTGCTGTAGTAGATGCAAAGGAGGAGGTGAAGAGGATTGAGAGAGGACAAGATTAGAATAGAATTGACTGATTGGTTGTTTAATGCAGGTGTTGTGGGGTTTGTTAATATTCTTGAACATTGTGGGGATGAGGTAGAGTATTATGGACAGACTGTGCAGATAAATGCTAATGTATTAGATAATTTTGAGGAAAAGTATTTTAAGTATTTTATTGATACTTATGAAAAAGTAATGGTATATTCAAATGTATTATTAAAGATAGAGTCGTTAATCCATTTCAGAATATCTAATGAAAATATTGATGAAAAAACTGTCAATGATGACATTAAATATTTAAAAGACAAGTTAAAAAATTCAGCATATAAAGATAAGGTTAACAGAATAGATATGACGAAATTAAACAGTGTTTCGAAAAAGAATAAAGATATAAACATTACAATTCTATATGAGATTAAGAAAATTATCATGGATCACAAAATGGAAATACTTAAGATGGAATGTATTGGATACTATGATCAAAAGACAAAAAAAAGTAAAGCTCCAAATGCAATAATTGATAAATATATTAATACAAACATGTTGAATATTAAGGATACACAGAAAGAGGCAAGTAGTTATTATAATTCTGACAAATCAAAATATGGTTATAATTGCTTTGCATGTGATAACCCTATTAAATTATCAGATATTGACAAAGGGCTGAATTTCTTGAACAGAATGTATTTTGATACTGCAAGAAAAACGTCACATATTTGGAATTTTGTTAGTGATATTGAAATATGTCCTTTATGTAGACTTATATACTATTGCCTACCAGCTGGATTTACAACTGTTTATGGTAGAGGAATATTCATTAATGAAAATAAAAATATTAGAGATGCGGTGAATATTAATAAGAGAATAAGAATTGAGGTATTAAATGACAAAGAAAGAAATCAAAACACTACTTTCAAGGCATTGATTACATCGATGCAGGAGAGTGTTAATGAGAGTATAAAGTATGAATTAGCAGATATCCAGGTTGTCAGTTATGAAAACAATGAAGCTATGAAGTACAGATTTAATATTTTATCTAAAAAGTTAATAATGATCTTAAGAAATTCGAATGAAGAATTAAACGACTTGATTAAGGCGACCTATAAAGAAAACGATCTTTACATAAGAATTTATGAAGAAGTTATTCGTAAGCTATTGAACAATGAAAATTTATTTTCTATTCTCCATAAAATGATTATTGTAAAAATAAGTAAACCAACTGATGTATGGTTTGGAGAAAAGCATATTAAAGTAGTTAATAATATAAATTATGAATATTTAAAAGGAGCTGGATGTATGAGTATATCAGATAAAAATCTATTAAAGTCCTATAGTGGGGCTGGTTATCATTTGAAGCAAGCGTATATTGAAAAGCATTCTGAAAACAAGTTAAATGGAATTGCCTATAAGTTATTGAATGCTCTAAAAACAAATAATAAAGGAATGTTTATGGATACTGTGTTGAATTGTTATTTATATACAGGAAAACAAGTTCCAAATTTTTTTGTTGATTGTTTGAAAGAAACTGAAACATTTAAAACTGTGGGATATGCTTTTGTAACAGGGGTGATTGATGGAAACAATAAACCAAATTCAAGTGGAGGAAACTAATAATGAAATCAAAAGGATTAATGTTATCAATGATATTTGAAGCGGAAAGCGCTAATTATGGTGAAGGTATTGGAAATGTTGCTTCACTAAAAAAGATGGCTAGAGGAAATGGTGAACAATATACATATATTTCAAGACAAGCTATCAGATATAACATTATTGAGCAGTTAGGAGAACCTTTAACACCGACAAGAATAGATAAAAGTGTTGTTCAATTTGCACCAGACGCTACAATCAGTGAGTACCCAGAAATTGATTTCTTTGGTTATATGAAAACACAGAAGGGTGAAGGAAGCACAACTCGTTCAGCAGTTGTCAGACTTTCAAATGCTGTATCACTTGAGACGTTCAAAGGCGACTTGGATTTTTTAACAAATAAGGGTTTGTCAGATAGAATGGGTAATGAAATGAAGGGGATGAATATTGCCCAATCAGAAATACATAGATCTTACTATAGATATACAATAGTTATAGATCTAGATAAAGTAGGGATTGATGATAATAATCAGATCGCTCTAGATAAAAAAGAAAAAGCAAGAAGAGTAAATAAATTATTAGATACAGTATCATTACTGTATAGAGATATTCGAGGCAGAAGAGAAGACTTAAAGCCTTTATTTGCTATTGGTGGTGTTTATAATGTTAAGAATCCTGTATTTCAGAATGTGCTTGAAGTAAATGATAATATGGTGGTAGTAGAGGCTATTAGGGGAGTTCTTTTTGATCAGATTAAAGAGGATACAGTATGTGGGCTTATAAATGGTAAGTTTGGAAATGATGACGAGATAAAAGAAAGACTCAATGCTATTTTGATGCCAGAATTATTTTCAAAACTTAAAACAAAGGTAAGTGAATATTATGAAAGCAATTAGAATCCAACTAGAGCAAGAACTGGTTAATTATAAGGTTCCTACAAGTTTTCAACTAAAAGAAACATATCCACTTCCACCTTTTTCAACCGTAATTGGAATGATTCATTCTTTATGTGGTTATACAGAGTATAAAAAAATGCAAGTCAGTATTCAAGGCAAATTTCATTCAAAAGTCAATGACCTTTTCACAAGGTACGAGTTTAAGCCTGAAACGACATATGAGAAAGGAAGACACCAGCTGGAGGTAGGGGGATATGGAATAGGAAGAGGAATTGCTACTACTGAGCTTCTTTCAGAAGTTGAAGTGATGTTACACATCATACCTCAAGATCAAAACTTAATTAATGAAATTGTTGAGTTACTTGTTTCGCCAGCAGAGTTCCCATCCCTCGGAAGAAGAGAGGATCTGGCAATAATTAAAGAAGTCAAAATTGTTGAGATAAATAATCTTGAATTGAAAGAGGATATTGAGTTACCCAAGGGTTATGCAGCGTACATACCTTTGAAAATGATAGGTAAAGAAATTGTTTTATCAGGTGAATCTGATGGAATTAAACAAAGAGGTACGGTGTACAAGCTAAATAAAAACTATGTTTTAAATAATGTTGGGACAGAGAAAAGGCCAAAGATATTCAGACAATGGAATAAAATTAAGGTAGTATATTCTTCAAAAGTTTCTGCGGTTGAAGATGAGTTTGTTTCTATTGATGAAGATAATAATATTGTATTTGCAATTTAGGAGGTAAAATGAATAATTATCTAGCAAAATCAAATCCTATAGAAACCATTCAAGAGCATACTGACAATCTGCTTAATAATTATGAAATATTAAAACAGATATATCCCAATTTACAAGTAAATTGGGATATATTAAAAGTTGCCTGTTTATATCATGATCTAGGTAAAATGAACTTAAAATTCCAAAATAAAATTGAAAAGGTTTGTAAAGATGAAAAGGAAATAGCACATAATCTTTTAAGCCTTTCCTTTCTAGATACTCAAATATTAAAAGAAAAATTTAGCTATGAAGAAATTAAAATTATAGCACAAGCGATTGCCTATCACCATAATCGCGGTAATTATGATGTAGATCATTATGAAGATGAAGTTAATCAAATGAAACATGAAGCTGTAAATTTTACATATGATCAATTGGTGATTACAAGAGTTAAGAAAATTAGTAAGAAGTACTTTTCGAATCAGAAGACTTATAGTGATGATGCTCAGTTTTTTAACTATGTTCTTGTCAAGGGACTTCTTAATAGAATAGATTATGCAGCAAGTTCTAATATTGATGTTGAGACTCAAAATGATTTTCTTATAGAGGCACTAGATAGAACAGGTTATGATTGGAATGAACTACAACTTTTTATGAGAGATAATTCAGATCATAATGTAGTTGTGGTTGCTCAGACAGGAATGGGGAAAACAGAAGCGGGACTTTTATGGATAGGAAATAATAAGGGGTTTTTTACGTTACCGCTTAAAACAGCTATTAATGAAATATATAATAGAATTACTGAAGGATTAGTAGATACTGAACATAAGAAAATGGTTGCTTTGCTTCATTCAGATACCTATAGCAAATATCTAGAAAATAGAAATAACGATGAAGAGGATATTGAAGATTACTTCAAGAAAACAAAACAATTATCTCTTCCACTTACGATATGTACATTAGATCAGATTTTCGACTTTGTCTTTAGGTATAATGGTTTTGAACCTAAATTAGCTACATTAGCATATTCTAAAGTGGTTATTGATGAAATTCAAATGTATTCATCAGATTTATTAGCCTATCTCATTTATGGGTTATCATTTATCGACAAAATTGGAGGTAAATTTGCCATATTGACAGCTACTTTACCTGGAATAGTTACTGATCTTATTAAACGAGAAGGTATTGAGTTTGAAATTTCAGATAAGCCGTTTATTGATAATAAAATCAGACACAGCGTTCAGATTATCGATAATGAGATTCAAAGTGACTTAATTATCTCAAAAATTAATCATAATAGAATATTAGTTATATGTAATACAGTTAAGAAAGCACAACAGATTTTCGAAGAACTTTACAATAATGATGAGTTGAATGAAAAGAAGGTTTCAATTAATTTACTACATTCAAAATTTATTAGAAGAGATAGAAAGAATAAAGAAAGTTGTATTATGAAAATGGGAAGTGGCGCCAACCACCTAGAAGGGATATGGATAGCTACGCAAGTTGTAGAGGCATCTCTTGATATAGATTTTGATATCTTAATAACTGAACTTTCGGATATAAATGGACTGTTTCAGAGGCTAGGTAGATGTTATAGAAAACGAGTATTTAATCAAGATGGTTATAACTGTCATGTCTTTAATGGTGGTAATAAAGATTGTAGCGGTATTGGATATGTTATTGACAAAGATATATTTGCATTTTCTAAGGATGAACTTAAAGGAGTTGATGGAAGATTATCAGAACAGCAAAAGCTGAACATGATTGAAAAGGTATACTCGACAGAACGTCTAAAAGACACAGAATATTATAAAAAGGTAATAAAAAATATCGATTATTTGGAATGTATTAATGAATTTGAGAAGAGTAATAGCGAAGTAAAAGAGATTTTTAGAAATATTGCTTCAACGACAGTGATTCCTAAGGATATTTATGAAAGCAATAAGGATGCAATTAATCAATTAGTTGAAGAAATAAATTCTGTTCACACTGTAGATGTTAAAAAATTTAGAGAGAATATGCAACAAAAGATATCGGAATTAAGAGAGTTTACTGTTGATATTCAGAGTAGGGAATTAAAAAGAGATTATCGATCTAATAGGCTGAAAATTGGGAAATATGATGAAATTATAATACTTGATTGTACTTATACAGAACAGATGGGAGTACAAATAGATAAAAATAAAAAAGGTTATGAGGATCACTTCGATGCTAGGTATTTTTGATAGATTAAGAATTAATAACCAGGTGACTGTAGAGCAGTATAAAGTAACCTATGTAAATATATGTCTATGAATTGAGGGTCTATAGATGGAGAATAACTATATGGATAAAGATAATGTAAAAGTTACAGGGGTAATGTTCTATTACTATTTTGTGTGTTATAGAAAATTATGGTATTTTTTTCATGATATACAAATGGAAAACCAAAATGATAATGTCATTATAGGGAAAATGATCGATCAAAATGCTTATTTGAGGGAAAAAAAGCATATTATGATTGATGGGGTTATCAATATTGATTTTATTGAGGGGTATAAAGTAATCCATGAAGTTAAAAAATCAAAATCTATAGAAGAGGCTGGTATATGGCAGTTAAAATATTATCTATGGTATTTAAAATCCAAAGGAATTATTGGGATTACTGGAATGATTGACTATCCAGTACTTAAAAGAAGAGAAAAGATTAAACTAACAAATGAAGATGAAATTGAAATAGAAAGGATATTGCAGGATATTAAGAGCATTTGCCAAAGTGATAGAGTACCAGATAAGATTAAGAGTAAAGTATGTAAAAACTGTTCTTATTATGAGTTATGTTATGTATAAATGATTACAAAAATATTATACAATTGATTGAAGGTGACTTGGCGTGAAGAGAAATTATTATATTTCAAAGAATGGTGATTTAAGAAGAAAAGATAACAGCCTAAGCTTTGAAATCGAGAATGAAGGGAATAAATATATACCGGTAGAAGATGTTGACTCCATCTATGCTTTTGGGGAACTTAATTTTAACAGCAAGCTCATGAACTTTTTAGGGCAAAATGGTATTCCCACTCATTTTTTTAACTACTACGGGTTTTATACGGGAAGCTTCTATCCAAAGGAGCAACTGAATTCAGGATTCTTATTTGTAGAACAAGTGGGACATTATTTAGATGAAGAGAAACGAATATATATAGCAAAAGAGATCATTAAGGCGGCAGCATTTAATATTTATAGAAATATACGATATTATAACGAACGTGGAAAGAATTTGACGACTATTATGAAAAAAGTAAATGATCTGCGTATGAAATTTGACAACTGCAAAAGCATAAATGAAATTATGGGTATAGAAGGTAATATTAGAAAAAATTATTATGAAGCATTTACAATTATAATTAATCAAGAAATTAACTTTGAAAAAAGGGTGAAAAATCCTCCAGACAATATGATTAATTCCATGCTCTCTTTTATAAATATGATGGTGTATACAACTGTATTGAGTGAAATATATCACACACAGTTATCGCCACTTGTTAGTTATCTTCATCAACCAGGTGAAAGACGATTTTCGCTTAGCCTAGATATAGCTGAGATATTTAAACCTTTGATTGCTGATAGACTAATTTTTTCGATGCTTAATAAAAGACAGGTATTAAAAAAAGACTTTTCTGAAGAATTAAATCATGTGTATATTAAGGAAAATACGAGAAAAGAGATTTTACGTGAATATGATGAGCGATTGGCAACTACTATTAAACATCGAACTCTTCAAAAAGTAGTTTCTTATCGATATTTAATTAGACTTGAGCTCTATAAATTAGTTAAGCACCTTACGAATGAAGAAAAGTATGAAGGATTTAAGATTTGGTGGTGATATAGATTGTATATTATTTTGGTTTACGATATAATGCTTGATAAGGAAGAAAATGGTGCTAAAGTACTTAGAAATGTATTTAAAATATGCAAGAAATATTTGCATCATATTCAGAACTCTGTTTTTGAAGGTGAGGTGACGAAGGCTAAGTTGGAAATGTTAAAGATGGAAATAAAAAAGTATATCCGAGATAATAAAGATTCAGTTATCTTATTCGAAGAGTCCTCAAGCAAATGGTTGAAAAAGGAATTTATAGGTATCCAAGATGACAATACAGATAATTTCATTTAATATATGTCGACCCTCTACTAATTATGCACTATCGAAGGTCGACAGACAAAAAGTAGGAATTCAAGCTCCTAAAGCATTGAAAACACTGACTTTTTTTACGGGTTTTAATAGAGCCATACTGGAATGTAAATATCTTTAAACAAACATCGCTTAATATTACTAACACTGTTTTAATAGAGCCATACTGGAATGTAAATCTCTTTATTTAATATCTTGTGTTACATAGTTATTTGTTTTAATAGAGCCATACTGGAATGTAAATTTAATTAAAAGCAACTAAATGACAAGGTTTATGAGAGTTTTAATAGAGCCATACTGGAATGTAAATATATTACAAAACACCTCTATTGTAACTCCTTTTACAGTTTTAATAGAGCCATACTGGAATGTAAATTCAAGTCACCAAGCATCAATGATTACACAAGATAGTGCTTTAATAGAGCCATACTGGAATGTAAATTAAATTCCAATTTACAGCCACCGCCTTTCATTAATAGTTTTAATAGAGCCATACTGGAATGTAAATGAAGCTACATGGGTTCTCGAAGGTGCGAGCTCTGAGTTTTAATAGAGCCATACTGGAATGTAAATAATTGATACTATAGGCAATGCAAACACTATAGTAACAGTTTTAATAGAGCCATACTGGAATGTAAATATGCGTAGAGTATCTGGCGAGATCACAGACATAGGCGTTTTAATAGAGCCATACTGGAATGTAAATAATAATTAATACGACATGTTATTGGGGCGATATAGGGTTTTAATAGAGCCATACTAGAATGTAAATAGAAGAATAGATGCAATAATCACCACTCAACGCACGTTTTAATAGAGCCATACTGGAATGTAAATTTCTTCAAGCAATTTAAGGGTGAGTCGATTTTCTTTGTTTTAATAGAGCCATACAGGAATGTAAATAAGAGAAAGACTACTAAAAAGAAAGCTACCGGAGAAGTTTTAATAGAGCCATACTGGAATATAAATTAAACTCTTTACCTCTTGTCCTCTACGCCACGTACTGTTTTAATAGAGCCATACTGGAATGTAAATCTAGGGTTAGGAATTTAAAGGACAGGCTTTCAAACGGTTTTAATAGAGCCATACTGGAATGTAAATCCTCAATATCAGCCAATGACGCACTAATTGCCGTATCGTTTTAATAGAGCCATACTGGAATGTAAATTTGCAATTATGATCTTGATATTGCTCACAAAATTCAGTTTTAATAGAGCCATACTGGAATGTAAATTTAGTCTAAATGGAACGATAAATAATGGCATATCTAGTTTTAATAGAGCCATACTGGAATGTAAATTAGTTCACCAGGTTTAACATAAGCCATGCCAAAAGAGTTTTAATAGAGCCATACTGGAATGTAAATCATAAAAGGTGACAGGGGTACAGATGTACATGTATTGTTTTAATAGAGCCATACTGGAATGTAAATCTAGTAATGCTTAAGGAGGCTTAATATGGACGTAAGTTTTAATAGAGCCATACTGGAATGTAAATTATATATTGCGTACGCCTTATCCGAATAAATTAATTGTTTTAATAGAGCCATACTGGAATGTAAATTTAGCCATAATGTTCATCCTTTCTTTAAATATTTTGTTTTAATAGAGCCATACTGGAATGTAAATCCTAATAAAGCATTTTTGCTTTATATTTATAACAGGTTTTAATAGAGCCATACTGGAATGTAGGGCATTGTGCATGGTTTATGGGTGGAAGATAAAGTTTTAATAGAGCCATACTGGAATGTAAATAAGATCATGGAACCCAATTTAATCAAGATTGCTACGGTTTTAATAGAGCCATACTGGAATGTAAATTTAATTGTTAAAAGTGGATCAGTATAAGGGTTTGAAGTTTTAATAGAGCCATACTGGAATGTAAATACAAATAAATCATAGTCCATCCACTCGCCTTCTTCTAGTTTTAATAGAGCCATACTGGAATGTAAATGGATCTCCTGTTTGTTTTATAAACTCTGTTCTCCAAGTTTTAATAGAGCTATACTGGAATGTAAATAGCGTCCCTCTGAGCCTGTTCGGTTACTTCGCCTTAGTTTTAATAGAGCCATACTGGAATGTAAATGCGTAAGGCTGTTTCTATAGCATGAGAGGGTGGAGTGTTTTAATAGAGCCATACTGGAATGTAAATCCATCTAAATTACAAGCATCTGTAATTCCCAATGTTGTTTTAATAGAGCCATACTGGAATGTAAATTTATTAGAAAAACATTTTTTACCGTTATTAAAAGAGTTTTAATAGAGCCATAATGGAATGTAAATCCGTCACAAGAGGCACCATATACATCAATAGTAATTGTTTTAATAGAGCCATACTTCCAGAGAGCTACAGGCTTAACTTTATCAAGCCGAAATAATAGACATTATCGTTTCTGTTATAATGAAATCTGGTATATTGCCCATGGAGAAATCTATTAGAGAAGCAGGAAAGTTTTATATATATTGGTTTGACAGTAGTAGACCTTTTTAATGACTGAGAATGAACTAAATTAAGTATAATTTCCAAAACTTAGGATAGATACCATCCAAGTAAAGGGCTTCAGTAAGAATATATATGTGACCGAACCATATGTAAATATTATCGGTTATGAAAATAAACTTGAAAAAGAGGTTTTTAGAAGGCTGAAATGGTATTAAAAGAATAAATAGAGAACTTGACCGTTTTTGGACAAGTCCTCTATTTTAACATAGCGAAAGCGTAGGCCTTGTATCATTACTACGCTTCTAAGATATGCCTATCAATAACAGATGATAGGAGAAGCAAATTATGTATAGTAAAGCCAGAAAGTAGGGAATATATCCTACATGGGGAGCTTCTGATATTTCTACATGTAATCTTTTTGAGAAATCTACCCTGCGACATAACTGGAGTAGATATTTACATAAATTTTACATGTGAAATAAGCTTGTACTAATACTTGGTACTTAACATTCATCACCAATGGGGTCTTCGATAAGGGTAGCAAAAATTAGTTTATGCTTATGATCAGCATCTACTGTTGTTCTAGCCTCTACAAAATGAACATGTCTTCCATCACCAACGGAAATTTGAAGACTGGACAATTCTTTGAATTCGTGTAAATGACCTTCATAGAAGTCTGTTGTTGCTATTACTTCATGAACATGTCCGCCTTTTACACAGATCGCTTGACTTGAAACTCCTGCAAATCTGTGGTTATGAGGGTTTACTTCCAGTGCCGCTAATCTTGTGCTACCAACAAATTCGTGATTATGGAATTGCTCCTTGTTTCTTGACATTATTTCACCTCCCTAAGGATTGTTACTATTAATATATGATAAGTCATGTAAAAGGGTACGTTTATATTAGGCGGTATGAAAAACACTTAAAAGTTTATAAAGGAAAAAAATAAGAAAAGACAAGGATTTTAGAAAGTAGCTAATAGAAATGAAAAAGGATGATTTCTGCATTAAGCAGAGTCGTCTTTTTTTATTCAAATAATTATTAACCGCGGCTAATCGATAAAATAGTTAGTGACATGATGATACAAGCTTTTTATAGTAATAACAATTCTTCACATCCTGTGTATCCTGTGATAATATGAATATAATTGGAAACAAATAAGATGGAAAAATTAAAATCACTCAATGAGAAAGGAAAGAACATGAATACATTATTAATTGGTTGTGGTGCTGTAGGAATTGGTATTGCTACAGCGCTTTATGATTCAAAAGTGCCACTAGATTTAGTTGCTAGGGGAGCTACTAAAAAGGCAATTGAAGAAAAGGGAATCAAAAGAGTAGGTTTACTAAATGAGATCGTTGTCCCGGCAAAAGTAGTCCAAGTCTATGAAGGAATAAAAGATATCAAAAATAAATGTTATGATTTTATTATAATCTGTGCGAAAACAACTCATTCCTCAAAAATTTTTGAAGAGTTGAGCCGGAATAAAAATCTATTGTCTAGTACTAGTAAAATTATTATAGTTCAGAATGGACTTGAAGATGAAGATACGTATCTGCAATACTTTAATAAAGATCAAGTGTATTCAGCTCGTGTATTTATTGGATTTATTAGACCTGAACTTCATATTAGTGAAGTCACTGTCTATGCTTCAGGTTTGCTGATGGGGAGCCTATACGGGTACAGCGTAGATGAACTACAACCATTGGCAACTGCAATTGATCAAGGGGGTATTCCTAGTAAGGTTGCGCCACAGATTGGAAAGAATATTTGGGCTAAGCTGTTATATAATTGTGCACTCAATCCATTAGGAGCAATCCTAGGTGTTAGCTACGGCAAGCTAATAGAAAACCCTCATTCTATAGAAGTGATGAGTAAAATCATTGAAGAGGTGTATAGTGTGATGAAGGCAACTGAAAATGAAACTTTTTGGGTGGACGCAGATAGCTACAAAAAGCATTTCCTAAACAAATTAGTGCCTCCAACTGCTGAACATAAATCCTCAATGCTACAAGATATTGAAAGAAAAATGAGGACAGAGATTGATTCGCTATCAGGAGCTATTGTGAAGCTTGGAAAGAAGCATGGAGTGGAAGTGCCCTATAATGAGATGATTGTTCATCTAATTAAAACAATTGAGAGTGGATATTGACAACATTTGACTTTCTTTAATCAGTGGGAGGTCAAGCGCCTACTGCTTGCCTTAGACGCAGAGGTTTTGCATCTTGACTGGAGGTTAGTCGCTGTAGTCGGTCGAAAGAAGTAATATATACAAAAATAGTAATAGAAATTGTCAAAATATAAATATAGGTGTATAATAATTATTAGAATATATTAGCAATAACAAATTGAAAAGTGTTTTTATAATATGAATATAATTATTATGAGTTATATGATGTGGATGGAGAAGAATTAACACTCCTTATTGCTCTATTTATATAGTATTGTAGTGTAATATATAGCATGAGAAGATATCGAATAATGAACAAATGCAATATATAGGCTGAGTGTTATACACGGAGATACCTTCGTGATGGAGAATATAATATAGGTAAATAAGGATGACTATTATTGGGAGATCAAAGGAGGTAATGATTTATGAATGCAAAGATTTTAATTGTAGATGATTCGAAAACAGACAGAATGATCATTAGTAATATACTCAGTGAGTGTGAACTCATCTGTGCATGTGATGGTTTAGAAGCGATGGAAGAAATAAAAAACAACCTTGACTTAGATTTAATCATTTTGGATTTGAACATGCCGAATATGAATGGTTTTGAAGTGTTAGAAGCTTTAAATAGTGATCCTATTTACAACAAATTGATTACGCTCATTTTGACAAATTATGATGAAACAGAAAATGAGATTAGAGGTTTAGATTTAGGGGCAGTGGACTATATTCGCAAACCTTTAAACATAGAATCTTTGCGAAAAAGAATAGAGGTTCATTTGAATTTACGAAGTGCACGTAGAAGCATTGAACAAGATAATCAACATTTAGAGGAAACTGTATCTAAAAGAACAAGAGAATTGGTAATAACTAGAGATATAACCATACAAGCTTTAATAGGGTTATTAGAAGCGAGAAACCTTGAATCGAGCAACCATACAAAGAGAACGCAATGGATGATAAAAGTGTTGTGTGAGCACTTAAGAAATAAAAGTCCCTATACAGAAATTTTTACGGAGGAATATATTACAGAGATTTTTAAAACTGCGCCCTTACATGATATTGGAAAAGTAGGTATCCCTGATAATATTCTTTTGAAACCAGGGAAATTAAATCAAGAAGAATTTGAGATCATGAAGAAGCATACTACATATGGCGTTGAAGCTTTAAGTCATGATCTAGGTAACGGATATGTGCCCACTTTTATTCAAACTGCAATAGAAATTGCAGGTACACATCATGAACGATTTGATGGATCAGGGTATCCAGTAGGGCTTAAGGGGAAATCTATTCCGCTTCCAGGAAGACTCATGACAATTGTAGATGTTTATGATGCAATAACGAGTAAAAGGGTATATAAACCAGCTTTTGATCATGATTATGCAATAGATGTAATTAGAAGTGAAAGTGGAAAACAATTTGATCCAGAAATCGTAACAGCATTTATGGAAATTGAGAGAGAGATTCATGCCATTTCTCGTCAATTTCTTCAAAATATTTCAAAAGAGGAGTGAGCGTCTTGAAAAGACGAGGGCTTTTAGTTGCTTTTTTGTTTTTGCTATTGTTTAGTGTGAATTGTATTGCAAAAAACGCTGATATTGACTTGACCGAAGATGAAAAGGACTTTATAACAGAGCACCAGTCTATTCGATTAGGGATCGATCCTCAGTTTATTCCTTTTGAATTTTTAGATTCTGATGGAGAATATAAAGGAATTGCATCAGATTACATAAAACTGTTGAGCGAGAAAATTGGCATTCAAATGGTTGTTGCAAAGGATTTGACATGGGTAGAAGCCTATGGTTTAGCCGTAGATAAACAATTAGATGTATTGCCCTGTGTATCTCTAACGAGAGAGAGAGAACAGTTTTTTTTGTATTCTGAACCCTATTATCAATTTCAAAGAGTGATTGTCCTAAAGGAGTCGAACGATACGATTGATGATATTGGTGACCTTTTTCAAACAAAGGTCGCAGTTCAGTCCAATAGCTCTCATCACAGTGCTTTAAGTGCTTATCCAAGCATAGAATTAAGTCTTTATCCAACAGTTGAAGCTGGAATAGCGGCTGTCACAAGTGGTAAGGAGTTAGCATTTATTGGAAATTTAGCGACTTCTAGCTATCATATTAAAGCAAATGGTTTTACGCAATTAAAATTCATTGAAATAGACTCGTATGAAAACCAAGAACTTCATTTTGCCGTCAGAAATGATTGGCCAGAATTAGTCAGTATAATTAATAAAGGATTAGCAAGCATTACGGAAGAAGAGAAGATTGAAATTAACAATAAATGGATTGGTCTTAATAATGGCTTTGATTATGGACCTACTTTTCGCATTATTGCAGTTGTTGGTTCAATGATTTTAATTATTTTACTTGTTTCAATCTACTGGATCGTTCAACTTAAAAAAGAGGTTGCGAAGCGCATTCAAATAGAAGAAGATTTAAGGCGGGCAAAAGAGGAAGCGGAAGTTGCAAACCATATTAAATCCAGTTTTTTAGCGCGTATGTCCCATGAAATACGAACACCATTAAATGCGATAACGGGCATGGCATATTTAATTAAAAAAACGGACGTAAACATAACACAAAAAATATACTTAGAAAAGATTACCCATGCCTCACATAATATGCTAGGCATCATCAATGACATATTAGATTTCTCTAAGATTGAGGCTGGTAAAGTTGAAATTGAAAGGATTTCCTTTAACTTAGATAAGGTGTTACAACAAGTTGTAAGTATTATGGCCTTTAAGATTGAGGAACAAGAGATTGGATTTAACTTGAATAAGGACCCAAATATACCTTGTAATTTTTGGGGAGATCCTAAAAGGCTTGAGCAAATTTTGCTTAATCTCATTAATAATGCAGTTAAATTCACGAGCAAAGGGGAAGTTAATTTAGGAATACGTTTAGTAGAAAAAGAAGAACCCTTTTTACAGTTAGAGTTTAGTGTTAAGGACTCTGGAATAGGGATGTCTAGTGAACAAGTCAATCAACTTTTTAAGCCCTTTGCACAAGGCGATTCAAGTATCAACAGAAGATTTGGTGGTACCGGACTAGGCTTATCTATTGTGAAGAGCTTAGTAGAAATGATGGGTGGTGAAATAAAGGTTTCAAGTGTTCAAGACGAAGGTTCAATATTTACAATTTTGTTAGTATTGGAAGTTGACCAAGATAAAGAATTTGAAAGCAAACAAAAGATAGCATGTGAGTATATTCGAGATGTAAAGGCTATTGTACTTGATAAAAGTATTGCGAATTTACATCTCATTGAAGGCTATCTTCACTATTTTGGTATGAAAGCAAAATTAGTCACCTGCCAGGCGCAGGTAGTACAACTGCTAGAAACTTGTAAAGAAGATAATTCAAAGCCATATGAATTGTTGATTTTGGATTATGATACACCAGAGGAAGGAGGGCTTGCCTTTTTAACAAAAATCAGCAGTAATCCTCTAATAATATGTAAACCTAAAGTGATGATGATGATACCTTTGATGAGAGAGGATCTATTTGAGAAGATTGATGATTTTGGGGTTGAAATTGGTATTACAAAACCGATTATACCCTCTGTTCTATATAACGGTATCCTTGATATATTTAATGTAAAGGAACTGGAGTCTAAAGAAGCCAGTTCACTTACAATTGTTAACAAGAACCAACGATTAGAAAGGTCATTTCGTGTCCTAGTGGTTGAAGACAATAAAACGAACCAATTCATTGCAAAATCCATTTTGGAACAAGTTGGATTTGAAGTGGTATTGGCAGATCATGGAGAAGAGGGCGTCGCATATTTTATAGCCAATCAAAAGGAAATTCATATAATTCTTATGGATTTACATATGCCTGTATTAAATGGATATGAGGCAGCTGTAAAAATTAGACAGCTAGACGCTAATGTTCCTATAGTAGCGATGACCGCAGATGCAATTACAGGCATTGAAGAGGAATGTAAGCGTGTCGGTATCAATTATTATATAAGCAAACCATTTGATCCCGATGAGTTAATAGAAACCTTGATCAATATTTTGAAGCTTAAAAAAGTAGAGTATGAGGATAAAGATACTATAATAGAGCAGGGGAAAGATAAAAGGGGAAATGGCGATATTCTTGATGAAGCCGATGGCTTGCGACGTATAGGAAATAATTTGGCGTTGTATCAAACGATCCTATCTGAATATTTAGATGAGAATAAAGATACGGTAGAGGTACTGACGCAGGCAATAAAAGTCCAAAATTATAGTGAAGCCATTCAGATTGTACATAAGAATAAAGGAGGATCAGGAAATATCGGCGCTAAAAAGCTACAAAATATAGCATCAGATCTTCAAAAAGCGCTTCAAAAGGACAATCAATTTGAGGTAGAGCGGCTACATGATGTATTTGCACACACCTTGAGTCAACTTTTAAGAGAAATAGAACGAAAAATTAAAGAATAATGAAGGTTTTAATTTATTAATAAAATGAGATAATAATGTTATTCTAAATAGCGTATTTTTTATTTAAGGAGAAAACTAAATGAAACATTGTATACTCATTATTAATCCAGGTTCAACGTCTACAAAAATTGGTGTTTATGTTAACGAAAAACCAATTTTTGAAGAAACTTTAAGACATTCTTCTGTGGACTTAGAACGATATACAAATATTTACGAGCAATTCCAGTTTAGGAAAGACGTAATTCTTCATACGTTGAAGGAAAAGGCGTTTAATCTTAGTGAAGTAGATGCCATTGTTGGGAGAGGCGGACTATTAAAACCTATCGAAAGTGGAACATATATTGTAAACGAGGCTATGCTACTTGATCTTAAAACGGGTGTTATGGGTCAGCATGCTTCAAATCTTGGTGGCATTCTAGCCTATGAACTTGCAAAGCCTTTGAAGATTCCTGCATTGATTGTTGACCCTGTTGTAGTGGATGAAATGGAGGAAATAGCAAAAATATGTGGATTACCAGAAATTAGAAGAAAAAGCATATTTCATGCGTTAAATCAAAAGGCTGTTGCGAAAAAATATGCGTTTGAAGTAGGTAAAGAATATAATGAGATTAATCTAATTGTTGCCCATTTAGGAGGAGGCATCTCAGTCGGCGTGCATAAGAATGGAAAAGTCATTGACGTTAATAATGCATTAGATGGGGAAGGACCATTTTCACCTGAACGTTCAGGTGGACTTCCAATGAGGGATGTTATTGATATGTGTTTTAGTGGTAATTATACTTTACATAGCATGAATAAAAAAATTAACGGACAAGGTGGTTATGTTGCCCACTTTAAGACAAACAATGCAAGACAGATTAATATTGCAGCAGCTGAAGGAGATCAACATGCAAAGCTGATTCAAGACGCTATGGCATATCAGGTTGCAAAAGAAATTGGTAAATGTGCTACCGTGCTTTCGGGGCAAGTTGAGGCTATTGTATTAACAGGTGGAATCGCCTACAATGATTCCATAGTAAAAGAAATTAAGAAAAGAGTTGAATTTATTGCTAATGTAGTAATTTATCCAGGGGAAGATGAAATGCTTGCTTTAGCTCAAGGTGGGCTCAGGGTTATTCAAGGAGAAGAAAGTGTGAAAGTATATCAATAGCCAAAATGGGAGGTGAAGAAAGCCATGATTCGAAAGTTAGGACAACTTGAAATGCTAATTACCAACAAGCCAAAGGGCAGAATTGTTATTGTTGCAGCGCATGATGACAACGTCCTTATGTCAATTAAAGAAGTCTATGAAAAAGGTTATGTTGAGCCTATTCTAATAGGTGATAAAGAAAAAATATTTAAAATTGCAAATGAAATAGGCCTAGATGTATCTGGTATGAATATCATTAAGGAACTGGATGATACCCAAGGTGCCAGGATAGCGGTGAACATGATTAACAACAGAGAAGCTGATATTATTATGAAGGGTTATCTGCATACGGCTGAGCTTCTTAAAGTCGTTTTGGACAAGGAGAATGGTTTGAGAACAAAAAATGTTATTAGCCATGTAAGTGTTTTTGAGGTGGAGCCTTATGGAAAACTTCTTATGGTGACAGATGCAGGTATTAACATCAAACCAGATCTTAAGCAAAAGGCAGAAATTATTCAGAATGCTGTAAATGTAGCAATAAATATTGGGATAGATAGACCCAAAGTTGCTGCGCTGTCAGCGGTTGAGGTAGTCAATCCGTCCATTCAAAGCACCATTGATGCGGCCGCTCTATCAAAAATGGCACAGAGGGGGCAAATTCTTAACTGTACGGTAGACGGTCCGTTGGGTATGGATAATGCAATTAACTTGGAAGCAGCAAAACATAAGAATATTGAGAGTGAAGTGGCTGGAGATGCAGACATCCTAATGGTTCCTGACATTGAGTCAGGTAATATACTTGTTAAGACATTAACCTTCTTGTATAATTCTAAATCCTGTTCTGTGTTGGCGGGGGCAAAAGTACCGATTGTCGTAACCTCGAGGGCTGATGATAGCATTACAAAATATTATTCCATAATATTATCTTTAGCTATGCGCTAATAAAATAAAGTGAGGAGAATGTAAAATGAAGAAACAGATTTTTTCAATTTGGGTTGAAAATCAAGCAGGCGTTCTATCGAACGTTGCATCACTTTTCGGTAAAACTGGATTAAATATTGATAGTTTAGCTGTAGGTACTACTGAAAATAGTTTTGTAAGTAGAATTACGATTGTAACAGAGGGCTCAGAAGATTTGCTCACAACGGTTATTTCCAAAATGAATGAAATTACAAATCTCATCAAGGTGAAAAAAATTACAGATGATAGTTCAGTGTTAAGAGAATTGGCGCTCATTATGGTGGAAGCACCATTAGAGAAAAGGCAAGATATTATTACCATTGCTGAAATTTTTAGAGCTGAAGTGGTGGATGTGGGCATGAGAACGATGACACTGGAAATTAGTGGTGGCAAGGATAAAATTCAGGCTATAGAGGATCTATTGAAACCTTTTGGTATCCGAGAGATTGTACGTACAGGTCTCATTGCTATAGACAGAGGACACCGTTTTGAATAAAGTAGTCAAAGGATACTCGTGAAGTAAAATACCCCCACTTAAAGAAGTGGGGGCTTTCTATTTGTTAGATTAAAAGGCTAGAAGCTTATTCGGTATGGGACTTGAATTATTTGTTGAGTTTTGCATACTCTACAGCTATTTTCGAACCTACGCGTGCGTTGTTCATTACAAGTGAGATATTAGATTCGAGGCTATCACCACCTGTGAGTTCTTTTATTTTTCCAAGTAAAAAAGGTGTAGAGTCTTTTCCTTTAATACCTAGCGTATTAGCTTCTTTTAAAGCTTGTTCTATGGCGTTTTCAATAACGTGTTTATCCATTGCCTCCTCTTTAGGAACTGGGTTACCAATAACAAGACCTCCTTGCAGGCCTAAATCCCATTTTGCTTTCATTGCTTCGGCAATTTCCTTTTCAGATTCCATGGCGTAGTCAGCTTTGAAGCCACTTGTTGGGGTGTAAAATGCAGGAAAATCTTCTGTCTGAAAACCAAGAACAGGAACCCCCTGGGTTTCTAAATATTCTAAAGTTAAACCAATATCAAGAATGGATTTTGCTCCAGCACAAACAACAGCCACATTTGTATGGGCTAATTCCATTAAGTCAGCTGAAATATCAAAGGTCTCTTGTGCGCCTTTATGTACACCACCTATACCGCCTGTAACAAATACTTTAATGCCAGCTATTGCGGCACAAATCATTGTTGTAGCAACTGTAGTAGCACCATGCATTTTTTTGGATATGATTATAGGTAAGTCACGACGAGAAACTTTAATTACATCAGGGGATTTGCCCATAAGCTCAAGCTCGTCATCAGTTAAGCCAATTTTAATTCGCCCATTAAGAATGCCTATTGTAGCTGGGACTGCACCACCTTCCCGAACAATATCCTCAACCTTTCTAGCGGTTTGGACATTTTGTGGATAAGGCATGCCATGGGAGATAATAGTAGATTCAAGAGCAACAATTGGAAGATTGTGCGCTAAGGCCTGCTGTACCTCGGGTAGTATATCAATATAGTTTTTCATTGTTAGACCTCCAATTTTTTATAAATTTCTTCTAATGATATATTCGGGCTGATTGTTGCTTCGCTTTCTAAAGTAATACTTGCGGCTGCTGAAGCGAATTCAACAATGGTTTTCATATCATAATTTTTACATAACCCATAAGTCATCGCAGCAATAAAGGTATCACCAGCACCGTTTGCATTGATTGCTTGAACTGACTTGGCTTTATGTAGGATCAATTCCTCTCCGCTCAAGTAAGCAACACCTTGACTACCAAAGCTTATTAAAGGGTAGCTAATCCCCAAGCTATATAAGTGTTTGAGCGCTTTTTTGATGGTGACGTCATCAAACAAAGAATAGCCTAGTAACATTTCTGCTTCAATTTGGTTAGGCTTCATAGCATAAAAATAAGGAAGTAAATCTTTTACCTTTAGGGCTTTGTGCGTTGAAACAGTATCTAAAATAAATCGTGCTTTTTTAAAACGAGTGAGCAAAAAATCAAGGGTCTCTTGGGGAAGGTTGGTATCTACGATTATGTAATCTGCAGCTTCTAAAACTTGAGTTTGCCCTTCTAGATAACGAGGTGTAATTACATTTGTAATTTCCATATCCGAAATGGCAATATGCATGTTTCCATCACAATTCAACACGGATAGATAAGTTGAAGTAGGGTATTCGTTCGTTATTAAGGTGTGTTTCATGTCAATGCCAATATTTTGACAGTAATTAAAAAGCAGATCACCATAATAATCTTTTCCATAAGCCGTTATTAGCTTCGTATTTAAACCAATCCGGACCAAATTCTCAGCGATATTTCTACCGACCCCACCAAAGGATAAGGAGATGGCGCCAGGGTTGGAGTCTTCTGCTATAAGCTGTTGGTGGGGCTTTCCAAGAATATCAATATTGGCACCACCAATGACTAGGATATAGGGAGTAGTAACCTTCATTTTATCACCTTGCCTTTTGATTAGAGATAAATATTTAGTAATATTCCTATGATTATACCATTTAATAATCAGTTATTCAATTTCTGATTGCGATACACTATAGAAGTTGTAATTTATTATTGACTTAAAATATATTAAGGTATAAGTTATTATATATAGCTGAAAGATAAATATATCATGCATAGATGTTAATGATTGAAAAAACAGATAACACAAAATGGAGGGGAGTTATGAAGAGGAACAGAATAATCATTACGGTATTAGCATTAATACTATTAGGTGGGGTAGCCTATGGTATGAATTACGCAATCAATTATAGTTATTATCAAAAAGTAATGGGTACAGTTATAATTGAGCCAGTTGATATATCAAGCATTTCAGATGGGTTATATACAGGAAGCTTTGACGCCAAAATCACTGCGGCAACAGTAGGTATCACTGTAAAGGATGGAGAGATTACGGACATTGATTTGATTAAGCATAAGCATGATGAAGGTGCCCAAGCAGTTACAATCATTGACGATGTTTTAGGCGAACAATCTTTAGAGGTTGATGTGGTTTCGGGGGCAACAAATAGTAGCAATACGATACTTAAAGCCATTGAAGTAGCGCTAAAGAGTGACCCCAAATAAAGGAGTAAATAATAAAAGTAACCATATCAACGAACAAATGATACGGTTACTTTTTATTTGTAAGCAAACGATTATCCGCCAATTTTCTGAACCTTTTTCTCGATTAGAAGAATTACTTCGTACAGTACTGTAGCTAATATCCCTAATATAATAAGGCTCATCATTACCCAATCTAATTTGAAAATTTGACTACCATATACGATTAAATAGCCTAAGCCCGCCCTTGCCACTAAAAATTCTCCGATAATAACACCAATGAGTGAAAGACCAATATTAACCTTCATCGTACTGATAATGTTTGCATAATTAGCAGGAATAACTACTTTGGACAAAATAGCACCCTTTTGACCACCAAAGGTCCGGATAAGCTTGATTTTTTCAACGTCTACCTGAGAAAAACCATAATATACATTAATGATTGTAACGATAATAGAAACACTTATAGCTGTGAAAATAATGGATTTGGTCGTGTTACCTAACCAAACGATTATAATAGGAGCTAAGGCTGTTTTAGGCAAACTATTTAAAACAATGAGATAGGGTTCAAGGGTTTTTGCAACTTTTTCACACCACCATAAGATGATTGCAATAAGAATTCCTAGAAAACTACCTAGCGTAAAGCTCACCAAGGTTTCATATAGTGTAATTCCAATATGGTTAAGTAAAGAGCCTTTTAACAACATGTCCACGAAGGTTGTTACTACACGTGTGGGTGAGCTGAAAATAAAAGGATCGATCCATTTCATATTTGCTGCCAGTTCCCATATTCCAAGGAAGCTTATCAGAATGAGAAGCTGGTAAATGCTAATCCATATTTTTTGTTGATGCTGGTGCTTCATAAAATCATGTTGTGCTTGGGACGTCATTTAATTCCCTCCAAATCTGATTGAAATAACTGCTAAAACTATGATCGGCTCGCGATTTCAGTGGCGTTCTATCTTCTGTTTCTAACGTAATGGAGAAGCTCGCTTTAATATTAGCAGGACGCTTGCTTAAAACGATCACTTCATCTGCCATGCTGATGGCTTCTGCAATATCATGTGTTACAAGAAGGGCAGTTTTTCCTTCTTTTTTTATAATGTTATACATATCATCTGCAACATTTAAGCGCGTTTGATAGTCGAGTGCTGAAAAGGGCTCATCAAGTAATAAAAGATCTGGCTTTAAAGCAAGTGTTCGAATCAATGCAACTCTCTGGCGCATACCACCTGAAAGTTGAGAAGGACGATATTTTTTGAAATCCTTAAGTTCGTATTTTTCAAGAAGCTCTTCAACATAAGCAATATTTTCTGGTGTTTTGACATGAGCAATTTCTAGTCCTAACAGGACATTTTCATAAACCGATCGCCATTCAAAAAGATGATCTTTCTGTAGCATATACCCTATTGCATATTTCAGATTTTCTAATATGCTTTGATCGATGACAATTTGTCCGGCTGATGGTGCAAGTAGGCCAGAGATTAAGGATAGAAGAGTGGATTTTCCACAGCCACTAGGGCCAACGATACTGATAAATTGACCCTTAGAGACTGTGAAGCTAATATCCTTTATGGCTAATGTTTCGCCTTGCATCGTATGATATACATATGATAATTGTTGGATATTAAGTAGATTAGGCATATTCATCACCGCATAAATAAGTATAGTATAATATATTAGATGTGACCAAAGTACGTGAATGAATAAAAGGGCCAATACAATCATTGGTCCTTTTAATGAATAACAGCTATTTAACTTTACTGACATCTACCTGCTCTAATGACTTTAGTGCAAAAGTGGTTGTTACGAGGTCGTCATAATTGACACGTTTTTCAAGTTGGCCAGATGATTCCAATACGTCTTGAAGAAGCACAAGGGCATTCTCGTCAAATAGTGGTTCTACCTTCCATGTATCTTGATCTTTGTATCTTTTAACAATAGTGGTTAACAATTCTAAATCTGTCCCTTCAAAATATGGAGCAATGACCTTTGCGATTTCCGCAGGGGTATGTTGATCCACCCAAATTTGACCTTTGTAAATCGCATTTGTAAACTTTTGAACGGTATCAGGATTTTCATCTAGGTAGCTTTCAAGAGCCATGTACGTTGTATAAGGTATCAGACCACTATCAACGCCAAGTGAAGCAACAACATAGTAATCGCCGGCTTGCTCTAGTGTTGAGGCTGTAGGTTCAAATTCTACAGTATAATCACCAGTTCCCCCAGAAAAAGCACCAGCAGTTGCAGAAAAGTCCAAGTTATTAATGATGGTCGTATCAACAAAAGGTTCAATTCCATTTTTCTTTAAAATATATTCAAGTACCATTTCTGGCATGCCACCTAGTCTGCCTCCAACGATGGTCTTGCCTTTTACCATTTCCCAATTAAAATCTGGGATTGGTTCTCTTGCAACAAGGAAATTGCCAGCTCGTTGAGTCAATTGAGCGAAGTTCATAGCATAGTTTTCTTTGCCCTCATTAAACACATAGACAGAGGCTTCTGCACCCATGAGTGCAATATCTGCATTTCCAGAAATAAGTGCTGTCATGGATTTATCCGCACCATTTCCGATGCTTAAGTCTATCTTTAAACCTTCTTCTTCAAAATACTTGTTCTCAATGGCTACATATTGAGGAGCATAAAAAATGGAATGGACAACTTCATTAAGCTTAACTAATTTAAGCGTTTCCTCCTTTTTGCATCCAGAAAATGATAAAATCATCATAACGAATATAAGTAAAAGGGCACACAAAATTTTTTTATTCATTCATTACCTCAAATAAAACATCTCGTTACATTATATGTGCCAGAGTGATTATTTGGGAGTTCTAATTTAAAATTAAAGAATTAAATTGGATAATATACAAATAAATTATTCGCTTTCTCGATCAGTTAGTAAGCCTGTTGATCTGAGTGTCAATTTAATATCTGTTTCTACTTCAAGAGCAGCAAAAATTTCATCCCAACTATCTTTAAGTGACTTAAAGAGCTTAGGATTTTTATTATTTACGACCTCGTTGAATCCAAAAACATCAGCATGATAATCCTGCGCCTTTTCTACTGATTGTCGTATTTCTTTTTCTATTTGCTCTTCAACTTTCTCAGCAATTTTTTCAAGCTCACCGTTTTTCATTAGTCGAATATTTGGATTAGATTGTGCAACACGACCACTGCAATGAACCTCAACGATTATTTTTTTAACTGTTTGATTCTCAAAAACAGGAATTATTTTACTCCCAGCTTTTAGAATTTCAATTGCAGTCTGGTCACCTTTGTCTGGGTATTCTATATTTTCAATACAGCTATTTATTTCATCTATGATCCACAATAAGCCTCTGGTCTCTGTTTCATCAAACCAACCGATCAACCGATCCTTTTTTAGGATTGCGGTACCAGATAATTCTAATTGATTCGTTGCCTTGGGGGTTGTCTCAGCTTCGGGTATAAGCCTTATACCTGTAATAAAAGCACTATCATTATTTGGAGAGGTTGTAATCCCATATTTATTAATATCAACAAGAACAGACTTCCCAGTACGCGTATAGATTTCAATCATATCACTAATATTATAAGCTTGAATCGTTTCTAATCTAGTTGTCTCGGCTGCTAAAACATCTTCTGCTTTCCCACCTTTCGCAACACAAAGATACGTCCGTCTACGGATATCATTGTCTCTTTCAAGGATATCCATAATATCTCCAATCCCCGATTTTGCTAATTCTTCACCAATTACGATCACCTTAGCGTGTGACCAGACGCTTTGTCTTCCAGATTCAAGTGAGAAATTGCGACTGATATCTATTGGGTTATCACCTTCTACTAAAACGTTCGTTGTAACATATCCTCCAGCGCCACCTTGACTTTGAACCTTCAATTGCCTGTGAAGAATGAGTTGAATTGTGGCAGCTAACTTCATATCGGTTCCTTGATCTAAGCCGACCCCAGAATAAATTGCCAAATGATCTAATTCCACGACTTTATAACAGCTGGATAAAAGCAGCAACAACAAAAATAATATAATTACGAGAATATTCTTATGATTCATTAGTGTGATTTCCTTTACAAGCAAGATGGGTATAGTATAAGGTCACGAGCTATTTTTTGTATTTTAGTTTATCAACATTTCCATGAGTAACCTTTTTCCAATTAATAGCTTTTGGACCAGTATTTAATGTCCATAAAGGTGCTCTAAAAATAACATCTTTTACAAATTCCTCGGTCGATCTTGGTGCAAGAGGAGAGAAATATGGACTTCCAAAGGATCTTAAGCTTACCAAATGAACTAACAGAAAAATAGTTCCATAAAGAATGCCGAAAAATCCTGCAACACTGCCAAGCATTGCAAAAACAAACCATAATAGCGTAGTAGCAGAATTCAGAGGATAAATAACAAAACCACCAATACCGGCTAGTGCTGTAATCATAACAACAGGGTTGCTGACAAAACCTGCTTCTACTGCAGCCTGCCCTAGGATAAGTGCACCTACGATACTGACTGCTTGCCCGATAGCTCTAGGCATCCTAATACCTGCCTCTTTTAGAACGATAAATAAAGTCGACATCATAAGTACTTCGATAAAAGGAGAGAAAGGTACACCTTCAACAGAAGCAGCCATGGTGAGCATGAGGTGGGTGGGAATAATATCGTGGTGATAACTCGCAATAGCGATATAGAGACCAGGAAGGTAAACAACAAAAAATAAGGAAACAATACGCGTTATTCTTAGGAAAGAAGCAATGATAGGGGACATATAATAATCCTCGCTCGTTTGAAGTGCTTCTACAAATAAGTAAGGCATCGTCAAGACAGTAGGCGAACCATCTACAATAATTGCAAATCTGCCATCTAGTAGTTTAGAAACAACAACATCAGGTTTCTCTGTGTTGCCAATAGTTGGAAAAATCGATAAAGGAGCATCTTCAATATACTGTTCGATATAGCCAGAATCTAAAATTCCATCAACATGAATTCTTGAAAGACGTGATTTGATTTCATCTAAAACTTTTTCGTTGGCAATACCACGTATATAAGCGATAACAACTTCTGTTCCTGTAAGTGTACCTATGTTAAGTTGTTCGAAGGTTAATAATGGAGTTTTTAATCTGCGTCGAATTAAAGAAGTAGAGGTTACTAAGGTTTCATTAAAACCTTCGTGAGAACCTTTGATCACTACTTCTGTAAAAGGCTGTTCAATTGCACGATTCTTCCATTTTCTATTATCAATAATAATTGCATAGGGCATTTTATCAATAAGTAATACCGTCTTTCCAAGAAGGATTCCATCAATAGCGTCATTTAAATCAAAGCAGTCACGAATATCTAATAGTGTAAGTATCGAACTTTTTAAATCTTTAAAAAAGAGCTCATAATCATTTCCGTACACATCAAAATAATTTTGATGTGTAAGAGGGTCCAGAATGTGATTTTCAACTGAAATTTTATCTGTAAGGCCATTTATAAAGAAAAGAGCAGCTTTTAAATTGAGTTCGCCACCAATCATAAAATTTCTAAAAGTAAGGTCATAAGTATTATCAAAGAGAACTTTTATTTTATCAATATTAATATCAATACTTGATAAGATGGGTAATGGGTCTTTTTTATCTTCAGTACTACCTTTTGGTATCCATTTTTTAAATAATTTATAAATAAGAGAGGGCATCTGATTATCCTTAATGGGGAGGGGGTTGATAAATATATATTTTTATTATTTGTTTAAGTAATTCAATTTATTCTGAAAAATTTATTTATATCAAATAGAAAAAAAGTATACATATTAAACGATAAAAAGGGAAAACACTATCTAATATATATTTGGTTATTTTACCCAATATGGATGCGTGTTATATATATCACAAAAAATGATTTTATCAATAATTGTATCTACACAGATATATTATTGTACCAAAAAAGGGTGATAAAAAATGTTCCCAGCACTTATTTTCATTTCAATATCTATAGGTTTAATTGAAGGTATACCGTTAGCTCAGAAAAAGATGTGGAAGGAATTTACTACACTCTTTTTGCTATTAATCATTTCTATATTCCTGGGGCTAGTAAAGTTATTAGAAATATCCACACCTTTTGATGTTTTAGAAAGAATATTTGGCCCCATAGGGAAATTTATGTTTGATAGTAGCAAATAGAGGAGGTTAATTATTTTGTCCAATAAAGAAAAAATAAGTACAAATCAGTTTGTGTGGATGCTTTTTGGTATTATAACCTCCTTTACGGTCTTGCAAATACCTGGAATTCTTATTCTGCACGCTGGAAGGGATGCTTGGTTATCTGTAATCGTTGCGTGGTTTTTGGATGTGCTACTAGCGTTAGTGTATGCTTATATGGGACTTCGCTTTCCAGGTCAAAACTTTGTGCAATACAGTATGACCATTTTAGGGAAATTAGGTGGAAGAATCGTGGGATTTATTTTTCCGCTTTACTTTTTAATGGTTACTGCGCTATTAATGAGGGCCATTAGTACGTTAATAGAAACTAATCTATCGGATATGCCAAAGCTGGTCATTTATTCTATGGGTTGTATTACAATAGCTTACACGGCAAGAAAGGGAATAGAGATCATTGCTAGAGTGTGTGAGATCTTAGGGCCAATTTATTTAATTAGCTTATTTATCTTATTTTTCATGGCGATTCCTATTATAAAGATTGACCGTGTTAAACCGTTTTTGATGGAAGGTTCCTATCCATTTCTTTCGGGCTCAATTCTAATTCTATCATTTATCGGAATTTGTATTATGATGGCTATGTACATACCGGTTTGCAATCACCCTGAAAATGGTTTTAAAGCAAAATTTATTGCTGTAACTATGGGTGCAACAATGATCACCACACTCATTTTTTTGGTCATAGGTGCATTTGGAGCGGAACAAGCTGGAAGTATGGTTAATCCAGGTGCATCTCTTGCGAGAGAAATTCAAGTTGGTATCTTTGAACGTTTAGAAAGTGTTTGGCTTATAGTAGCTGTGGGAGCGGGAATCATGACTTGTGTTAACCTTATTTGGGCTTTTAGTATGGGTGCTTCTCAAATCATAGGGTTAAATAGTTATAAGCCGCTTGTATTACCAGCCACCTTGATTGCAACGGTTCTTAGTATCATATCTTTTGATAGTAATATCGAGATGTTAAACTTTGTATTTTACGTGTATACAATTATTGCCGTGTTTGTACAGACGGGATTAGAGATGTTTTTATTTGCTATGGCTTTTATATTGAAAAAAGGAGCTAAGAAAAGTTCGTAGAATTCAACCTAACGGAGGGCGAGCATCCTTTTGAGTAGAAAATTACAATGAAGTAGAACATATTAATAAAGATAAGCCACGTAAAATAGAAAATTTAGAATAAGGGGTAATTATGACCGATCAAGTTACAAACCGACAATTATTTTTTATCATTGTTATTACATTAGTAGGCTTTAGCATAATCGAATTGCCAAAGTCTTTGGCTGAAAGTTCGGGGAGAGGTGCATGGATAACTTTAATTATTGCATCGATCAGTTTTGGGGTTTTAGCAGCCATTTTAGCTTATTTAGGTTATTTGTTTCAAGGCAAAACCTTATTTGAATATAGTCAACTTCTCGTCGGTAAATTACTTGCTTCATTTTTTGTAATGATTTATTTAGTTTATTTTACGATTATATTGGCCTTTCTAAATCGTTCGGCAGCAGAGGTTATAAAAACGGACTTACTTATTAAAACTCCGATCTGGTACACGATGCTTTTTATGCTAATATTTTCCGGGTATGCGGCTTCAAAAGGGATCACAAATGTAGGGAGAATTCTTGAATATTACGGTGTGATTATCATATTTTTGGCAATATGTATACACATTGCAATGTTTTTTCAAGGAGATTTAATAGATATTAAACCGTTTTATAATTCAGCTGAAAAGATTAAATATTTCACAGCATTACCAGAAGTTATCATAGCTTTTTTGGGGTTCGAAGTACTTTCCATTATCCCTTTTTCTAGGCATAATGGAAAAAAGGCTGTTGTATATGTAATAGGTGCGATGCTGTTTGTGGGATTATTTTATATTCTCATTGTTGAAACTTCATTTATGGTTTTAAGCGTAGAAGATACAAAGAATTATAAAAACACATTAATAGCTGCGATGAGAAGAGTGGAGATAAAGCATTTACAGTTTCTTGTTAGATTAGATATTATTTTTTTTATGGCTTGGATATTTGCTTTATTTTCAACCTTTACAGTAGTAACCTGCACAGCAGCGGGATTATTAAAGAAACTATTCCCTTCTTTAAAGAGGCAATGGAATTTGATTGTTATTCTTGTTGTAGCATATATGTTAGGTGTTTTACCATCAACAAGGTTAGCTTCTCAGATTCTAACCGTAACTACAAAAAACCTAGGATTAGTACCAGCAGGTGTTATTCCAATAATTTTGTTTGTGATCGCAAAGGTGAAAAGGTATGGGTAATAAAAATTTTAGAAGTTTGACAATGGTATTGTTTGTTGGCCTCATACTAGTGGGTTGCTGGGATTCTGGTAACATAGAGCAACAAAACAATGTTTCTTTAGTTATCGTGGACTTCAATGAAGAGCAATATAGCTTTTATATTGAACTTGCAAACGTATTAGGTGGAAATCTCCGAGATGATCAAGGCGGTGGAGGCTATTCTATCTTACACGCATCAGGGCCTTCGCTGATTGATGCAAGAGATCAACTAAATAGAAGAAGCGACTATCCGGTATTTCTTGGTGCTACGAGAGCAGTTGTTTTTACTCAGAGAATGGCGGATAAGGGTATTGAAGAATATATTAATAGGATTCGTAGAGAATACGATTATAGAAAGTCTGTTGTGCTGTTGACGTCTCCAACGGAGCCATTTTTACTAATTAGTGATGAGACAGAAAATGATCGTTCAGTAGGGGATGCCATTGAACATACGTTGGAAAATCAAAAAAATGAGGGGCAAACAGTTGTTGTCACTGTGGGGGATGTATTGCAAATCATAGCACTTGAAAATGTAGGATTTCTTCTGCCACAAATAAGCAGTGAAGAGGAAGAAAATACGCTAACAGGGTATACTGTTTTTAAAGATGCAAAACGTATTGGTACGATACCAGCAGAAGAAAGAAAGGGAATTGCTTATTTTCTTTGCAGTAATCCAGCGTTTTATTATGAAACCAAAGATGAAAACAACCATTTTATCTTTAATGTTGTGATGGTGAAAAAAAATATTAAACCTCTATACAAAGATAATCAAATCACGTTTGAAATTGATATGTCCTTTGAATGTGAACTTCTTTACATGAATAAAATTACCACAATAACGAAAGAACAACAAAAGCATCTATCAGAAGAGCTAACAAAGATGATAGAGGATGATGTAATTAGCGCCATAAAAGATTCTCAAAGAACCTATCGTACTGACTATCTGGGATTTTATAAATATTTTCGCGCTAAGTTCTTGAAGGAATTTAAGGAGATGAATTGGGAAGAAAAATATACGCAAGCAGAAATAAAAGTGAAGGTGAAAGCAAAAATTGAAGGTGGTCAAGGAGTTGACTTTAATGAAAAGGAGGAATAGGCCTTATGCAGATGATAACCAAGTATGAAGAAAGGGTTAAAGGTTTGATTTCAAACAACCCAGATATTAATAAAAGAATCATTAAAGGGTGTTCGGGTGAAGTATGTGTGCTTTTTATCAAACAACTTACGGACAGGGAGAAATTGTCTAACCATATTATTCAACCGATTATGCATTATATAACTAGAAAAAATAATCTTATGATTAATCCAACAATTGCAATGAATAGTATTATTTTGGCAGAGAATTGTTTAATAGAAGAGGAAGAGGGACGACTGTTAGAAAATCTTCTTGAGGGGATGACTTTAATACTGTTTTCTGATACCAATACTTACATTGTTGTAGAAATTAAATTGGTTGCAAGTAAATCTATTGCAGGTCCTGAACTTACGTTTACACTAAAAGGAGCAAGAGATACCTTTATAGAAAATTTAGATACAAACCTATCCTTGATTAGATATAGGATCAAAGATCCGAACTTAAAAATTTGCTATCATAAAGTTGGGCGAAGAACTAAGACTCGCGTAGCAATAGTCTATATTGATGATTTGGTTAACGATGCAGTCGTTACTGAGGTGGAAAAGAGAATGAATCAAATAGATATCGATGGCATTTCTGCATCAGGAGATCTTGAAGTGATGTTGTCAAATGATAAATTGAATTTTTTTCCACAATCAGGGATCATAGAAAGATCAGATGTGGCATGTGGTGCTTTGTTGGAAGGTAAGGTGCTTATAATTGTCGAAGGCAGTGGCATTGTCCTTGTTGTGCCTAAAGTTTTTTGCGAGTTTCTTTGGTCGAGTGAGGATAATTATGATAATCCTTATTTTGGTTTATTTTCTAAGGTGTTAAGATTACTATCAATTTTTTTCTCGATATCCCTAAGTGCTTTATTTATCATTATCACCTCTTTTAGTTATGATTTGCTACCAGCCGAATATATTATAACGCTATCTGTTTCAAGGGCTAACGTTCCCTTTAATTCACTAACTGGCGTGTTACTATTAGAAGGAATTGTTGAACTTTTGAGAGAAGCACTATTAAGAATCCCAAAACAAATTGGACCTGCAGTCGGTATTGTTGGCGCTATAATAATAGGGCAGGCGGCCATATCTTCTGGAATATTTAGTCCACTTCTACTAATGCTTGTTTCTCTTTCTTTCTTGGCTTCTTTCGTGGCACCAGACTTCACGATTATGAATCCGTTAAGGTTGATGAAGTTTTTTTTGATTCTTTTATCGGGTACCTTGGGTATATTTGGATTTTCTTTTGGACTTTGTTTCTTAATGACCATGCTCATATCCACCAATAGCTTTGGCATACCGTATATGGCGCCATTTGCACCTTATAACAAAAGAGATGTAAAGAAAATATTTTTATATAATAAGGCTACAACGAAACAAAGGCCCCATTTTTTGCGTACTAACAATCAAAGAAGAGCAAAGTAGCTTATGAAGAAAGTGGTAACTTCCTTGCCATTATCATATTATATTTTGAGTACTTATTTTTAAGTGTGCCCAAAAGGAGGTCTTTAAAAGATTATGAAAGATTTTTTAGAGATAATTCAGAGTGATAGAGAGTCAAGGATTAAACAGGATTTTGAGGGGTGTTTTTTGGATTATCTTGAACTTCTAAAGGAGAACCCATCCTTATCAATATTAGCACATCAACGGATGTATGAATTGATTATCAATCAGGGAGTTGAAGTAGTAAAAACCGAAGAGCATCCAAGGTTAAGGAGAATATACGGAAATGACGTCCTTAAGACCTATAATTTTTTTGAAAATGATTTTTTTGGTATTGATAAAACCTTAATGCAAATTGTGCGTTATTTTCATGCTGCGTCTATGAAGGGAGAGGAATCCAGACAAGTTATTTATCTTGTAGGTCCAGTTGGTGCAGGTAAATCTTCTATTATGGAAGTTTTGAAAAAAGCATTAGAAACAAATCCACCAATTTACGTACTAAAAGGATGTCCGATTCGAGAGGAACCACTTCACTTAGTCCCAAAACATTTACGTAAACAATTTGAAGAGAATTTCGGAATACAAATTGAAGGAGATTTATGTCCTGTTTGTAGGTATCGATTAAAAAATGATTATGAGGGAAGATTTGAAGAGTTCCCTGTTGAAACTGTAGATTTTAGTATTCGCTCACGTAAAGGTATTGGTGTTGTTCCACCAGTAGATCCTAATAATCAGGATACCTCAGTGCTTATAGGTTCTGTTGATATTTCCAAGATAGATCTATATCCAGAAGATGACCCAAGAGTCATGTCTTTAAATGGCGCTTTTAATGTAGGGAATAGAGGGATTGTAGAATTTATAGAAGTATTTAAAAACGAAGTGGAATATTTGCATACGATGATTACCGCAACGCAAGAAAAAAGCATACCATCACCTGGAAAAGGATCGATGATTTATTTTGATGGTATTATACTAGCGCATTCAAATGAAGCCGAATGGAATAAATTTAAATCTGATCATACAAATGAAGCCATTTTAGATAGAATTGTAAAGATAGAAGTACCGTATTGCTTGCAACTTGATGAGGAAATCAAGATTTACAAGAAAATTATTAAAAGCAGCAAATTTAAGACACATATTGCACCACATACGATAGAAATTGCTTCTATGTTTGCGATATTAACGAGACTTGCACCTTCTTCGAAAGTGGATGCAATAACAAAACTTAAGATTTACAATGGAGAGGAAATTGTTGAAAAAGGAACGACAAAAAAAGTCGATATTATTGAGATCCGTGATGAAGCTAGTAGAGAAGGGATGACCGGTATTTCTACAAGATTTATTATGAAGGTATTAGACAATACCATGAGTGAGTCTGAGCACGATTGTATGAACCCTATCATGGTGATGGAAACGCTTGTAAGAGCGGTAAAGGATTTGTCAATTAGTGAAGACGATAGAAAGAGATACCTTAACTTTATTCAAGATACCATCAAGAAAGAATACCATAAAATTCTTGAAAAAGAAGTAACAAAGGCTTTTATTCATGGATATAAGGAACAGGCAGAGGATTTATTTAACAATTATTTGGATCACTCAGAAGCATTTGTTAACAAGAAAAAACTTAAGGATAGAAATACTGGAGAGGAACTGGAGCCAGATGAAAAGTTTTTGCGATCTATCGAAGAGCAAATAGGAATATCGGCGGCTGCAGCAGGAGGTTTTAGACAAGATGTTACAGCTTACATGTTTTATGTTATTAGAAACGGTGGGAAAATGGATTATGCATGTTATGAACCATTAAAAGAGGCAATTGAAAACAAGTTAACAACTTCTGTCAGGGAACTAAGTCGTGTTATTACGCGCAATAAAGTTCGTGATAAGGAACAAAATGAAAAATATGATTTAATGGTTCAAGAGATGAAGCGAAATGGTTATTGCGATCACTGTTGTAATGTTGTTTTAAAATATGCCGCTAATAATTTGTGGAAGGATTAAATTATGGCTATTTTTCGAGAATTTGACAGGTTGGGGAGAGATCGCACCACTGAAGATAGAAGAAGACATCATGAGTTAGTTGAAGATGCCATTAAAAAAAACATAGGGAATATCATTGCAGAAGAAAGCATTATAGGGCAAAGTAAAAACAAGAAAATTAAAATTCCTATAAGAGGAATTAAAGAATACCAATTTGTATTTGGAAAAAATAAAGAGGGAACTGGCTCTGGTAGTGGTGACGAAAAGCGGGGAGACAAAATAAGTGATAGCGATGAAATGAAAAAAGGTCATGGTCAGGCAGGAAATAATGAGGGTGAAGATATTTATGAAACAGAAGTAACGATTGAAGAGCTTATTAAATACTTATTCGATGATTTGAATCTGCCTTTCCTAGAAAGAAAAAAATTTAGTCAACTAGAAACAGAAAGAAATTTTAGAAGGCTTGGAATTAAGAGAAAAGGAATCCCGCCCAAGTTGGCAAAGAAACGGTCGGTTATTGAAAAAATAAAAAGACAAAAAGCCTATGAAAGAGGAAACAAATCAGATACTACAAAAATAGAAACTGGTAGTCAGGAAAATTCACAAGCAGCTGAGGATGATAGCAAAAAACGATTTCCTTTTAAGGAGGATGACCTTAGATATTATAGATTGAGAGAAAAATTTAAGAAAGAATCTAATGCGGTCATCATTTGTATTATGGACACCTCAGGTTCCATGGATGTTACGAAAAAATATCTTGCAAGAAGCTTTTATTTTCTGCTATATCAATTTATCCAGCTTAAATACATGAACGTTGAAATTGTTTTTGTTTCCCATACTACTATTGGTAAAGAAGTAAATGAAGACGATTTTTTTCATAAAGGAGAGTCGGGAGGAACGTATATAAGTAGTGGTTATGAAAAAGCCTTGGAAATTATTGATGCAAGGTTTAATCCTTCAATATGGAACATATACGCTTTTCACTGTAGTGATGGGGATAATTGGTCAGAGGACAATGAAAAGACATTAGAACTAGCAAAGGAATTATGTGATATTTGTAATCTTTTTGGATATGGAGAAATTATTCATCCTAATTTCCCTCGTATGAGCAATATATGGCAGCTCTTTACGGCGCAATTGAAAAAAACTAACTTTTCAATTGTAATGATGTCAAAAAAGGAGGATGTTATTCCGGCGCTTCGAAAGCTTTTAGAGAAGGAAGAGAAGTAACTAGAATAATAAAGTGATGATGGAGTATTCATTGAAGGAATTAGAAAAATGGAATAATAAAATAGAAAACTTGGTAGAGCAAGTGGGGTTGGTGTGTTATCCTCAGGAATTTGAAATTTGCAGCTATGAAGATATGCTTTGCTATGAAGCATATGTTGGTATGCCGTCACACTATCCTCACTGGAGTTTTGGAAAAAAATATGATAAACAAAAAACCTTGTATAAGTATAATTTGACGGGGCTACCTTATGAAATGGTGATCAATTCTAATCCATGTATTGCTTATTTGATGAGGGATAATTCATTGCTACTTCAAATATTGACGATGGCTCACGTTTATGGACATAATGATTTTTTTAGAAATAATCGATTGTTTACAGAGGGAACGGATGCAAATACCACTGTAGAAATGTTTAAGAATCATGCCAATCGTATTAGAAGCTATATACAAGATCCTACAATTGGATACAAAAGGGTTGAGAGAATAATAGATGCAGCCCATGCGATAAGATATCAAGTTTCAAGGGTAATTGGAGAAAAACGAATATCTAATGAAGAGAATAAGAAAAAAATTTTAAACCATTATTATGAACAAATCAAAAGAACAAGTATTTTACAGACAAAAAAAGATATTCCCTATCCAAACTTAAATAAAGTACCGCTTGAACCGACGGAGGACCTTGTGGACATATTAATTCAATATGGAAATTTAGAGGATTGGGAGAAGGATATTATGCATATTGTTTCTGAGGAAACACAGTACTTCTTACCTCAAATGGAGACGAAAATCATGAATGAAGGATGGGCAAGTTTTTGGCATTATTATATATTGAAGCAACTTAAGCTACCTCAGAGCCTTCATTTGGAATTCTTAAATCGTCACAACCAAGTTATTAAGCCTTTTTTGGGCAGTATTAATCCCTATTATATGGGCTTTAAGCTGCTAGAAGATATAGAAAAAAGATATGGCAGGGAGAAGCTTTTTGAAGTTAGGAGGATGGAAAGAGATGCATCTTTTATCCTTAAGTATTTGACAGAAGAGTTGTGTAGCGAGATGAACTTATTTAAGTACGGGAAAAAACATAATACGTATATTATTGAAGAGGTATCTGATGAAAGTGGTTGGGAGAAAATACGAAATAATCTAGTTGCATCTGTTGGTCTAGCAAATATTCCTTGCATAAAAGTAGAGGAAATATCAGCCCGAGATCATATTTTATTACTTTTACATGAATATGATGGTAGGGAGTTAGATCTAAGTTATGCAAATGAAACATTAAAATATTTAAGTACCCTTTGGGGTGGTAAGGTGATACTCAAAACAGTCTTCGATAAAGTGGACAAAAAGATGATATGTGATGAAGATAAAAAAGTATCTATTAGTGTAGTGTGATGAATGTTTTGACCAATAACCAGGAAATTTTCCTGGTTATTTAACTGTTGATTTTTAAGGTAAGGGCTTCTAATTGAAAGGGATTAATAGTTTGTTGACATCAATGAATTATTTACTTGAAAAATTATGGAATAAATGCTATCATAAATAGATGAAATAATAAGAATAATCTTGAAATAAAATGAAATTAACAATAAGGAGGTTATTATATGATTCCTTATGCTAGAAGAAAAAGTATTTTGGAGTTCATGCAGTCGAAAGAGATGGTGTATTTGGATGAAATACAACAACAAGTAAATGTATCATTGGCTACCATAAGAAGAGACTTGAAAACCTTGTCTGAGGAAGGGTATATTGAACAACTTTCGGGTGGCGCTGCAAGGATCATTACGAACGTTGGTGAAAAATCTCTGAGTGAAAAGATTAGCTTAAATAAAGAAGAAAAAGAAATTATTGGAAGTTATGCAGCTACACTTGTGCAGGATGGTGAGTTTATTTTCATAGGTCCCGGAACGACTGAAAATCATATGATCAAGCATCTTGAAAGTAAGGATGTAACGGTTGCAACTAATGGTGCGTTTCATATTCAGGAGTTAATTAAATACAATGTTAATGCGATATTGTTGGGAGGAAATATTGTGACGGATATAGGCGTGCTTGTTGGACCAGTTACGCTTAATCAGGTTTCGACGATGAACTTTGATAAGTGTTTTATTGGTGCGTCTGGTATTACTTTTGACCGAGGGATCTCAACCTCGGACATAGATGTAGCAGAAATCAATAAGATTGCTATTAAGAATTCAAGAGAAGTCTATTTTATAGGAGATTCAACAAAAATCGGGAAGAATTCAAGATATACCTTTGCTCAAATAGAAGAAGAACATAAGCTTATTACAACAAAAAATATAGATAAAAAGTACATAGACGATAAAAGGGTGATTATTATCGATTAAACCTTCTCTTGACTATAAACAACAAAGAACGCGCTCGAATGAGCGCGTTCTTTGTTGTTTATGATTAAAAAACAAGGACATATAAAGCAATGATGCAAATAATTGAAAATTAATGATTTAATATGTGAAAAATGAGAAATATATTGATTCAAAGGTTGACAGAACTTACAAATTAATGATACAATATGATCACTGAGTTAGTAAAACAAAACAAGACCATAGTAAAAGGAGAAAAGAAGTTATGAAAAAATTCATTACGGCTTTATTAGCAACGCTACTAGTCTTATCAATAGTGGGCTGTACACCAAAGCCAACTGTAACCGTTACAACTGGGGAAAAGGAAGAACAAAGTCCAATCACTGAAATGTCCGGAGAAGTTCCAGCAGCAATTCAGGGTAAGACTTTAAAAATGGCATTGGTCAAGGAGTGGGGTACGGGTACGCATATGATCACTCATATCAATGGTGTTAAAGCAGAAGCTGCACGATACGGTATTGAACTATCAGTTATCGATGCAAATAATGATTTAGCCAAGATGTCTGAAGGCATTGATAATGCAGTTACGAACAAAATGGATGCAATTTTAATTTCTCATGGTAAAGCAGATGCGTTAAAAGCTTCTGTTGTTAGAGCACTTGAAGCTGGAATACCTGTCATTGTATTTGATAATGATTTTGATATTCCGTACGATGTACATAAAGGTAAATTGGTTTCACTTGATCAATATGACCTCATGATGGGATTAATCTCACAAATGGCACTTGTTCAAGAACTAGATGGTCAAGGTAAAGTAGTCTACAATCGGGTTGCGAATGTACCACCAACGGACAAGAGACATAGAATTTGGGACGGGGGTATACTTCCTACATATACAGGTATAGAAGTTGTTAGCACAATAGATTTAGGAACAGATAACCCAATGCCTAAAGCGCAAACTGCTCTTGAAACTATTTTGACAACAACAGGAGATGTTGATGCTGTTTATGGCGTTTGGGATGAATATGCAAAAGGCTTTTATAATGCAATTGTAGCTTCGGGTAAAACAATTCCATTATTCTCTGTAGATATTTCTGACCAAGATTTAGCAATGATGCAAGATCATCCAGAGATATGGAGAGCTTCTGCTGCAGTTGATCCAACAGTTGTTGGGCAAGTACAAATACGTTTAGCACTAAAAGCATTAGCAGGAGAGAAAATTCCTAGATATTACTCTTTAAAACCGGTATTAGTAAGAGCAGATGATCTACCAAAGGTTGATGAAAAACGTGTTACAATGGTTGACCTAAAAGATTATTATGATGGATGGGGTTCAACACCAGACTTTTTGGAAGAGTGGATGTTAGCATTAGAACAAAGCATAAAATAATACAGGATAACCATAGAAGCAAGAATGAGCAGTATGGTTCATTCTTGCTTATGTTTTAAAAGCTATCAAATGATGTGAGGATGATAACATGTATAAATTAGAGATGAAAGATATTACAAAAACTTTTCCAGGCGTTATAGCATTGGAAAATGTCAACTTTGAAGTGACTCAGGGAGAAGTTCATGCTTTAATTGGCGCCAACGGTGCAGGTAAAAGTACGTTAATGAAAATATTGGCTGGCGCATATACAGGATATGAAGGTGAACTATTTATTGATGGAAATAAAATTGCAATACATAATCCTTTAGACGCAAAGCGCAATGGTATTGTTATTGTTTATCAGGAAGTAGATACAGCGCTAGTCCCTTATTTGACAGTAGCGGAAAACATTATGATGGACCATATTGTAAGTGAAAAAAAAGATGTTTTTATGAACTGGAAGGAAATAAAAGCACGAGCAAAGAAAGAAATAATGGATCTTGGTTTAGATATTAACGTGAATCAATTAGTAAGTGAGTTAACACTTTCAGAAAAACAAATGGTACTCATTGGTCGAGCTGTATTTCAGAAGGCAAAATATTTGATTTTGGATGAACCTACAGCACCATTAAGTGTTGAAGAAACGAAGAAGTTATTTGAGATCGTTAGGAAATTAAAAAAGGATGGAATGAGTGTTATTTTTATAACCCATAGGTTAGATGAGGTTTTTGAAATATGCGAAAAAATAACCGTATTAAAAGATGGAAAGATCGTAGGTACGTATAATACTGAGAATATGACTATTGATATAGTTGTAGAAAAAATGTTAGGTCGCAAATTAGAGCAATCATATCCCAAAGTAAACGCAACAATCGGCGAGGAGCTTCTTGAAGTTCAAGGTCTTTCTGGAACGGGTGGTATCAACAGTGCAAACTTGCATGTGAGAGCTGGAGAGATTATAGGATTAGCGGGTCTCGTTGGTGGCGGTAAAACTGAACTTTGCAAGCTTTTATTTGGAGAAGGTAAAGTAACAGAGGGAGAAATTATACTCAAAGGAAAAAAAATTAAAATTAAAACACCAGCTCAGGCTGTTCAAGAAGGTTTAGCACTTGTACCAGAAGAAAGAAGAAAAGAAGGTGTTCTTGTTCATGAATCTATTGCTACGAACATAACATTACCTACCCTTAAAAGTTACTGCAAGGGTCCATTTATGCAAAAGCTAAAAATTAAAAAAACTTCCTTAGAAGCTATAAAAAAGATTGGTATTAAAACACCCAATGAAAGACAACTTGTTGCTAATTTAAGTGGCGGAAATCAACAAAAGGTTGCAATTGGTAAGTGGCTTTTGTCTGGAGCAGAAGTTTTTGTGCTAGATGAACCAACAAAAGGCGTAGACATTGGATCGAAGGCTGAAATTTATATGTTAATTGGTGACCTAGTCAAACAAGGAAAGGCAGTTATTTATGCATCCTGTGAATTTAGTGAAATACTTGGACTTACAGATAGAGCCTATGTCATGTATAACGGGACAACAGCAAAAGAATTAATTACAAAAGAAACGACAGAAGAAGAATTACTTTATTACTCGGCAGGAGGGGGATCAATCAAATGAATGAAAATGTGAAAGCAAAAAAAATCGATTTCTACAAATTGTTTTATAAGTATGGAACCATATTTGTTATTATAGCAGCTGTTTTGTTTTTTTCCATAACCTTGGAAAACTTTATGAATTTTAGAAATATCACCAATGTTTTTAGATCTGTTTCAATTGTAGCATTAATAGCACTAGCGATAACCTTGTCACTTACTGTAGGTGGGTTTGATTTATCGGTCGGAGCAACAGCTGGGTTTGCCTCTGTTATTGCTGCTAAAATCATGGTTATTTGGGAAATGGGACCAGCAATGGCTATTATAGTACCATTATTGGCTGGTGGACTTGTTGGCTGTATCAATGCTTTCTTGATTATTAAAGTAAAAATAACCGACATGTTAACAACTCTATCGATGATGTTTGTTTTAACAGGAATCTCAATCACCTTCCAAAATGGATCGGCAATCTATAACTATATGCCACTGCCAAATAATGCAGGTATAGCAAAGGGCACAATGAATGAGGCTTTCTTATATATAGGGCAAGGAAAATTATTGGGAATACCAGTTCCAGTAATCATTATGCTAACCGTTGTGGTGCTTGTACATATATTTTTAAATTATACTAGATATGGCAGATATTTATATATGACAGGTGGCAATGAAGAAGCAGCGAAGCTTTCAGGTATTCCAATAAATAAATACAAGCTTATCGCTTATGTTATGTCTGGATTTATCGCCGCATTAGGTGGACTTGTGCTTGGATCTAGACTCGGATCAGGTGAAGTGAATGCAGGAGGCTCCTATTTAATGGATGCTGTAGCGGCTGCATATATTGGATATTCAGTACTGGGAATTGGTAAACCCAATGCATTTGGTACATTATTAGGTGCGCTCTTGATGGGAGTGTTATTAAATGGATTAATAATGATGGATTTTCCATATTATTCTCAAGATATTGTTAAAGGGTTTGTTTTAATCTTTGCATTAGGGCTTACTTACTACAAACGAAAGGAGTAATACAATGGGGAAATATTATGAATTAACTGTGGATACAGTTGTAAGTTATGTTAATGCTAAACTTGACTTTTTTCCGGAAGATGCAGTGTTTGAATGTAATGAAATAGGGGATGGGAACTTAAATTTAGTATTTAGAATTAAGGATACCCATAGTAATAAGAGTATTATCGTAAAGCAAGCATTGCCCTATGTTAGAGCAGCAGGAGAAGATTGGCCACTAGATATTGGGCGTGGTGCAATTGAAACAAAAATTTTAGAAATAGAATATGAATTAACAGATGGTTTGGTACCTAAGGTATATATGTTCGATAACGAAATGTATTGTATGGTGATGGAAGATCTCTCTGACTATATCATCATGCGTTACGGTTTGTTGAAATATGAAAATTACCCAAAGTTTGCCCAACAGATAAGTGATTTCTTAGTAAAGACCTTGTTATTGACTTCAGATGTCGTAATGGGGCACAAAGAAAAGAAAGAACGGGTGAAGGGCTTTATCAATCCTGAGCTTTGTGAAATTACAGAAGAATTAGTATATACAGAACCTTTTAATATAGGTGCTAGAAATAATATGGAAGATTTCTTAGTTGATTTTCATAGACAAGAGCTGGTAGAGGACGTGGCGCTTAGCGTAGAAGTAGCAAAGTTAAAATTTGATTTTATGAATAATGCACAAGCACTACTACATGGAGATTTACATACTGGAAGTATTTTTGTAAATCAAGAATATACAAAGGTGATTGACCCAGAGTTTGCCTTCTACGGTCCGATGGCTTATGATATCGGTGCATTGATTGCAAATCTTATTATGAACTATATTTCAACAGATGCGATATTAGATGAAGGTACAACGAAAGCGGTACATCTGGAATACTTGAGTAGCGCACTGAGTGATGTCGTTGATTTATTTAAGCAAAAAAGCTTGGATTTGTGGGATGATGTTGTTACAGATAAAATGGCAAAGGTTACAGGGTTTAAAGAATGGTACATAAATGATGTGTTAGTGAATTCGGCAGGTGTTGCAGGCTGTGAAATGATAAGAAGAACTGTTGGATTTGCACATGTGAAGGATCTTGATTCAATTCCAGACAATGCCCGTAGAGAAGCGGCAAAGAAAAAAAACATCTTATTTGCAAAAGAATTAATCAAAAATAGAAGTGAGTATGTTGCTGGAATAGATTATACAAAACTTATTAAAAAATTCGTATAGGAGAATAAAAGATCATGGTGATGACAGTAATACCGGCTCGGTTAAATGACAAAAAAGATAAATTAATTCTTATTGATCAAACACTACTACCAGAACAAGAAAAGTTTTTAGAATTGGATCTTGTGGAAGATATTTTCGAAGCCATTAAAAAATTGAGAGTTAGAGGCGCACCAGCTATTGGCGTGGCAGCAGCATTTGGTCTTTATGTATGCATATTGAAGTCAGAAGCCACAACAGTAGGTGCATTCAAAAGAGAATTTGAAGAAAAGAGAGATTATCTGGCAACTTCAAGGCCTACGGCCGTTAATTTGTTTTGGGCTTTGGATCGCATGACAAATCGACTGAATAAAGAAGAAAATAAGACAGTAGAAGAGATAAAGGCTGCATTACTAGATGAAAGTGAGAAGATATTGGCGGAAGATCAAGAAATGGGCAAAGCCATAGGCGAGTATGGACTTTCCTTGCTAAAGCCAGGCATGGGGTTATTAACCCATTGTAATGCTGGAGGTATTGCTACTTCTGGATATGGAACAGCTTTAGCACCAATGTATGTTGGATATGAAAAAAATTATAACTTTAAGATATTTGCAGATGAAACGAGGCCTCTATTACAGGGGGCAAGATTAACAGCATACGAGTTATTTAAAGCAGGTCTAGATGTAACGGTTATTTGTGATAATATGGCATCAATTGTAATGAAAGAAGGTAAAATTGACGCCGTACTTGTTGGTTGCGACCGTATTGCAGCCAATGGGGATACGGCCAATAAAATTGGCACTTCAGGTGTAGCAATTTTAGCAAAAGAATATGGAATACCTATGTATATTCTTGGGCCTACTTCTACCATTGATATGAACACTTTAACAGGTGACGATATTGAAATTGAACTTAGAGACGGTGAAGAAATTATCAACGGTTTTGGAAAAAGAACAGCACCTGAGGGTGTGAAGACTTATAATCCAGCATTCGATGTAACGGCTGCTCAATATATTACGGCAATCATTACAGAGAAAGGTATTGTGTGGCCTCCATACAAAGATAATTTGAAAAAATTATTTTAACCCTATAACTGTTTAAGTAGACTTTAATAAGGTAGGTGAATAAATGAATTCCTATTTTGACGAAACAGAAATTAGAAAAGATATTTGTGTGGTTGGGCAAAAGCTTTATGACAAAGAGTTTGTTGCAGCCAATGATGGAAATATATCGGTAAAAATTAATGACCATGAAATTATTATAACGCCGACAGGCGTTAGTAAAGGAGGTATGATACCGGAAGAGCTTATAAAAATAGACTTAAATGGAAAGTTAATTTCTGGCAAGTCAATGCCTTCTTCAGAAGTTAAGATGCATTTGAAGGTTTACCAATTAAACCCTGAAGTGAAAGCAGTTGTGCATGCTCACCCGCCTCTTGCTACAGCCTTTGCGGTTGCTAGAATACCTTTGGATCGGCCAATACTATCAGAAGCGGTTGTAAATCTTGGGGTTGTACCTGTTGCTGATTATGCTTTGCCAGGAACGGATGAAGTGCCCAATTCTATTGTTCCTTTTGTAAAAGAGTATAACGCGGTGCTGTTAGCAAACCATGGTTTGCTAACCTGGGGAAGCGATCTTACCCAAGCTTATTTTAGAATGGAGTCTGTTGAGCATTATTGTAAGATACTTTACTACCTTAAGCAAATTGGGGAGCCAAAAGAATTTAACTTTGATCAAGTCAGTGCCCTTCTTGATATTAGAGAGAAGATGGGCATTTATTCTGGAGGCACGCCTTCTTGTAAAGAGGATTATATTAATACATTAGATTAAAGCTTCAATGTGTAAAAAAAGAGCATATCAAAGCACTTTAAAAAGAGGGGGAAACAGTAAACATGAAAAAAATAAATGTTTTAGCAGTGGGTGACCCGGCTACCTATGTCTATAAAGACTCAAACAATAAGTTTCTTCAGAAATTTGAAGAGATGACAGGTATATGCGTTCAGTTTGATATTGTTAAATGGGCTGATTATTACACTACACTACTTAATTCCTTTCAGACGTATAAGTATGATATTGTAATGATTGCAGGTCATTTATGGCTAAAAGAGTTTGTTGATCAAGGCTATCTCTTAAAGCTAAAGGGTCAATTTAAAGAGAACTATCAGTACGAAGATATATTACTATCTATTAGATCGGAGATGGAGTTAGAGGGTAATCTTTATTTGCTACCATCCTTCTGCGATGGACATATTCTTGTATATCGAAAATCCGAGCTAAAGAATAAGTTAAGTGAAGTTGTTTCTATTGATCAGTTAATTAAAATTGTTGAAAACAATTCATGTGGTCAAGAGAATATATTTGTATTAAAAGCACATCCTTCAGAAATATTTTTAGATTTCTTGCCCTATTTACGAAGCGAAGGAGTTGATGCTTTTGACGAAGAGGGAAACACCAACATAAATACAAAAGCTGGTTATTTAGCCCTTAAAAAGTATATTAATATGAAGCAATATTGTGACAAACACGTTAGTGAATTTGGAAATGAAGAAGTGTTAGACGCTCTTCAAAAAAAGAAATGTATATTAGGTGTTTCTTGGGGAGGGCAATTGGGGCAAATTATGAATGATCAGTGTATGGAGCCTGAAGATCTTGGCTTTGCAGCATTAGAAACTTCCTGGAATGTAACCTGGTCCTTTGGTATTAACCATTTATGCAAAAATCAAGAGCAAGCAGCGTTGTTTTTAGAGTTTATAACGTCTCAAGCGGTGGATCAAGTCGTTGGCGCTTATTGTGGTAATCCTACAAGGTTATCTAGTTTTATAGCTGGGAAAGACATTTATAGGTGGTATCCAGTATTGCTTAAGATGCTAACGAATGCGAAACCTTTACCTAATCTATCCAACACGGGGCAGCGTATTGGTATCCTTACTGAGCAGATAACAAAAGCCTTCAACAATGAAATCAAAGTGGAAGAAGCCTTTCATGGATTAAATATATAAATTTATGCGTAAGGACTATAGCTTGGAAGAAATATATCAGCTTTTGTTATACGATGTATTGGAGCCAGAGATAGTTTAGGCATAAGCTTGACCCGGAGGATCGTTGAAGAAAACAACGATCCTTCGGGTTTTTATTGTTCCTAAAAACAGATGTGGAAAATAAAGATTGACTTAGAGGGTACTCTAAGGTATAGACTTAAATAAAGGGTGGCAAACAATAAATTGTTAATTAAACGAAGAATTGGAGGAGTGAATATGCAATACAGGAGATTAGGTAAAACAGGGATGAAAGTAAGTGAGATTAGTCTGGGAAGTTGGCTTACTTATGGTAACTCGATTGAAAAAGAAACGGCTATTAAAACCATTGATAAGGCTTATGAACTTGGAATCAATTTTTTTGATACAGCAAATGTTTATGCAAGAGGCAGTGCAGAACTTGTTGTAGGAGAGGCACTTAAAAAGTACTCACGAGAATCTTACGTTTTGGCTACAAAGGTATTTTGGCCGATGGGAGATGGGCCTAATGATAGAGGTCTTTCAAGGAAACATGTTTTTGAACAAGCCCATGCTAGTCTTAAACGTCTAGGTGTGGACTACTTAGATATATACTACTGTCATCGTTATGACCCTGAAACACGAGTAGAAGAAACATTAAGAATCATTGATGATTTAATTAGACAAGGCAAAATATTATATGCTGGGGTTAGTGAGTGGACAGCAGCTCAAATTCAAGAAGCATTGCAAGTAGCGGATAAATATTTACTTGATCGAATCGTAGTCAATCAACCTCTTTATAATATGATCAGCAGGAAGATTGAAACAGAAATTATTCCTTTAAGTGAAAAAAACGGTATCAGCCAGGTTGTGTATTCTCCACTTGCTCAAGGGGTACTAACAGGAAAATATAAGAACTTGCAGCAGTTGCCAGAAGGTAGTCGAGCCACCGATGCAAATGCGAACGATTTTATTGGGAGATTTCTTAATAAAAGCAATTTAGAAAAAGTTGTGAAGTTAAATGATATTGCAACGGAACTTGGTATTTCGATGCCTCAGTTAGCACTATCATGGATTTTAAGATACCCAAGTGTAGCAAGTGCGATTATTGGAGCAAGTAGGCCAAGTCAAGTCGAAGAAAATGTGAAGGCTTCTGGAATGATATTATCTGAAGATGTTATTCAAACTATAGATGAAATATTAATATAGCGTTAGAAGAATATAAAAAAAGATAAATGAGGTGTAATAATGAAGAAAATTAATATTGGTAAGGGTGCATTAAGTGGATCTGAGATTTCACTAGGCTTCTTTAGATTGGCAGATTTGACAAATAAAGAGGCAGCAACACTCATTCATACTGCCTTAGAAGAAGGAATTGATTTTTTTGATCATGCAGATATATATGGTGGTGGAAAATCAGAAGAAATTTTTTCCCAAGCCATTGACATGAATGCTAGCATTCGAGAAAAAATAATTATTCAATCAAAATGTGGCATACGAAAAGGGTGTTTTGATTTTTCTAAGAAACATATTCTAGAAGCAGTAGATGGTAGTTTGAAACGCTTAAAAACGGATTATCTTGATGTTTTGCTACTACATCGTCCAGATGCACTCGTAGAACCTGAAGAAGTAGCTGATGCATTTACTAGTCTTGAACGTAGTGGAAAGGTGAGGCACTTTGGTGTGAGTAATCAAAATCCTATGCAAATTGAATTGCTGAAAAAGAATGTTGAGCAAAGCCTCATTATTAATCAATTACAGCTGAGCATAACCAATACAGGTATGATTGATGCGGGGTTGAATGTTAATATGGAAATTAATCCCTCTATTGACAGGGATGGAAGTATATTAGATTATTGCCGATTGAAGGATATTACCATTCAAGCATGGTCACCTTTTCAATATGGATTTTTTGAAGGTGTGTTTCTTAATAACGATAAATTCCCTGAGTTGAATAAAACAATTGATAATATAGCAAAGCAAAAAGGCGTGCCCAATACGGCAATAGCAATTGCCTGGATATTAAGGCATCCAGCAAAGATACAACCAATTGTAGGAACAACAAATCCGTCTCGTTTAAAAGATATATGTAAAGCGTCAACCATTACACTTTCTAGAGAAGAATGGTATGAAATATATAGAGCAGCCGGAAATGTACTCCCATAGTACGATATACTTTACGTGAACAACAATTCTTTCTAGCATTGTTGTTTCGTTTTTTTGTCCAGTAGGAAAGTGCTACTTTCCTACGAAGCATAGAAGAAAGTGTTAGATAGTATAAAAATTGTGTAACGCGCTGACAAGCGCTTTGTTCTTCGAGTTACAATACGCTAAACATTGTCATGAAGACAAGTTTGGGCTAGTTTTGTATTTTAGTTGAAAAAATCCTTTGACTTAGCGTATACTTTAAGGTATAAAATGATGTTGAGGTGAGAATATGCAATATACAATTAAAGAAGTTGCTGAAAAGGTAGAATTAACGCCACATACATTGAGATACTATGAAAACGAAGGATTGCTTCCGTATATCCTAAGAGATACAAATGGTAATCGTGTTTTTAGTGATACCAATGTTGAATGGTTGAGGTTTGTGAAATGTCTAAGAGATACGAGTATGCCAATTAGTGAAATGAGACATTTTGTTAATCTTAGTATGCAAGGAGATGATACAGTACCTGAACGAATGGAAATTCTGTACCAGCACAGAGAAAATCTTGAAAAGAAGTTAAAAGAGATGTCAATTTATTTAAACAATATTAACAATAAAATTGAACATTATGAATCGTGCAATATTGATGTGTCCAAAGGAAAGTATAAAGATTGATCATGATTATTATTCAAATTATATTTAGAAATGTTGTAAAGTAACTAGTCTAAATATAGGCACTATAGGAAGGAGTTATACATTATGTTGAATTTCGAATTTGAGAATAAAACGAAAGTAATATTTGGAAGAGGTACTGAACAGCAAGTGGGTGCATTGACCAGTCAATATGGAAAGAAGGTATTATTACATTATGGTGGTGGCAGTGTTAAGAAATATGGTTTGTACGATATAGTTGTAAACCAACTAAAAGAATTAGATCTTCATATTGTAGAGCTTGGTGATGTCAAGCCAAACCCTAGATTAACGCTAGTAAGACAAGGTATTGAACTTTGTAAAGAAGAAAAGATAGATTTTATTCTTGCAGTTGGTGGTGGTAGTGTTATTGATTCAGCAAAAGCTATTGCTGTGGGCGTGTTCCATGATGGTGATGTATGGGACTTTTACAGTAAAAAAGCAAAGCCTAAAAAAACCCTTCCAGTAGGTGTTGTATTGACATTACCAGCAGCGGGTAGTGAGACAAGCTCTAGCTCAGTGATTACGAATGAAGAGGGGTGGTTTAAAAGAGGCTTAAATGATAACCTTATAAGGCCAGTATTTTGCATCATGAATCCTGAACTCACTTTTACGTTGCCCGAATATCAGACAGCTTGTGGTGCGGCAGATATGCTAGCCCATGTGATGGAGCGTTATTTTTCAAATACCAAACATGTTGATTTAACGGATCGGTTATGTGAAGCTACGATGAAAACGATCCTTCTACAGAGTCCCAAGTTAATAGATAATCCTGAAGATTATGATGCTAGAGCTGAAATAATGTGGGCGGGAACTTTAGCCCATAATAATTTGTTAGATACAGGTAGAGTAGGAGACTGGGCATCTCATGGCATAGAACATGAGTTAAGTGGTATTTATGACATTGCTCATGGTGCAGGTTTAAGTATTATTTTTCCTGCATGGATGAAATATGTCTACAAAACAAATGTAGAAAAATTTGCACAATTTGCTTCGAGGGTTTTCAATATAGATTATAATTTCGAAAATCCAGAGGAAACTGCGCTAAAAGGTATTGAAGCCCTTGAAAACTTTTTTCTACAGTTGAAGTTACCTATTCGTTTGGCTGATGCGAATATTGGAAGCGACCGTATAGCTGAAATGGCCAACAAAGTAACGAATAATGGTAAACATACTCGTGGAAATATTGTAAAACTGAGCACCGCTGATATCGAAGAGATTCTAAAGCTTGCGCTGTGAAACATTTAATTTTGAGTATTCAAAAAGCACATCAAGTGGCTCATATAGAGCCGCTTTTTTTACGTATAATTTACATAAATTACCTATTAAACTTAATACTATAGGCTTATACTCCTTATATACAATCAAAAGGGAGGATTTATAATGTATAAAAAGAGCGTTTTATCAATCATATTAACCTTGACATTAGGAACTGCCATATTTACAGGTTGCTTTAGCAGCTCAGGTACTGAAAAAATCGACTTAAATAGCATGTCTCTTGATAAAATCATTGAAGAAGCAAAGAAAGAAGGACGAGTGGATTCTGTCGGAATGCCAGATTCTTGGGCAAATTGGGGTGATACCTGGAAAGATATTAATGAAATCTATGGATTGGTACATACGGATGTAGATATGTCATCTGCTGAAGAGCTAGCTGTATTTGAATCTGAAAAGAATGATGCAACAAAAGACATTGGCGATGTTGGGCAATCCTTTGGACCTGTTGCTGTAGAAAAAGGATTGACAATTCCTTACAAGACAAGCAATTGGGATGATATTCCTGATTGGGCGAAGGATGACGACGGGAATTGGATCATAGCATATTATGGAACCATTTCGATAATTACGAATACTAAACTAGTTCCAAATCCACCGAAATCTTTTGAAGATATTCTAAAAGGCGACTATGTTGTCAGTGTAGGAGATGTTACGAAGGCTTCACAAGCCCAAAATGCTGTGCTGGCTGCCGCAATTGCCAATGGTGGTTCAGAGAGCAATATACAACCAGGAATCGACTATTTTAAGAATTTAGCTGAACAAGGACGTCTAGACAAAGGTGAGCTTTCACTTGCAAGACTTGAAAAAGGCGAAATCGCCGTTGCTCTTCTTTGGGACTACAATGCTTTAGGATATAAAGACCAATTTATGACCAACAATCCAAATGCCAGCTTCGAAGTAAATGTGCCTCTTGATGGCTCTATACAAAGTGGTTATTGTACAGTAATTAACGCATATACTAAGCGTCCTCATGCTGCAGCTCTTGCTAGAGAATATATTTTAAGCGATGAAGGGCAAATTAACTTGGCTATTGGTTATGCAAAACCGGTAAGAAGCAGTGTGGTTTTACCTGAAGAGGTAGCAGCCAAAATGATCAGCAACGAACAATATGTAAAGGCCAGAATGGTTAGCGATATGGATGCCTGGGCAAAAACTGCCGAAACACTAGGTGTTAAATGGCAAGAAGAAGTAATAGCATATGCCAAATAGTTAACTTTCATATATCCTTCCAAAATGAACACCTCAAGCATTGGCTGAGGTGTTCAAATCTTAAAAGGACTAAATAATCTCAATGAAAAAAACAATTTTTATTTTATTAGATGGCTGTGGCTTTGATGTAGCCACTGAAAATTTAGGGTTTTTAGAACATTTAGTTCAAGAGGGTCAAGGTGGAAAATATAAGATTCTAGGTGAATTGCCAAGCAGCTCTAGACCCATTTATGAAACTTTACTCACAGGCTTGTCTGTATTTTCACATGGTATTGTGAACAATAGTACCGTACGCAGATCAAAGGAAATTAGTGTGTTTGATCTTTGTGTAGACAGTGGGTTAAAAACTGCAGCTTCTGCCTACTATTGGATTAGTGAGCTGTATGTCAGAGCTCCCTTTGATCCTGACAACGATAGAATTAGGCTTCAATCTGAAAGTGCAATTAATTATGGAATCTATTACTATGAGGATATTTATCCAGATTCTCATGTTTTCAATGATGCAGAATTTCTAAGGAAAAATTGTTCGCCAGATTTTTTGTTCATTCATTCTATGAACCTAGACGATTCTGGACATCATTCTGGTTGCCATTCAAAAGAGCACCATATGACGGCATTAAAAGTGAATGAGTTGATGGCGACCTTCATGCCAAAGTGGCTCAATGCAGGCTACCAAGTAATAGTTACCGCTGATCACGGTATGAGTGAAATGGGTCTTCATGGTGGGAATACAGAGGTTCAAAGGATCGTACCCCTTTATTTGTTTTCAGAACGTGTGAGAAAAGGAAGCTTTTGTGAATCGACGATTTCTCAACTTTTAATTGCACCGTTACTTTGTGACTTGCTGGGCATTGAAAAAAGCCCTAAAATGAAAAATCTGGAAGATTTAGGAGTTGATCTATTTGAAAAATAAAAAATCAAAAAGCTATCTGCTTGCATTATTACCCTTCGTAATTGTGATCTTTTTCTTTGAAATTATTCCACTTATGATGATTGTAATCAGGAGTTTTATGCCGCTGGGAGAAATAGGTTTTACAGTAGAGCATTATTTCTCAATATTTAGCAAAAGGCTGTATCAGCAGGCGGTGATAAATAGTTTGATTGTTGCACTTGTATCTGCTTTTGTCGGGATATTTATAGCTTTTTTTGGAGCAAAAGCAGCCAATAGTACAAGTAGTCGTGCGAAAACCTTTTTCATGAGTGTCCTTAACATGACTTCTAATTTTGCAGGGATTCCACTTGCCTTTGCATATATTATTATGTTTGGCAATGTAGGCGTCTTTGTGATGATTGGAAAGCAAATGGGGTTTACATCTCTTGCAAACCTAGATCTATATACGGTTTGGGGATTAACGCTAACGTATATTTATTTTCAAATTCCATTGGCTACATTGTTACTGATACCTGCGTTTGAGGGAATACGTAAGGAATGGGGAGAGGCAGTAAGCTTATTAGGAGGCAATAGAATACAATTTTGGATAAGAGTGGGTATACCTGTTCTGCTTCCAAGTTTATTTGGGACACTGAGTGTGCTTTTTGCAAATGCTATAGCAGCATATGCGACAGCATATGCCCTCTTGCAGAACAACTTTTCGCTTATACCCATACGGATTTCCGAGCAGTTTGTAGGCGATGTAGTACAGCGACGTGAGTTTGGTTCTGCACTAGCTGTTGTTCTGATGTTGCTCATGGTTTTAGCGGTTACGATGAATAATAGAATGTTAAAATGGGCTAAGGGGGAGGGCTTTTATGATAAAAAATAAGTCAAGCATGTTCGTTATTATAGCAATCACCATTTATTTGATTATGCCTATTGTCTTTACCTTTTTCTATTCTATTTTTGCGGAATGGAATGAGGTACTTCCTAAGGGACTGACCTTTCGATATTATATTCAAATTCTAACAGATTTGCATTTTATGGAATCGATTGGAAGAACTTTATTTATTTCCATTCTCCCAATCGTTCTTTGTACCATTGTGATTCTCTTAGCTATGTATGTCGTGATAGTCTTTGCACCTCAGTATGATAAATATATCCAAGTGCTTTCTACGATTCCCTATGCTCTACAGGGTGTTATTATTGCAATTAGTGTACTATCACTTTATGCAGACGCACCAGCGCCTTTTTCAAATAGGATGGTAATGTTGACAGGAACCTACTGTATTTTGATCTTACCCTATATGTATCAAGGAATTAAAAACAGCTTAAATACCGTAAATGCCCCTCGTTTAATAGAAGCAGCACAAATGCTCGGTGCGAGTCGGATCTATGCCTTTTTTGCCGTCATTGTTCCGAACATCCTTTCAGGTATTACAGTTTCTGCGCTGTTATCAGCGGCCATTATTTTTGGCGATTTTGTCATCGTCAATATCATTGGTGGGAATTATTTTGAAACTTCTCAAGTATATCTTTACAAGGCCATGTTCAAATCGGGGCAGCTGACCAGTGCCATAGGTGTGGTACTATTTGTAATTACTTTACTGCTGTCAGCAGGTGTCTATTTTATAAAAAATAAAAAATTAAATCATGGGGAGATGAAATAATGGGTTATATTATATTTGAAGGAATTAATAAGTATTTCGGAACGAATCATGTCCTTAAAAACATACATTTGGAAATTAATCAAGGTGATTTTGTCACGCTATTAGGTTCTTCAGGTTGTGGGAAAAGTACATTACTTAGATGTCTTGCAGGGCTTGAAACCATTTCCAGTGGAAGAATTTTTTTAGATGGAGAAGACATTACTGAGAAAAACCCTAAAGATAGAAATGTCGGAATGATTTTTCAACAATACAGTCTTTTCCCAAATATGTCTGCTTTTGACAATATCGCTTTTGGACTTAAAATGAAGAAAATGGCGAAGGATGAAATTGAGGAAAGAGTATATAAGGCTATTAAAATGGTCGAGCTGGTTGGCAAGGAAAAACAGGTTCCCGCCCAGCTTTCAGGAGGGCAGCAACAGAGAGTAGCTCTCGCACGAGCGATTGTTGCCGAACCTAAAGTATTATTACTAGATGAACCTCTTAGTGCAATTGATGCCAAGCTAAGACGCTCTTTGCAAGCGAGAATTAGGGAGATTCATAAGGAGCTAAAAATTACCTCCATATTCGTTACCCATGATCAAGATGAGGCTATGATTATGTCTGATGTCATTCACTTATTTAACAATGGCACCATTGAGCAGTCAGATAAACCAATTGATCTTTATACCGCCCCTAAAACACCTTTTGCGGCAGGCTTTATAGGACATTATAATATACTGACAAAAGAAGTATTCTCAAAGATGATACATAAGGACTTTGAAGGTACATACGATATTGCCATTCGACCAGAAACCATTGAATTATCTAGTATACCGCATGAAGTCGATAATCAAGCGTATCAGTTCATAGCTACAATTAAGGATCATACGCTACACGGTAATGTTTTGAGATATACGTTATTTGTCAATGACATAGAGTTTAAGGCTGATGTATTATTTAGAAGCTTTAAACTCTTTCATCACGGCAAGCCAGTATATGTTTCAATAGAAAAACACAACTGTTTGATTCTATGACAGAATTAATGTTCTGTGGATTTTTATCTTGAAAAGTTAAATTAAATAATTAAGAAGGGTGACATAGGTTGCCCTTTTTTGATACTTAGATTATAATTATAGTACATGTATTCGAATAGATATATAAAGCAAAAAGGAAGTGTCCAAATGGTTTTTCAACGAGAACAAATTCTTGAAAAGTTAAAAACTCAGATTAAACTCAATGGACATATTATTGGGGTAGCTACTGGTGCTGGCATATCTGCAAAATATGCTGCTAAGGGTGGGGCAGATTTGATTTTGGCGCTGAATTCTGGTCGATTTAGGCAAATGGGGTTAGGTTCTATAGCAGGTTTATTACCTTTTTCAAATTGCAATCAGATGGTCATGGAATTTGGTTCTAGAGAGATACTACCTGTTGTGAAGGAAACGCCAGTTATTTTTGGCTTATGTGCTACAGATCCAACAATAAACTTGGAAAGTTACATAGATGAAATTATAGCAAAAGGTTTTTCGGGGATTAATAACTACCCTTCAATTGGTATCATTGGAGGACAATTTCGTGAAGCATTAGAGGAAGAAGAAATCTCTTACGATAAAGAGGTTGAGGCTGTAAGGATAGCAAATAAAAAAGGATTGTTTTCCATTGCATTTGTTTTTGATATTGAGCAAGCAAAAAAAATGGTGCAGGCTGGTGCTGATATTATTTGTTCTCATCTAGGGTTCACAAAAGGGGGCATTTTAAGTGGGAAAACACCATTTACCCTAGAAGCTGCAGCACAAATAACTAGGGAAATTTTTACAGTATGTGATGAAATGAATCCCCAAATCATTAAAATGATCTATGGTGGGCCAATACATGAGCCCTTGGATTTGAAATATATGTATGATAATACTGGCGCTATGGGATACCTTGGCGGTTCTTCCTTTGAACGTATTCCTTCAGAAAAGGCAATAACGGATATAACAAGAGAATTTAAAATCACAGGACAATTCGAACAAGATATTAAGCTAAATAGATTATTAAAGGGCATAACAGAGAATTATGATTATGTACATTTTATAAAAGACTATGTTGCGAAAAATTACATGAACAAAATATCTTTTAATGATTTAGCTATCGAATCACATATTTCTAGAACATATTTGAGTGTCTTGTTTAACAAAGAAGTAGGAAGCACATTCCCTGAGTATTTAACCAAATATAGAATCAACAAAGCAATAGAAATAATAAAAAGCAAAAATGTTCATTTAACGGAAATTGCTACATTAGTAGGATATAGTGATTATTCTCATTTTAGCAAGGTCTTTAAGAAACATACAGGCTATTCTCCGAAGGAATATTCCTTAATGAACAAAATGACATGAACACCATACTTTAATACATTTACACGATACATAATAAACAGTATTATTTTCTCAAGAGAAGTAATACTTTTTTTTTAAGTTCATTCTCTTACTATAATAAAGGAGGCTATTATATTGAAGACAATCGCAATTGTGGGGACTTTTGACTCTAAAGGAACAGAATGTGCATATGTAAGAGACATAATTCAAGGGCTTGGTTTAAATACTTTAATGATTAATAGTGGTGTTTTTGAACCGACTATTTCAGCAGACGTTTCTAATGAAGAAATTTTTAGAGCTGCTGGCGTAGATTTGAATGAAATAATTGCTAAGAAAGATCGTGCGCTGGCTACAGAAGCATTAGCAAATGGTATGGAAAAGCTTATTCCAAAACTTTATGCAGAAGGTAAATTTGATGGCATTATTTCTTTTGGTGGAAGTGGTGGAACATCGATTTCAACCCCAGGTATGAGGGCTTTACCTATTGGCGTTCCTAAAATTATGGTGTCAACAGTAGCCTCGGGAAATGTATCTCAATATGTAGGCACCAGTGATATTATGATGTATCCTTCGATTGTTGATGTGGCAGGACTTAATTCCATATCGACAAAAATATTTTCAAATGCTGCGTTAGCTATTGCAGGAATGGTGAAATTTGAACATTCTGAAGTAATTGAGAAAAAACCTTTGATTGCAGCAACAATGTTTGGTGTGACAACACCTTGCGTGAATTATGCAAAAGCTTATTTAGAAAAAGAAGGCTTTGAGGTTATTGTATTTCATGCAACGGGTACAGGTGGAAAGTCTATGGAAGGACTAATTGAGGCAGGATTTTTTGATGGCGTATTGGATTTGACAACGACAGAATGGTGTGATGAGCTGGTGGGTGGTGTGTTAAACGCTGGACCAAAAAGGTTAGAAGCCGCAGGACGTTTTGGCATTCCACAAGTGGTGTCCACAGGCGCATTAGATATGGTGAATTTTGGGCCTATGGACACCATTCCCAAAGAGTTTAAAGGTAGAAACTTCTATAAGCATAATCCTACGGTAACCTTGATGAGAACAACAATAGAGGAAAACAAAGCATTAGGTTTGATTATTTCTGAAAAACTTAATATGACAAAATCACCAACATCACTTATGCTTCCGCTAAAAGGTGTATCGATGATTGACGTTGAAGGTCAACCTTTTTACGGACCTTCTGAGGACCAAATGCTCTTTGAAACATTAAGAGATAACATCAATAAGGAGGTTGTGGAATTTATTGAAATGGACTGTGACATCAATGATGAAACTTTTGGGGTAGCGGCAGCAAAAAAATTAATTGAACTTATGAATAGTAAATAACGATCAAGAATAAGGAGGAAATCATTATGGCATTAACAAGAAGTGAAGTATTAGCTAATCTTAGAGCGGAGGTAGCAAAAGGGAATATAATATTAGGTGCAGGCGCTGGTACCGGTATTTCTGCAAAAAGTGGAGAAGCAGGTGGCGTTGACTTAATCATTATTTATAATTCAGGAAGATATAGAATGGCTGGACGAGGATCTTTAGCTGGTCTTTTATCCTATGGTGATGCAAATCAAATCGTTGTTGATATGGGATCAGAAGTATTGCCAGTAGTTAAACACACACCTGTACTTGCGGGTGTATGTGGTACAGACCCCTTCAGAATTATGGAGGTTTTTTTGAAACAATTGAAAGAGCAAGGTTTTGTAGGTGTTCAAAACTTTCCAACGGTTGGTTTAATTGATGGTGTCTTTCGAGCAAACCTAGAAGAAACAGGTATGGGTTATGATCTTGAGGTAGATATGATTAAGACTGCCCATGAATTAGATCTATTAACAACGCCTTACGTCTTTGACGAAGAGCAAGCAAGGAAGATGGCTTCAGCTGGCGCGGATATTTTAGTCGCACATATGGGTTTAACAACAAAAGGTACTATTGGTGCGAAGACGGCCCTTACGTTAGATGACTGTGTAAAAAAAGTGCAAACAATTTGTGATGCAGGTAGATCAGTGAATCCTGATATAATGGTTATTTGTCATGGAGGACCTATTGCTGAGCCAGATGATGCAAAGTACGTCATAGAAAGAACGAAAGGTGTAGATGGCTTCTTTGGTGCTTCTAGTATTGAACGTTTTGCAACTGAAGTTGGAATAAAAAAACAAGCAGAAGCATTTAAGATTATTAAAAAATAAAATAAACCGTGGAGGTAGGATAGATGGACCTTATTTTAGCAATTGGTATTGTTGTAGGTATTCTAGCAGGAATATGGGGGGAAGTGAGCTCGGCTACGGGTATGATTACTTGGATTGGTTTTGTATCTTGGGCGTGTTTTTATGCTAGTGGTGGAGGACTAAACGGTCTTAAAAAAACAATTCCGTCCAATCTTGTTGGTGTGTTTTGGGGATATGTAATTGTTTTTGGGGCTTCTAATTTAGGAATTCCTTATGCATTAGGTGTAAGTATATTTGTTGCATGTGTAGCCATGTGTGTAGAATCAAAATGGAGCATCTTATCTTTTATTCCTGGTGCATTTGCAGGATGTGCTTCCTTCTTTGGCGCTGGGTTTGATATTAAAGGTACTGTCATTGCACTTGTTATTGGAGGTGTTCTAGGATATTTTTCTGAGGTAGGTGGTGTTTTCTTATCTAAAATTAGAAAGAAAACAGAAGCCAATTCGTAATTAATTAAAAAAGAGATGAATAACGTAAAACAATAGACAACGCTAGCTTAATAGCGTTGTCTATTGTTTTAACCTAACGATGAAGGCCCCATTGACTTATTTTACAAATAAAATGCGTGGTTACCAATTGATTTATAATAAGTTCTACTCGTTTGAATCCAAGAAAGATTTGTTTTAGAAAGATTAACAAAGAAAAGGGCATTACCTATATTATTAACACCTTCGAGCGCTTCTTTTGCAGCTTGAAGGCTATCTTGGGTAGGGGTGTTGTATATGGTGCCATTGGCAACTGGCGTAAATTGATACCCGAATTTTTTGTCAAAGATGACAGCATAAACTGTATTTGGGAATTCTCTACTAGCTTTTCTATTGAGGATTACATTTGCAACAGCCAATTTTCCAGCATAGTGTTCACCACTAGATTCGGCAGAGACAATTCTTGATAGCCAGTATAAATCATCTTCAGAATAAGAAGTATTCTTTTGATTCAAAACGATGTTGGGGTTATTAATTGTCTGAATCGTTACAGAATATGTTTGTTGATTCCATTCTACGTTACACCCTAATACCTCTGAAACAAATCGAATAGGAATAAAGACTCTACCATTGTAAAGCTTAATCGGCGCATCAACGTTATAACTAACACCATTAACATAGGCCTTTGATGAACCAACAGGTAGCTTGATGGTTTGATCACCAGCAGTCATAATCGCTGTTGAAGTTGCACCATCCCACTCAATAGTTACATTTAAAGCTTCTGAAATAAAACGTATCGGGACAAAGGTTCTGTTATTTTCTAAATAAGGGCTTGAATCGGGGTTTAACTTAATGTTATTTACATAGATGCCAATATCCTTATTCAAGGATTTAATCTTAATAAAGTCACCAACATTTAAGGATTCACCCTTTGTTTGATTTATTGCGAATAGACGGTTCATATCCTGCTGATAGGCAGTAGAAAGTTTCCAGTAAGTATCACCAGATGCTACAGTATGCATTACATAGGAGTCAGCAAGGCTAATGTTCGTAAATGATAATAGTAATGCAAAAGTTATGATAAATCCAAATAGTTTTTTCATTTAAACCTCCTTCATACGGTTTGTTTGATTGTTATGTCGCCGATGTAGTGGGAAGGTTAAGTGAATAACCAGACACTAGTGTAACAGCTTTACAAGGACATTATCAACAAGCAATATGTGGAAATGGAATAAGTTGGAATAAAAAGAGCGCTTGTCAGCGCGTTATGAAAGATTTTAATTTTTCAACGCTCTTTTTATGGCTTCGTAGGAAAGTAGAACTTTCCTACGAAAATAAACTTGATATGTGACGTCGAAACTTTCATGTT
>PGZO01000076.1 GCA_002841375.1 Firmicutes bacterium HGW-Firmicutes-7 | reverse complement strand
GAACTTTCCTACGAAAATAAACTTGATATGTGACGTCGAAACTTTCATGTTTCATTTTCATTCTAGTTGGTGAATATATTTCATGAAAGGTTTCCTACTTGATAAAAAAAGAAAGGATTTTTGTTGTGAATAAAAACGAAAAAAGATATTTTGGGATTCGTGATATCGCAAGAATTGCAGGCGTATCAACCGCTACAGTTTCGAGAGTTATTAATGCACCTGGCTCAACCTCTACCGCCACTCAAAAGAAAGTTATGGATGTTATAAATGAATATAATTATGTGCCCAATCAAATGGCTAAGAACTTATTCTCAAAAAGTTCAAATTCAATCGCAATTTTCATATATGATATTGAAAATCCTTTTTTTGCATCATTAATCAAAGAATTAAACAATATTGCTTTTGAAAACAAGTGCACATTATTGATTTGCGATACAGAAAATAACATCGATAAAGAAAGAGAATATTTATACTATTGCCAAAGCATTCGATGCAGTGGTGTGATTTTAACTGAGGGTGTTAATTATGATTTGTTTTCAACAGATAATTCATTTCAATCAGTTGCCTATCTAGATAGATGTGCTGATGCCTCATTCTCCTGTGTGGGGTCTGATAATTATAAAGGAATGCAAAAGTTAGTTGATTATCTCTATAATCTTAATCATAGAAAAATCGCATTTGCTGGAGCTATGGATAAGTTCCAATCTGCTATCGAAAGAATGAACGGATATACTAATGCATTAATTTCTCATGATATTGAAATTAATCCAAGTTATATTTTTGATGGTACGTTTGGGTATCAAACTGGTGTAAAGGCTTTAGAATATTTTTGGTCCCTGAATGATAAACCTACAGCTATCGTTTGTGCAAACGATCAGATCGCTCAAGGTTTAATAATGATGGCTTATAAACTTAATATTTCTGTACCCGGTGACTTATCTGTAGTTGGCTTTGATGGTGTAGATTCAATCTACTTCTATCCTAAAATTACGACCATCAAACAAGATATCAATAAAATAGCTAAAACTCTTTTTGATATTGTCACCGTCCCAAATAAAACACCAATCCACCAGACCATTGATATATCTATTGTAATCGGAGAATCTTGCACGAAAATTGATCTAGTTTAAAACTAATTCAGCCATTATTTATTACGCTTTTCTTTTTGAATAGGTAGTGCATTAACCCTTCTCGCTTTAATATATAAAACGTATCAAAGCTTAATTCATCACCCTCCCAATAAAACAACTTGCACTAATTACATAAGTAATTAAGCAAGTTGTTTTCAGTAGTACGCGACCCCGGGTTCGAACCCGAAAAACCTCATGTGCATCTATTTAGACATACTTATGCGATCGGAAGGATACTAATAGATAAAATTGATTTGTTTAGCTTACAAGTGAGCTTAGGGCATGAAACATTAGAAATGTGTAGAAAATATTCACATATATCTAGTCAATACCAAGTAATAGGAGTAGATTTTAAACCATTGTATATGTTAATGCCATAACAACTAAACACTGTAATCATGCTTTGATACAATCTGAAAAATAATATATATATAAATATAACGAAAGGGGCTGTTGCACAACGCAAGTTGTGTAGCAGTTCCTTTTTTGGACTTACAGTCAATTTTTCGGGTATAGGTTACATCACACTGTCAGACTAAAGG
>PGZO01000023.1 GCA_002841375.1 Firmicutes bacterium HGW-Firmicutes-7 | reverse complement strand
CTTGATGTATTTATTGTACCATATGTCAAGCAAGCAATCAAGGTTATTTATGAATTTAACGCTGTATTTAATCAATCATATGTATATAAGAAAAGGCGCGTTTAACCATGTTTAAAAACACGGAAATGCACGACGCATTGTCTTCAATAAAACCTATTTACTTCTTATATTATACTATATCCAATATTATTTACAATCATCAGCATTCATGTCTATAGACATATTACAAATTATTGTACACTGTCTTTACTTATCTCTTTATGCCCAATTTATTCTATCATCCCAACTAAAAGTCTCGTTATCAAAATTGTCTCCTCACCTCAATCATTTCTAACTCTTCGAACTATTTCCACGAACATAAAAAACAAGGATCTCCAAGCATGTTCTCTATCAACCACCAACTGGCTAAATAGACCAATACTCGAAGACCCCTGACTTAGGCTTCCTTTAATGATATATTCATTTAAAACATTTTTTCTAAGCTTCTAAATTTCGAAGCTTTCTTCGAATTAACTCTTATTAATGCAAAACCATGTAATAATTTCTATTCTTTATCTTTCTTATTTTGAATCCTGTTTATAACAATCGTTGTTACAGCGATAACAATAGCAACGCCAGCGGTTATAAACATAAGTGGTGCAGCCATTTCATCCATCTGATTGGCATTGCTGAAACTCGCATTCTTTAATAGAACCAATGTGGCTACAGAAACTGCCGCAGCTAACATCATAATAAGAAATACTTTTAAGAATGGCTTTTCTTTTTCAGTAGAAGGTCCAACAAAAGCGTTGGCTGATACTAAGCGTACAACATAGACCCCAGAGCTAATGGACAAAATTATCATAACATTCGCAGGGTAGCTCACCCATCTAAACCCAAAACTATTAAGACCTGCATCAAACATCAATAAATAAAGAAGCATAAGAAAAGATTGGTTCCCGATTTTATTCTTTCTTTGTGTCTGCATTTCATCTAAACTTTTTTTATTCATTTTATTCCTCCTCCCAAAATATATCATTTAAAGTTTTATCCAATACTCTACATATTGCGGTGCACAAATTAATCGTTGGGTTATAGTCCCCATTCTCAATCGCATTAATAGTTTGTCTCGTTACTCCTACAGCATCAGCAATGTTCTTTTGTGACATATCCTTTGCCGCACGCGCAGACTTCAATTTTAAATTTTTACTCACCGTATCACCCCAACTCTCCTCTACTTATTTGCTCTTCAAAAAAAGTGTATCATATTTATGATTATATGTCAACTATATTTTACATTTTATCTTTTATATATTACTTTATAGGTCTTCAAACAATTAGTATCAATGGTTGGAAGAAGTATATTTATCCCTACGCCATCTCAAATAATGAGGTCGCCTGTAATTTTCTTGTTTCTATATGTTACACCCTGTACATTGATTATGACATTTCCATCTATATCCTCTATATAGCTCTTAGGTATTCTTAGGTATAACTTAATCAAATATAATGGGCACAAAAGCGTAAATAATTATTCTATTATAACATCTGTTATTATGAAAGCATGGATTGATAATTTTATTAATACATATAAAAATATATTTACTTTCAATCAATATTTTTCATTGAATACTTGACGTAATAACACTTGTTATATATAATTTATATATTATATAACAAGTGTTATCGAGATTAATTTATATGCTAGCTATTAAGATTGCTAAATAAAAATGAGGTGCATTATATTCAATATTTTGGGTGGTGATGTCAATGAATCAAACTACTAGTATATATTCACGAGAACAAATAATTGATGCGGCTTTTGAGCTCTTACGAAAGAAAGGTTGGCGTGCTGTTTCCACCCGCGCTATAGCAAAAGAACTGGGGTGTTCAACTATGCCTATCTATTCACATGTCCATTCCACAGATGAATTATTACAAGAATTGCGCATAAAATCTCGTATGGTTTTAAAAGATTTTCAACAACGCAAATATACAGAACACGTTTTCTTAAATTTAGCTTTTGGTTATGTTGTTTTTGCTAGAGACGAGAAAAACATCTTTAAATTTATTTCTATCGATGCTCCTATTGAATTTAATGCAGAAAATAGCAGTAGTTTGAAAAGTTCTTTTTTCTCTGAATTTAGTGCTGATAGCGAAGAAGCAAAAGCGCTCGCAGCGTTAGCATCTTCAGGTCAAGATTCTCTTATACAGTATACTTGGATATTCACCCATGGACTTGCTATGCTACTTAATGCAGATAATGCCACTCCTATATCTGAAAAAACCATCCTTACTCTTCTCATGAATGCAGGTGAAGCATTTTATGTGCTAGGCACAAGAAAAGGAGAATGATATCACCATTTATTATTCCTGCTAAAGGAAAAGATTTTGATTATAATTTGTTTTCGTTAATAAAAATTAATCGCCGTCATAGGCTTCAAATACCAACAATTTTAGTACCATGCACCTCATGAACCTTTGTATGATTTATTAGTTCCTCATAATTATCAGCAGTTACTCCTCCACCAGCAATAATGGTGATTCGATCACCTGCTAAGTCAACTAACTTTTTGATGCGTTCTCGCCCATCAGATGCACATGTTTTGCATCCTTTTGTTAAAATACGATCAACACCTAAGTTGACTAACTGCTCAAGAGCTAGCTCCTGATTTTCTAATTCATCAAAGGCCATGTGATAGGTAATTTGCATTGGTTTTGCTTTACTAATAAGTATCTTTGTATAGACTTCGTCTACCCTACCTTCAGGTGTTAATGCTCCTATTACAACTCCGTGGACTCCAAGTTTTTTGCAGATCTCGATATCTTCTAACATGATATCAATTTCTTCCTTTGAATAAACAAAGTTGCCTCCACGTGGTCTAATGATAACCAAAACTGGGATGGTAATGTTTTTTACAGTCATTGCAATTGTTCCATAGCTAGGGGTTGTCCCACCTTCTGTGAGATTCGTACAAAGTTCTATTCTATCTGCTCCCTTTTGGTAAGCTGATTTGGCTTCGATGAATGAACCTACACAGGCTTCTTTTATAGTCATTGATACACCTCATTTCCAATTTTATGAATTGTCTTATTGATTCCACAGTTCCTGCACTCAGCAAACTTTTCTCTTTATATTGTTTAATTTTAATCTTATTATAGCAAGAATATTGTATATGTCAACGGACTACACTTAACGCCCTTTGCCATCTATATTTTTGCTCCTCTTTGGGGGTCAAACCCTACTTTCTATCCAAAGTATAAAAATGCATTTATTCTATAAAGCTAAAACAATTTCTGCTGCATCTTTAGGTCAATTACACGATCAAAAGTCTTATAGATTATAATAATATAATATGGTATTATAAACGTATAAAGAATGAATATTTTAGATAATCGATTTTATAAGTAACATCATTATTTCTTAAGGAGGTCTAAATATAATGGGCACAATTTCCCTCAGTGAATTAATAAGTCGTATTGATGAAATTCCTATTTTCCCACAAACTGTAAGTAATATTCTTAAGTTGGTTGAGGATCCTAGGACAAATATTCGTGATATAGAAAATGAAATATTAAAAGACCAAGGCTTTACAACTAAAGTTTTAAAATTAGCGAATTCAGCTTATTTTGGTGTATCAAGACAAATAAAAACCGTTTCACAAGCAACCACCTTATTAGGCTTCCAAGCAATACGAAGTATGGTCTTGGCCTCTTCGGTTGGAAAAGTTCTTTCAGCTGAACTATTAGGTTATGCCTTAGAACGAGAAGCATTATGGAAACAGTCACAAATATGTGCTATAACGGCTAGAGTAATAGCAAAAAAAGTTAAATTTCCACAACCAGATCAAGCATATACTGCTGGTTTGTTAAAAGATATAGGTAAGATTATTTTAGATCATTACTTAAATGAACAATTCCAGAAAATCATGGATCAAATAAATGAGGGTAATAAAGCATTCCTTGAAATTGAGGAAGAAACACTAGGTTTTAATCATTGTCAAGTTGGGGCTAAGATTGCAGAAAAATGGAAATTGCCAGAGGATTTAGTTGAAGCAATTGCTTATCATCATCAACCTGATAAAGCTCTCTTAAATTTAAAATTAGTAGCTATAACTCATATTGCTGACGGCTTGGTTATGATGATGGGCTTACACATAGGTTCTGATGGATTGGCATATAATTTTTCCGATTCAGCCATGGAGCTTTTGAATTTAGATGAAACAATCTTATCAGAAATTATTTCTGAAGTTGCTGATTTAATTTCTGACGATACAATGTACATCGCTTAATTAAAAATGGCAATCTTAAGCTATTTGTTTGATTATAAGAAGAATAACAAAAGTGCCTTTCCAGACTATGGAAACGCACTTTTGTTATTTTACTATATAAAATCATCAACTCTTTTGCCTTCAGTTGAAAGATCTTAGAAAGATTTTGTAATGAAAGCACTTCAACGATCAAAACAAATTCTTTACAGCCGGATATATTTCAATATATTTTTTGTATTTTTTATTTAATCTTTCTGCATCACCCTGAACAGGGTGGTACAGTGTAAAACTATTTGAACTCAAAAATGAATCTATAAAGCTGCTGTAGTCTTTTTCTAGCCCCTGGTTAATGAAAACTGCGGCTGTAATTGCGATGGATGGCATAAATTCTGTATCCTCTGAAACATATATGGTTTTTGCAAATACATCTGCAAATATTTGACACCATAACTGAACTTTTGCGCCTCCACCAATCAGTGTTATTTTATCCACTTTTCCACCAATCACTTCTAATCCTTGCCTTATAGAAAAAGCAACTGCTTCTAAACATGCTCTGACCATATCATTCTTTGTTGTTTCAGGCGTTATTCCGATATAGCACCCTTTCGCCTTATCGTCAAGAACTGGAAATCTTTCTCCTGAAAGATAGGGTAAAAACATTAAATCATGGCTACCACTTTCACTCTCATTTAACAATAAATTAATATAGGCATAGGGATCACTTTGATCTTCCGGTGCTAATACTGAAGTAATCCATTTGTGTACCCCTCCAGCATTTAAAAAAGGTATAACATTGATAAAGAAATCTTTTTGCATCGCTGCTAAATTAAATACATTTTCTTTCAGTAAAACATCTTTAGATATACCCGCAATCCATCCTGATGTACCAATATTAATATTATATTCTCCTGCATTTGCAATACCACTGGCTAAAGTCGTTGCACCTGCATCACCGGTTCCAGCGTAAACTTTCGTGCCTTCATTGTATCCCGTTTCTATAGACGCACGCTTGGTTACCTCTCCAACACATTCTTGGGAATATTTGAGCTCTGGAAGTATTTGAGGATCCAAATCCATATTTTTCATCCATATCTTATTCCAGGTCTTGGCTTGGATGTCCATTAGTCCAGAGGTCGCTGCTGATGTCATATCCGTTATGTACTGATCGGTTAGCTTTGAAACACAATAGTCTTTTGAACTTATTAATATTTTATAAATTTCATTATATTTGCTAGGCTCATTTCTCATAACCCACAACAGCTTAGCAAAAGGAATTGATCCATCAAGCTTATTTCCAGTACTTGTGTATAAGACGTCCTCCCCTATACTCTTTGTGATTTCCTTTGCTTCATGAATGGCTCTTGCATCCGAATATAAGATGGCAGGTCCAAGCGGCTGTCCTAAATGGTCAACACAAATTAGATCTTGCATTTGTCCACTCATGACAATGCCTATAATATCTTGAGCTAAATAACCTCTTTCAAAAAAAGTCTTAGAAATTTCGCAAAAAGCCCTATACCAATCCTCCGGTTCCTGTTCTTTTTTGTCACCCTTATAAATCGTTTTATAAGCTATGCTCTTTGAACAAATCACCTGTTTATCAATTGACACGAGAAGCCCTTTGGTTGCGGTCGTACCAATATCAAAACTCGCTACATACTTCATCTTCATCACCTTGCCCTAATACACCTTTTTTCATTTCTGAAACATAATTATACAACTGCTCTGCTGAATAATTTAATTGCTTAATCATTGCCGTTCCAACAATGGCACCTGTAAAGCCCTTTTTAATAAGCGCTTTTGCTCTATCAGGTGTTTTTATCCCAAAGCCTGCAAATGGCTTTACATCCTCATGTTGAAGCGCTTCATGAAGGAGTTCTTCATATTGTTCCGATTCCACATTCATTCCACTTAAACCGCTATATAGCTGTAAGTAAACCAATGAAAATTGAAGAAAACATTCTTCCCATTCTTTTTTATCCATCGTTGGATTTACAAAACCTAATACATCAACCTTATATGGCGCTAACTCTTTTCCAATCACTTGTCTCTCTTGCTGACTGCAATTAGGTATCACGATAGCATCCATCAAATGTTCTTTAGCCAAGTTTAAGTATACTTTTGTATCTATAAAGTCCTCTTTGTAAGCCATAATCCAAATAGGTTTTGATGTTGTCTTTCTAATTAGCCTCCAATACTCTATTTGTCTTACTTCTTCTCTGTCTACCATTTTATGTGCTTTTTGGATTATTTCACCATCACCATATGGATCATTACTAGGAAAACCAATTTCAAATATATCCATTCCACTTTCTTCACACTTTTTAATAATATCAAAAAAATCATGTTTTTCTGGATAACCTGCGACTAAATAGCCGACTAGCATTCCCGTATTCTTTTGAAAAGTACTTGCATTTAACGTCGAATTAATTTTATTCATGTTTATTTGCACCCATTTTTTGTACCACAACTGCTGTGATAATAATCATACCCGTGAGTATGTCTTGCATAAATGTTGGTATTTGTAATATCGTTAGTCCATTTGCTAAAATACCTAGAATGGCAGCCCCGATAAAAGTACCCCAAATCGTCGGTACACCTTCTTTAAAAACTGTTCTTCCTAAGAAAACTGCTGCATATGCCGATAAGAAAAATCCATCACCACCCGTTGGATGTGCCGATCCAAGTCTTGATGCAGTTAGCATCCCAGTTAATGCTGCCATTGAACCGCATAGAGCAAATGCTAGATTTTTATTCATTTTAACATTAAGTCCTGATACTTGAGCAGCTACTTCATTTCCACCTATTGCATATAATTTTCTACCAAAAACCGTATGCCTCATGATAAACCAAAATAGGATCGTTAAAAGCAACATAATAATGGATAGCAATGGTAAACTTAAAACCGTTTTTGTCCCTAGAAAGGTAAAACCTTTTGGTATGTTCTCAAACACCGTAGAGCCGCCTGTAAACCAAAAAGTGAAACCACCAATAATTGTCCCCATCGCCAATGTTGTAATAAATGAAAGCACCTTAAATTTTGTAACAATATATCCATTAACATATCCTATAATAAAACAGATAGCCAATGCAATTAATAAAGCAAAGATTACGGGTATGCCATTAACAGATAGTTTGGCCGCTAAAACACCTCCTAAACTTGCCATTGCTCCTATTGATAGATCAAATTCTTCCACCGCCATAATGAGCGTGGCCCCAATAGATATAACTACCAGCAGCGATATCTGTCGAGTGATATTAATCGCATTAGATATGGTGGCAAATGATTGTGGGCGAAGAATGCTAAACATAATAATGATTATCACCCCTGCAATAATTGTGCCATATGTGCGGAATACGTTAGTTGCATTTATTCGTTTGTTCATGTTGCTATCCTCTCTTATTACTTATTCTACATAACAGCATTGCAATACTTTCTCTCCTGCTAAATTGTGATTAACCAAACAATCCCGTGTCCGTCCAGCTGCTATAATTTGAACAGAATCAGCGATCTCTAATACTTCTTTTAAATCTGAGGATACAAAGACAACAGCATTTCCTTCTTTGGCTTTCTCTTCTAATAACTTGTGAATTTCTGCCCTTGTTTTCACATCCACTGCTTGAGTTGGTTCATCACATAAAAATATTTTAGGGTTTGTCATCAAGGCTTTTGCAAATACGACTTTTTGTTGATTACCGCCTGACAACTCTATAACAGGTTGCTTATAACCAGTTGTTTTAATTGACAAAGACTTAATCTTTGCATTGGCATCATCAATTTCCCTTTTCTCATTTAAAATGCCCTTTTGAGCATATTGATCAATATTAGAAAGAAGAATATTATCCTTTACGGATAAGCCCCCAACCAATGCCATACCACGACGGTCTTCACAAATTAATACCATCCCACTTTTGATTGCTTGGGCTGGATTGCTTATTTTGACCTCTTGTTGGTCAATTTGAATGCATCCTCTTTCCATTGATCTAAGACCATATATACACTCCAACAACTCAGTTCGACCACTTCCACCGAGTCCAAATAATCCTAAAATTTCTCCTGCATGGACTTCGAAGCTTGCATCTTTTACTTTCTGATCTCGCGAGGTAATATTTCTAACAGAAAGGACGACCTCTCCCTTATCTCGCTTGTTGTCATAATTTTCCCTAGTCCAATTGTCCGTCATTAAAGAGATCAGACCATCCTTATCTGTATGTTTTGTTTCAAGTGTTTTTACTCTTTGCCCATTCTTAAAGACGGTTATGCGATCTGTAAGTTGAAATATTTCGTCTAATCGATGTGTAACATATAAAATGGATGTCCCCTTATTTTTTAATCGAAGAACTGTCTTAAATAGGATTTGTGCCTCTTTATCTGTAAGAGAAGCCGTTGGCTCATCTAAAATTAATAACTTGCATTCCGTCATCATTGCTCTTATCATTTCTAAAAGTGTTTTTTCAGGAGGTGTTAACGAACTAGCTGGCTTATTTAGAGAAACTGAAATGCCCAGTTCCTCTATTAATTTCTCAACTTTTTCTTGCATTTTACCCCAATTTACACGAATACCTGTTTTTTCATAATCCAGCCCTAAATAAATGTTTTCAATTCCATTAAAGGATGGGATAAGGTTCCGATCTTGATGAATGACGTTAATACCTAATCGATGGCTATCCATAGGGTGTGATAATTCAACTTTTTTACCTTCCCATATCATACTACCTTCATCAAGGTGATAAACGCCTGTCAGTATTTTAATTAACGTTGATTTCCCTGCACCGTTTTCTCCAACAAGTCCATGGATCTCGCCTGCCTCAATGTTAATATCTATATCTTTTAATGCATACATACTTCCAAATTTCTTTGTAACGCCATCTGTCCTTAACAACATGTCTTACTCCCTTCATATTCATTAAAATACTATTTTTTAGTAATTAATGTCGCAGGCGCATAACGGTCACCCTTATCTATTGTTTCACCATTAAATACTTTTTCCATTTCACCTACAACAATTTCTGCCATTCCATCGAAGTTCTGTGAAACTGTAGCCTTTAATGTACTACCCGAATTGATCATTTCAACAGCTTGGCTATTTCCATCAATGCCTGTCACGATAACATTAGTACGACCTGCATCATTTAGTGCTTGAGATACACCAATCGCTGGTTCATCCCATCCACACCAAACCGCTGTAATAGAATCTGTTTCTGTATTTGCTAGTATTAAATTTTCCATCACTTTTCTAGAGTTCTCTATTGGTCCTGGCACTTCAACATGTTGTTCCGTTATTACTTCAATACCTGGATAATTCTTAAGCATTTCATCAAGCTTTTCTGTTCTCATTAAAACACCTGGATGTGGTCTATGGGATAACACAATCAGCTTTCCTTTTCCACCCATTTCATCAAATAAATATTGTGTAATCATTTCTGACATTACAGAATTATCACTGGTGGCATTGAGTGTCATACCGTCAATAAATCCACTGTCGCACCCAAATACTGGTATACCCTCTTCATCTGCTTTTGCAATTTGGGCTATTACTTGATTAGGATCTGTACTTACAATAACAATCGCATTTGTTTTTGAAGAAATAACATCTTCCATTCGGCTTGCAAGTTGAGCAAAATCTCCTTTTGTATCAACTACATTTGCAATCCAACCTTTTTCTTCAATTCCTTTTTTCATTGTTTCTACCATTTGATTCGTTGTTACAGATGATAGATAAGGTGTTAAAATCGAAACCTGTTTTGCTTTTACTTCTTCTGATCCTGAACTACATCCAATAAGAGAAAATACCATTGATAAAATAACCACTAACATAATGCCTTTCTTCATTTTAATTACCCCCGTGTGTTATATTATTTTATTAGCAGTCTCGATATTTGTAATTAATACATCAACAAAACCGCCTAATAGAACCGATTTAATAGCTTCAGTTTTACTGTTTCCTATAGCAATTGCGACAATCTTCTTGCATCTTTTTAACTCCTCGATTGTAACACCAATAGACCGTTGAGAAATTTCAGAATCAATTGTCTTTCCCTTACCATCTAAATATGAGCAACAAATAGATGCTTTTGCTCCAATCTTGTTTAATTGTTCCATATCTTCAGGTGATAATGCTCCAGCTTTTACATTCGTAGAGTTGTTGTCTACTTGTCCTATGCCCACTATCGCAACATTGCACTTTTTTGCCTTCTCTAAAATATTACCTATGTGAGGCTCATTCATTAATGATTCTTTTGCGTGTTGTGTTTTCATAATAACAGGCGCATTCAAAATATAATATTTCCCATTTATTTTATCCGCAAAATTCTTTGCAATGACATTAGCATGCCAATCTGCACCATCTGATCCAATACCGCCAATAAGTGGTATAAATTCAAGTGCTTTCTTTTCAAAGCAATTTAAGCCGTTAACAAAGGAACTTATAGTTTTCCCACTCATTACACCTACTAAACTATTATTGGGGATGTATGCATCTAGTTGATCACTTACTTGTTTTCCCATTTCCTCATATATTACTTCATCTGTCTGCCCTTGCGTTTTCAATACCCAAACATCATGGACAGGATATTTTTGTTTTAATTTTTCTTCCAATTCAGTCTCTTTTTCAAATATATTATTTACTTTTATAGATACAGTGTTATTCTTTTTTGCATTCGACAGTATTCTGCTAATTTGAGGTCGTGAGATACCTAGCTCTATTGCGATCTCTTTTTGACTAAGATCTTCTTCATAATATAATTTACAGACCTTTATGCTGATTCTCTTATTGTCAACAATACTCATTGTAAAACTCCTTTCTTGAAATTTTGTTCAGTAACTATTTTTTTGTTCAATATGATTATATCACTCGCTAGAATTATTGTAAATAAAATGTAGATGAAATTAATTTCTACTCCCCTCTTTTTTATTGTGCAAAAAAAAGGCCATCAGAGTTTCTATTCTGACAACCTTTAGGTGCGCCAATACATTATATTTTCAAGAGACTTTTTTATTATTTAATCAACAAATATCTACCTTTACTAATTACGCATCAAGTAATCGAAAGCACCTAGTGCCGCTGTTGCACCCGATCCCATTGAAATTATAATTTGTTTAAACACACTGTCTGTACAGTCACCAGCGGCAAAAACCCCAGGTATATTCGTCGCACCGTGTCGATCAACAATAATTTCACCAAAACGGTTATGCTCAATGTAATCTCCTAGCCATTCCGTATTAGGAACCAAACCTATTTGAACAAACACACCTTGCAACTTTATATGTTTTTCGATACCCGTAACTCTTTCAATATAAGAAATTCCATTGACTTTGTCCTCTCCGATAATCTCCTTTGTCTGTACATTTTTCAGTACAGTGACATTTGGTAGACTATACAGACGCTCATTGAGAACTGCATCGCATTTCAGCTCTGGCATGAATTCCAATACTGTAACATGTCTTACAATACCAGCAAGGTCTATCGCTGCCTCAATACCTGAATTACCTCCGCCGATTACAGCAACATCTTTTCCCTCAAATAAAGGTCCATCACAATGAGGGCAATAAGCAACACCTTTGTTTTTAAATTCTATTTCCCCTGGTACGCCAACATTACGCCATCTAGCACCAGTCGCAACAATGACTGCTTTACTTTTGATAATGGCTCCGTTTTCCAGTTCAACCTCGATTAATTCTTTTTTCTTAATCTCTTTTGCCCGTTGCCTATTCATAATGTCAATATTATAGTGTCTTACATGTTCTTCTAGGCTCGCAGCAATTTTGGGTCCCTCTGTATAAATGACACTTATAAAGTTCTCAACACCCATCGTATCTAGCACCTGGCCACCAAAGCGTTCTGAAATAATACCGGTTCGAATACCCTTACGTGCCGCATAGATTGCAGAACTAGCACCCCCAGGTCCGCCTCCGATGACCAAAACATCAAAAGGCTCTTTATCCATGAATTCTGATATATCTGTTGTTTTTTCAAGCTTCGCCAGTATGTCCTCCACAGTCATACGACCGGTTCCAAATAATTCTCCATTTAGAAAAACTGCTGGCACCGCCATAATACCCTTGTTTTCTACTTCTTCTCTGAAAATTGCTCCATCAACCATTGTATGACGGATATTTTTATTCAACAAGCTCATCATGTTAAGTGCCTGAACAACATCTGGGCAATTGTGACAGTTTAAGCTGATAAAGGTTTCAAAACAGTACTCGCCTTTAAGATTTTTAACTTGCTCAATGGTTTTATCCTCGAGCTTAGGCGGTCTCCCACTAACCTGAAGCAGAGCCAGTACAAGGGATGTAAATTCATGTCCTAATGGAATACCAGCAAATACGATACCGATTTCCTCGTCGGGTCGATTTATACTGAAACTCGGTGTCCGTTCTAATGTTGATTTTTCAACCTTGATTTGGGGTGCCATGTCGGCAATCTCGCCTACCATTGCAACCATATCATCCGATATGCTATCCGAACCTGCACTGATCGTTACGTGAACATCGCCATCCATCAGCTTCAGGTATTCAGATAATTGTTGTCTAATTTCTGCATCTAGTAGCATAATAATTCACCTATTAAATCTTTCCAACGAGTTCAAGGCTTGGTTTTAAAGTCTTAGCGCCTTCTTTCCACTTTGCTGGGCATACTTCGTCAGGATTGTTGTAAATATATTGAGCTGCTTTGATCTTATTAACAAGCGTACTTGCATCACGACCGATACCACCGGCATTGATTTCCATAGCTTGGATTACGCCATTAGGATCGATAATAAAAGTACCACGATCTGCTAAACCTTGGTTCTCGATCAGAACATCAAAGTTTCTGGAAATCGTAAGCGTAGGATCCCCTACCATAATATAAGTAATTTTTTTGATGGCCTCAGAGCTGTCATGCCATGCTTTATGTGTAAAGTGGGTATCTGTAGAAACAGAATAAACTTCAACTCCCAATGCTTTTAATGCTTCATAGTTGTCTTGTAAATCTTCCAATTCTGTAGGGCACACAAAGGTAAAGTCTGCAGGATAAAAGCATACTACGCTCCACTTTCCTTTGTAGTCTTCATCCGTCACCGTAACGAATTTCCCGTTGTGAAATGCTTGAGCTTGAAAAGGTTTTACTTCAGTTCCAATTAATGACATAATAATATCCTCCTGATTTTGTTTTTTGTATTGTTATTTATTAGATATCTTATTGATAAAGATTGTTATTCTCAATAAGATTGTTAAAAAAAATTACTTGTAGATCATGTTTACACAATTTAATAGAAAAAATTACCTAGCTAACAATGATTCCTTCTTGGAAGCTCCTTGGTTTAAGAAAATGTTTGATTGCTTTCTAAGCTTCAATCTTTTTACAATCATCACAGACGTATCTAAGATTTAAGTCGTATCCTAAAATCTCAACACCTGTTTGCTTTTCTATATAATCTTTAAGATTAAAAGCAGGTAGATCTGACAACTTCCCACAATGCTCACAAATAATGTGCTCATGAGGACGCGTTGTTTTATCAAATCTATCAGGTGCGTTTGGCATACTAAGTCGCTTTATTTCTTCAGCTTCTGCCATAAGACCTAAGTTTCGATAAACAGTACCTACTGCTATTGAAGATTGTATTTGTTTTGCTTCAAAAAAGATTTCTTCTGCCGTCATATGATCCGTAGACGACCTAATAATGTCTAAAATCAATTGCCTTTGTTTAGTCATGGTGATCACCTCACAATTAGGAATAATTCCTATTCTTAAATTATTATACCTAGCCAGGATGGATTTGTCAATATATAAAAATTAATTTTTTGTAATGTCCTGAAATAACACAACAATGCAAATAACACATTGAAAATATCTTAATTAATAATGTGAATTTTATAATGTTAATAATTACAAAATTGTTATATAATAACATAATATAGTAAATCATTTTTTCTTGTGGTTAATCCATTGAAAAATATAACAGAGCATAAAATTAAGCCTATACATTTTTTTGTATAGACTTTTAAAAAGGAGGTATATATATGAGTATCTTTTTCGAAGCAACATTAACAAATATTGAGTCATGGAAAATCATAAAGCTTCCTTTAAATTCAAGTGAAAAACTACCTTCTCGTGGCATAGTTATGATTCAAGGAACAATGAATGACATTAGCTTTCACGCACCATTGGAACCGGACGGAAAAGGAAGCCATTGGTTCGAAGTAAGCAACACGCTAATTGAAGAAGTTGGGGTACCCATTGGTCAAACCGTATCCCTAAATATCGATGCAATCAATGAATGGAGTGAGCCTGAGATTCCTGAGGATATTATGGATGCAATCACCACAGCTGGTCTTATATCCCACTGGAATGCCATTACAACAAAAGCAAGATGGGATTGGTTTCGATGGATCCGTTCAACTAAGAATCCAAAAACTCGCAAAAAAAGAATTGATGTGGCATGCTCTAAGTTGCTAAAGGGTGATAAGAGACCGTGTTGCTTTGACCGAACTCGTTGTACAATTCCAGATGTATCAAAAAATGGTGTACTCATCGATTAGTTCACTTCATAACACAATTAAGATAGGAGTCAATAACATAATCGGGATTATCATTACCAATTTGTTCGTCTAATGATCTCGTAATAAAAGTACTCTGACATCTATCATCACCCTCTAAAAGTGCCATAAATTAATCCCTCCCTATATCTACTATATTCGACATACGAAGGGATTTTTATACATATTATATTCTTCTTTTCAACCATTTCATAATGTTTGACTTTTAGTGCATTATATTAGTACTCTGCTATTTTTTCTATTGTAACTTGCCTCATATACCAATCGACAGTTTCAGGTTCTACATAACCTGTCCTACGATATTGAGTATTGGCCGTACCACAAGCAGTCGCCATTTTCATACAAGTTTTTTTATCAAGACCTCTTTGTATGGATATTGCAAGTCCAGCCATAAACGAATCTCCTGACCCAACCGTATTGATTACTTCCACGGGAGGCAAACTAATTTTGTAGATGCCATCCTCTAATCCAGCCAAAGAACCCTCTCCCCCCATACTAATGATCGGTAATTCAATGCCTTGATCTTTAAAGAATTTTATAGCTTCGAGCTTATTTTCAATCGTTTCTGAATATCCCTCATAAATTGCTGCAATCTCAGTTTCATTCGGTTTGATTGCGTAAGGCTTCATTTTAACACCTTCAATAAAAGCTTCACCGCTGCAATCAAGAAGCACCTTCTTAGCCTTTGTTTTTGCTATACTTATCAGTTTCCCGTAGAAATCTACAGGTAATCCTTCTGCAAGGCTACCTGATATTACAACAACATCAACTTGGTCGATTAATGCTTCAAATTGAACCAATTGATTTACTACTTCTGTTTCGTTCAATGTTGGTCCACTTTCCAAAATTTCAGTACACTGCTGATTGATAACATCCGTAATGTTAATACAAATTCTTGTTTCACCCTCAATATCACAAAAATGAGGTTTTATGCCTAACTTTTCAATTTCTTTTTTGATATAAGCACCATTACCTCCACCTAGAGGACCTGTTGTACTTACTTCTTCGCCCATCAATTTAGCCACTCGAGCAACATTTAGACCTTTACCGCCAGCGGAAGCAATCATATCACTAGGACGATGGACCTCGCCTATTTGATAATTGTCAATCATATAGATTTTATCTATGGCAGGATTCATTGTTACCGTAAGTATCATTTTTACCTCCTTATATCATATCGACAATTGCTACAATCTAGAATTCTGCAGCAAAGCCAACTGTTCCACAAAGCTTGATCTTATTTTTAACCACTTCTTTAACTGCCTCTTTTGCAGCCCCCATATACTTACGTGGATCATTCTGCTCCGGATTCAAAAGTGATTTTCTAATAGCACCAACCATGGGGTTTTTAAGCTCTGTTGCGATGTTTACCTTAGCCATTCCTAATGAAATAGCTTTCTTTACAGACTCATCAGGTACACCTGAAGCCCCATGAAGTACAAGCGGCACTTCAACAAGATTCTTGATTTCTTCAATCCGTTTATAATCCAACTTAGGTTCACCTTTGTACATACCATGAGCGGTACCTATGGCAACAGCTAAAGTATCAATGCCTGTATCATCAACAAATTTCTTGGCTTCAGCTGGGACAGTAAATGCCGCATCAGCTTCATTTACAAAAAGATCATCTTCGACACCACCGATTTTACCGATTTCACCTTCAACCTGAACGCCTACTGCGTGAGCCATTCTTACAACAGCCTTTACAAGTTCCACATTCTCTGAATATTCAAGATGGGCTCCATCAATCATGACAGATGTATATCCACTTTTAATACACTCGACAATGGTATCAAACGAAGTACAGTGATCCATGTGCAATGCAATGGGAATATTAACCTGAAGGGCTAATACTTTAACAATAGCCGCAATATTTTCGATGCCTGCATGTCCTAACGTACCAGGTGTTGTAGCAATAATGACAGGTGAATTCAACTCAGCAGCACCTTCTATAACAGCTTGAATCGTTTCTAAATTATGTATATTGAAAGCAGCGATTGCCTTCTTGTGATCTCTTGCTTTTTGAATGAGTTCCAATGAATTTACTAATGGCATATCTTTCTCCTTTATTGATCTAGTTAAATGTAAATGAATATTTAGCGCAGATTCTCTATTTTGATTTCTTTTTTGACAAGATATCAAATGCCACTGCAATAAGCAAAACTATACCTTTTATAGCCTGTTGCCAATCAACACTCACGCCCATTATGGACATTCCATTGTTTAATACACCCATAATTAATGCGCCTACTACCACACCCATAACTGTTCCGATTCCACCTGAAGTTGATGCACCGCCAATGAAACATGCAGCGATTGCATCCAGTTCAAATCCTACACCAGCTTTAGGTGATGCTGCGTTTAATCTTCCAGCTATAACAATTCCTGCCAATGCTGATAGTAAAGCCATATTTACATATACAAAAAACAACACTTTATTTGTTTTTATTCCAGATAACTTTGCAGCTTTAACATTCCCGCCCATTGCGTAGATGTGCCTTCCAAAGACAGATTTCTTTGTAATGAAACTATATGTAAAATACAATACAAATAAGATAATCATTATTACAGAGATTCCTTTATAAGAAGCTAAAACGTATATAAAGATATTGATTAAAGCTACACCTGCTACCAACTTCAAGATTAAAGTATTATTTGATTTACTGTGTACTCCATATAGTTTTTTTTGCTTTTCATCATACACTTCCTTAATAATAAATATAATCGAAATGACTATACCAATAATAATTGAAAGGATATGTATGTCACTACTCGCAACAATATCTGGAATAAATCCCGAACTCAATACTTGATAAGAAACTGGAAAAGGTCCTATGGTACGGCCATTGAGTATAACTAATGTCAATCCTCTAAACGTTAGCATGCCCGCCAAGGTTACAATAAAGGATGGTATTCCAACAACAGCGATCCAAAATCCTTGCCAAGCACCAATAACTAGCCCTATAGAAAGTGCAATTAGAATTCCAGGTATAACACCAATATTGTTGTTTACGATGAGTGTTGCAGATACTGCACCAATAAATGCCACAATCGACCCAACTGATAAATCAATATTGCCACCCGATAGTATACACAACAACATACCCATAGCTAAGATTAAAACATAGCTGTTTTGTAGTAAAAGATTCGTAACATTTTGTGGTTTTAATAAAATTCCATTTGTTAATATCTGAAATAGTATAATTATGATTACTAAAGCAATACCCAGTGTGTATTCTTTTAAATTTGATCTCAGCACATCTTGGTTTTTTAGCATAGATCCGCCTCCTTGTTATTTCTAATGATTTTTTTCATAATTCCTTCCTGAGTCGCTTCAATACCCTCAACTTCTCCCACTATTCTACCTTCATTTAGAACATAAATCCTATCACAGATTCCTAATAATTCATTAATTTCTGATGATATGATAATGATATATTTACCTTGGTTAGCAAGTTCATTGATAATCGTATAGATTTCGTATTTTGCTCCTACATCAATTCCTCTAGTAGGTTCATCCATAAGAAGGATGTCAGGATTTGTAAATAACCATTTCCCAATTGCAACTTTCTGTTGATTTCCTCCAGACAGTTTACCTGTTTTTTGCATTATAGTTGTTGCTTTGATATTGAACTTTTTGAGCATTTGTTCACATTCATGGACTTCTAAATGCTTGTCGATTACATTCATTTTGCTAATTCGTTCCAAGTTAGACAATGTCAAGTTTGTCATAATATCATGAATCAGAACCAATCCCTCATCTTTTCGATCTTCAGTTATATAGGCAAATCCTTGCTTTATTGCTTGAGAAACATTATTAATTTCTAACCTTTTGCCTTCTTTAATTAATTCTCCAGTAATCTTACTTCCATAACACTTTCCAAATATGCTTTTTGCCAACTCGGTACGCCCAGCACCCATCAATCCTGCAATACCAACAATTTCACCTTTTTGTACTTTTAAATTTATATTGTCTAAAACGATACGGCTTGTATCTAATGGATGATGTACCGTCCAGTTCTTAACTTCAAAAACGAGATCCCCAATTGTTTTTTCACGTTTAGGATATCGATCAACAAGCTCCCTGCCAACCATCCCTTTTACTATTCTATCTTCAGAAATGATGTCTTTACTTTTTACCAATGTTTCAATTGTAGCTCCGTCACGAATAATCGTAACTTCATCAGCGACTTTCATGACCTCATTAAGTTTATGTGTAATGATTATTGATGTGACTCCTTCTTTCTTCAAGTTCAGTAATAAGTCTAACAACTTCTCAGCTTCTTCATCGTTTAAAGCCGCTGTTGGTTCGTCAAGAATCAATAATTTCACTTCTTTTGATAGCGCCTTGGCAATTTCAACTAATTGTTGCTTACCAACTCCTATATCTTTAACAAGCGTCTTTGTATCAATGTTCAACCCTACTTTATTAAGTACTTCTGTTGTTCTTCGATGCGTATCATGCCAATTAATTATACCCGTAGTCTTACACTCATTACCTAAAAAAACATTTTCAGCTATCGAAAGATAAGGTACCAAAGCCAATTCTTGATGGATAATCGCTATGCCTTTTTTTTCACTGTCTTTAGTTGTTTTAAACTTACATATCTCACCATCATAAATGATATCCCCACTATAGGAATCATATTTATGAACACCACTCAAAACACCCATAAGTGTTGATTTTCCCGCACCATTTTCTCCGACAAGTGCATGAATTTCATGCTCATTCACATTAAAATTAACATTGTCAAGTGCTCTCACTCCAGGAAATTCTTTTATGATATTTTTCATTTCCAATATTTTTTTTGTCATTTTAACGCCCCTTACTTTCGTACTTGATAGAATGTATAATGGCCCTGTAACTAGCAACCATTATACAAATTCAATACAATTATTTCAAATCTTCTTCAGTGTAATAGTTTGATCCAATAAGAACTTCTTCATAGTTATCAATATCCACGGATGTAGCACTAATTGCCATTGCAGACACTTTCTTTACAGAATTGTCATATGCTTCAAGCCTATTAACTTCTGCCACGCCATTCTTAAGGGTTTCGTCAACAAGCTTAACAGCGACTTTTGATAACTCCCTTGTATCTACAAATACAGACTGCGCTTGCTCACCGGCAATGATTGATTTAATTGATGGAATCTCACAATCTTGACCGGAAATAATTGGATATGGCAAGTCTTCAGCTCCATAGCCAATGCCTTTAAGGGCAGAAAGTATCCCTAAGGATAATCCATCATAAGGTGATACCACAGCATCAACCTTACTGCCATCCGCATAAAAAGCAGTTAAGATATTATCCATTCTTGCTTGTGCAATTTGTCCATCCCAATTTTGTGTTGCCACCTGATTAAGATTAACTTGCGCACTTTTTACTACAACCATCCCATTGTCAATGTATGGTTGTAATTCCATCATTGCACCCTCATAATAAAATGGCGTATTACTATCATCTAAACTTCCGGCAAAAATTTCAACATTGAATGGACCTTTTCCCTCTTTTAAACCTAGCTTTTCTACAATATAGCCCCCTTGTAATTTACCAATTGCAGTACTATCAAATGTTGCAAAATAATCCACTGCTTCAGTATTCATAATGAGTCGATCATATGCAATGATTACAACGCCTTGCTCTCTTGCCATGTTACAAACTGTTGTAAGCGTAGCACCGTCAATAGCCGCAATTACTAATGCATCAACCCCTTGCATAAGCATATTCTCGATTTGTGAAACTTGAACATCTACGTGATCCTCAGCAAACTGAAGGTCCACCTCATATCCAAGTGCTTCAAGTCCCTCTTTGATTCCTTCACTATCCCTAATCCAACGTTCAGAGGATTTCGTCGGCATTGAAACCCCAACTCGTCCTGTCTTCTCTCCTTTCGGTGCTTTGCCTGTTGCTTTTTCCTGCTCATTTTCAACTTCTGATTTCTCATTTGAACCTGAACCTGCACATCCAACCATTGAAATTAATAGCATCATTACTATAAAACTATAAATAGCTTTTTTCATTTTTCTTCCTCCTTATATTATGAATATCTTATTCCTGCAATATTATTTTGCAGAATTGTTACTGTACATAAATAATGAATACTGCTATTATCCTTTTTACTCAATTAATGTATATGTATAAATGGCTACTTAAACTGATCAGTGCCTTAATTCATTGAAATTACAATGTGATCCATGGATCAAGACCCTCCGGCATGTCTGGATCAGTATTTAGAAGTTCTGCTTTATAACTTGTAATCATCTGAACAACATTGATAAACGGAATACCTAATACCGCGTAAGGCAACGTAAATCCAACATTAATATTGATCGTCCCACTGATCTCCAGCGCTTCTCCACTAACAGTAACAATTGTACATTTTTTCTTCTTTAAATCCTCAATAAGATTAAGCTCAAAATCATTATTAATATTACTTATGATCATTACAACCAATGTCTTTGCATTAATCATGACAATAGGTCCGTGTCTAGAGTCCAATAGATTATAATGATTTGAAGGCAATTGACAGATCTCTTTAAATGCGAGTGCTCCCTCTTCACAAATACCAGCTGCTTCTGAATCACCTAAGATTACGCCATGATCCCAATCAAGTCCAGCGATTTTAGCTAGCGTCTCTTCAGTTTTTGAAAGAAACTCATTTCCACTAATAATCAATTGACTTAATGACTCTAGCATTTCATCATTTGCAGCTGCTCTTGCAATCAGATTCATCCCTGCAAAATATAGGTTTGTAACTGAACTTGTTTGACAAACACTTTTATCAAAAGCCCATGGCATTTCAATTGCATAATCACTTAGACGTGCTAATTCTTGATTTTCTCTGCAAGAGAAACTTAATGTCTCATAATTTATGTTTTCTTTGCGTAGATTTTCGAATGCCAGAAGTATTTCACTTGTAGCTCCGGATCTAGAAATCGCTACAACCAAACTGTTATTGAGCGCGTCTCTATATTCGGCAATTCGTTGCATCAAATCTCCACCTGATATTGCAAATGACTCTTTTCCTAGCTTCATAACCGTAGCTACTGACAGGGATTTAGCTATACAATAACTTGATCCACAACCTACATAAATAATTGTGCCATATTTTTTATACTTTTCAATTATCTCCATGTTGCTTTCATTAAGATGCTTTTGTGTTTGTTCTAAACGATTGTATTGGTCTTTGATTTCTTTATATGTTTGACTTTTCAAAACTTCCTCCTATTTTTTCTTCATTGTTTTTATCGATTGATTCCATTAATTGATTGTGCATATCAAATTGTTTTGCCGCTAAAAATGCAGCTCCTTGAACAGGTGAATACTTCGGTTCAACTACTTTAAATCCTAGTTTATTAAGATTTCTAATAAGTGGTTTCTTCAGAAAATCGCGTGCTTGAAAAACACCCCCTGAATATGAAACTTTTACAGTGTCTTCAAAATCTAGCTTGTTCCTTAATGCATTTGCCAACATAACAATTTCATTTGCCGCTTCTTCATAAGCTTGTATTGCATACTTATCGTTTAGCTTAGCCGCTTCAAATAAAATTTTTTGAATTGCCGCTGTATCTGTTCGACTAGCATATAACAGATTATCAGCCATTGTGATTAAGTCAAAGTCATTTTCTAGGTTCAACTTTTCCTTAACTAGCTTGTATAAGATCGTCTTTTCAATCCTTCCATCCGATTGCTTAGTGAAAAGCTCCAATGCTTTTCTTCCCAGCCAATGACCAGATCCTTCATCACCGATTTGATGCCCCCATCCGCCACATCTCTCAACCTTATCATGATCATCCATACCAAATGCCATTGAGCCTGTACCACAGACAATATTAATTCCTGATTGATAGCCTAATGAAGCAATTAAAGCTATTTCAACATCGCTTTTGATCTCTACTAAAACATTCCCAAATACTTTATTGCAAATTCTCTTGTATAGATCATCTTTTTCTTTACTTTCACCAAAACATGCTGCACCAAAACCTACTCCACTAACCTGCTCAGGAGATATACCTGTACTAGCAAGAATTTTATTTAATCCATCCACTAAAACTTCCGTCACAGTTTGTTCATCATATTGCCAAATATTTGCACAGCCCAATTTGACAGTTCCTAATTCTTTTCCTTTTTCATTACAAAGTAAAAACTCCGTCTTTGTTCCACCACCATCAATTCCTATGAACAGCATACCTACTCCTTTTATTAAGAGATTGTTAGTTTCATTATCATATTTAATAGTTTTATCATGACATTTTATTGGCAACCTCTTGCAGTGGTAATTACCACTTTGGTCACTACCATTATATCATCGCTTTTATTTCTTGTCAAGAAAACAATAAGAAGGTTCTTTAACGTGTTAAAAAGCTAGTACCTTAAGTGATTTCAGTAAGTACTAAACCACTTTCCATGTAATAACAGTAGTGTTTTCAAAAGTTACGGATAATATTTTTATGGCTTCGTAGGAAAGTAGAGCTTTCCTACGAAAATAAACTTGATATGTGACGTCGAAACTTTCATGTTTCATTTTCATTCTAGTTGGTGAATATATTTCATGAAGGGTTTTCTACTGGATAAAAAAAGGCATTCATTCTTTATAATAAAGAACGAATACCTATAAAAACACACGCTATATGTAATTATCCTAATTTGACCGTATAAACAAAGTAATCATTACGTGTTATATTAACTGTATACTCAATAATAGTATTGTTTGAACGCGCTACCCTCTTCGTTTCTATCGCAAAGGACACATCATCCAACTCAAGTAATTCTTTTTGTCTTTCAGTTATTTCAATTGCTCTAATTATTTCTTCTGCATCGGTTGGTTTTTTGTCTAACCTTTCCAAGCTGGCGTATAAACCATCATTTTCAACCATTTCTCTTGTAATATCAGGAACACTTGAATATGGCAGATAGGTATACTCAACCGTATAAGGAATACTTGCAGCAAAAAAAACTCTATTAATTTTATAAACTCTTTCCCCTGCTTCTATATTTAGCATTTTACAGATTTCTTCATTACCTTGTTCATTTTCGAATTCCAATATTCGAACATCATGTTTTATTCCTTGTTCTATGAACATCTCTCTTAATGTGTATAACTTAGCCAATTCTTGCTTAATTGGCTTAATATTGACAAAACTGCCACTTCCTCTTTTTCGTACTACATAGCCTTCATTCTCAAGGTTTTTCAGTGCCTCTCTTACTGTCGTTCTGCTAATATTATAGAGCCCACACAACGTCCGCTCTGCCGGGATTTTGTCACCCTTTTTCCATTCCCCAGATTTTATTTTGCTTAGAATTTCCAAATAAAATTGCTGGTGTATAGAATCTTTCTTCATCTTATTCGCCTCTTTTCCCTAACATCAATTATTATTTAAGGATACTACTATAGACTTTCTCTCAATCTATCTATACCACTGATCCTCAACATTCTCTAACTTCCACTGGTAATAACCAATATATATTGGATAAATGCTTTTGTCAAGTTTTAATCTCCAATTGTTGCATAATTGTATGAACTATTTGGACAAACATATACATTTATTGATGAATTGTTAAAAACACAGTCACCTTGTACATATCTATGGCAGTATAGTTTCACCAGGTACTCTTCCTTCCATGAAGCAAGGCTCGTTTCACTTGCCTATAGGGACTAACACCACACAACTCATTGAAAGAAGAAATTGACAAAGGCCTACACGTAGCTTAATATTATATTTAAGTTCTATTAGAGATATAAATCATAAAGGTGGTTGACTCAGGGAGAGAAACCTAAGTATTGGCGTATTGGAGTATTAATAATGAATATTTCAAATCTTAAGAGAAGCAAAAACCAAAAAAAGCTGTCTTCCATCTGCTTTGTTTTGTTTTCCGCATGGATGCTATCCTTTACGTTTGAAGGTCCACTTCTGTATTCCTTAGTAGAAAACGCGAATATAGATCCATCAAAGTATATTTTCATAGCGATTATCGGGCATTTTTTGGGATTATTTTCAGGTGGTTTTATTGTTAAAAAACAAGTTACCGCAAAGATGACTATGATTGTTTCAATTTTAATTTGTCTTGCAGGCACATTAATGTTCTTTTTACGATTCTCCATTGTTTGGTATATAACACTGATAATTATCGCAATTTTTGCTGGACTTTTTATTTCAAGTTCCGGATTTTATTTTAAAACATATTCTCGTACAGAAATTCGACATAAAACGATTGCAGATGTTTTGATATACGCTAATATAATTATGATCATGATTAATGTAGTTACCGTAAATGTATCTGCCAAGATAAGCCTTATGCTTGAAGTTAGTATACTAATAGCCGCACTTGTAGCTTCTTTTATGCTTGAAGCCGATTCGGAAAAAAAGATCATTTACAAAACTGAGGATTTAACGAAGCTTCCATCTATTTTTAAGCCATTTTTAATACTATGTATATTTATAACCATCATAACGATTAATTCAGGCATTATGTATCAAGTGGTAACACCTGCATACGGTCAGTATGAGTTGCTAGCGAGTTATTATTGGGCAGTGCCGTATATACTTGCTTTATGGATACTTAGAAATTTGTCTGATAAATACAATAGAGCATATATATTATACATAGCGTTAGCCATGATTGGATTATCCTATATTGCATTTATGTGGTTGGACACTTCTGTTACAAGCTATCTGATTATTAATACTTTAATGCTGGGCGCATTTGGTGTTTGTGATATGTTTTGGTGGAGTATTATGGGAAGTTTTTTTGATTACTCTGAAAACCCGGCAAAAATATTAGGTATAGGCTTGTCAATGAATGTACTGGGTATACTAATTGGCGGGTTTATCGGAAACAAGGTCTTTTTTGTAAAAGGCGATTACACAAATGCCTCAATAATTGCGCTAATTATTGTTTTCTTTGTCATAATGGTATTGCCCCTACTTAATGCACAGCTGACGAACCTGCTCCAAACCCATGTCTTTTTAGTAAGATTTTCGCGTATCATAGAATCCGAACAAGAACAAACGATACAGACATCCAAATATAGTAATCAATTGACTGAAAAAGAAAAAGAAGTCGTTAAGTTATTGCTGCGAGGCTATACATATAAAGGAATTGCTGAAAATTTATTTATCACAGAAAATACGATGAAATATCATACCAAGAATATTTATCAGAAACTCAATATTAACAGTAAAATGGAATTGATCAAATTGTTTTTAGAAAAAGAATAAAATATAAAATCAACAACGCTTAAAAACTTATGTTTTAGGCGTTTTTCTTTTTGCCACCCTTTTTGTGTGGGTAGAATTTCACCATACTACCTATTTTATGTGTTTTTAATATCAAAGATTGAAGGCAATATGGTAATAGGGACAAATAAATACCTGGCAAACTTGATGAAAAGGAATTATCGGAGCTTTTTATGTGGAAGAAATATTCAGAAAAACTATTAAAGCAACTCTTTACTAAGTATCCCCAAATAATAATTGCTCAGGATAACTACAGACTATTTTATTTGCTTGATCATGATAATTATCGTGTCGCCTATTCGAGCTTAAGTCATATTGGCAACGTGATCAGCAGTTTGATGAGAGATACCATCCATCTTACATCAAAAGCGTCATCAAAAGGGTCAGGCGGGGGGTTTTCTTCCGGAGGCAGCGACTCAGGTGGTGGATCAGGTGGTTCAAGTGGCGTTGTGGATTAGCAAATGATCAAATCGCAGGAGCAACAAGTATAGGATTTAAAATTCAATTAACCTAACGGGAGGATTTATGATGCAGTATATGATAATTGGTATTGTAGTAATACTTATTTTATTTGGAATACAGTTAATTATATTCTATAACATAATGATTAATAAAAAAGCCAAGGTGGATAATAGCTGGGGTCAGATTAATGTACAACTTAAAATGAGAGCGGATTTGATACCTAATCTTGTAGAAATGGTTGCAGCCTATGCAACGCATGAACAAGATACGCTAGCGAAAGTAATCCAAGCAAGAAATATGTATTTAGGTGCCCAGTCTGCCAACGAGTTGATTGAATCATCCGATGCGATCACCAGCGTCCTTGGCAAGTTGTTTGCGATTTCTGAACAATATCCTGATTTAAAAGCAAACCAGGGCTTCTTGGATTTACAAAGCCAATTAAGAGAATTGGAACAAAAAATAGCCATGTATAGACAGTTTTATAATGATACGGTATTGATATATAACCGATATATCATAGCCTTTCCCAACAATATATTTGCCGGTATATTTGGCGCAAGTGGGTTGCCCTTCTTTCAGATTGACCTGTCTGAACGGTCTGCCCCTAAGGTTCAATTCCGTTGAAAGGGGTATTATATGAAAAACACTCAAACAAAAGCGATTGTGATCTTAATCATGATCATGCTTATTGCAATAATTGCAGTTTTTATTAGCCTACAGAATAATTATTATGCTTCAGCATTTGTTGGGATGTTTCTTGCAGTATCTTGTTTTGTTATCGTGTTTTTGTTTCTTAACAGATATCATTGTATGGCAAAAATGTTAAGCGGAACAGACTTAGTTGTTTCATGGATTTATTCGGATGAAGAAACCAAACATAATATTAAGGACTATCAAGAAGCAACTAAAGGGAGATGGATTTTCGCAGTTATGGGAATATCTTTTGTTGCAATCATTGTGTCAGTAACGGTTAGTATAGCTGCAAAGAGCATTGGAGTAAGCTTACTGATAACAATCGGTCTGATACTGATGAATGTTTTACTATTTAAACTATATCTTGTTTTAGATGAGAAAAGGGCACGAAAAGGTCAAACGAGTCATTTAAAACCTTCAGAAGCCAAGAAAAAATACGTTTACATTTCATCAAGGGGTATTTATGCTCACGGTATGCTTAACGTGTGGAAAGGTTGGGGATCTAGGTTAAGAGCTGTCCAATATGAGGCTAGTTCAAGGAAATTAGCTTTTACATATTCCTATTTACGATCTTATACATTGGGGTGGTATAAAGTCGAAGTCTACGTTCCTGATGAGTACCTTGATAAAGTTCAAAATATATTAGTGTATTTTACCAAAATAGTGACATCGGTTTGACAAAAAGGAGGACCCAAATGCTTATGACCAGCGATCTTCTTTATAATTCTCACCAGTCTATCCCGTGTCCCCCAGGAATAATACCTTCCTACACTTTTTGGGTAGGAAGTATTATTAAAACTACCCCTTTTGTGTGTTTCTAGGATGACTGGATTTTGTTACATTTGATTTATAAAATTGAACCAAGTCAACAATTAAAAGTGAAAGGGGATTGAATAAAATGAAAATATCAATGAGGAATATAACTGCAAGGATGTTAGCACTGATTATGGTTGTATCCTTATGCCTAGCGGGGATAGCGATACCTGCTAGGGCAGACGGGAGAGGGACTGTGGGTGTAAATCCACAAGGAGATGGACCGACAATTACTTATAATGTCAGCGGTTTGGATTTTGGTATTCTTACCAAGGAGCGGGACGGTGTGGCGGAAAACTATCATATCTATGAAAAAGGTAATTTTAAGCCTGGCAAGGTAGAATTATGGGGAACCGTAACCAATAATAAATATGGAGGCAGTGCATACGCTGAACATAATAATGTATTTTATTCAGCTTTGATGAGTTATACAGATTCTACCGGCAAAGTCCATGAAGTTGAGAATACAGGATATATTATAGTAGAACCCGGTGATGTCGCTGAGTATCGAATTTCAGGGTTCATTCCTGATGATGCCAGTCATGTGAATATAAAAGTCAGTTGTGTTGCTTACTGGAATGCCTACATCCGTGCTACGGTAACTGGGGATTTTTATCGTCAAAAGCAAACATCGACTACTTCGGGAGAAAAAACCGTAGGAATTAATGTACCATCTGGAGCACCCACTATCACATATAACGTGAAGGGTATCAATCTTGGAACTATAAAAGATGAAGTAGATGGTGTGGCTGAAAACAAACATTATTACGATAAGGGTGAGTTTAAGCCTGGCTTAGTCGAGGTTTGGGGAACTATTCGAAATAATGGTGTCGCAGGGCAAAAAATTTTTTATAATGCTTATCTGAGTTATAAGGGTGCTGATGGTAAACAATATAAAAAGGAAACGGGATATGTTGATGTAGGTGCAAGTTATACTGCTGACTATAGTATTTCAGCTTCTATTCCTGCCGATGCCACGAATGTATACATGGAAGTCGCTGCTGTTGCCTGGTGGAATGCATATATTCGTTCTACGGTGAAGGCTAACTTGTACTCTGCAACGGAGGCACCTGCAGTTCCAGTGATCACATCAGGTGGAAGCAGCGCAGAAGCCTTCGAATCTGGCTCAAGAATCATGTGGCAACCAGCTAAAGGGCTTGGATATAGACTTTTTAGATCTACTTCCCAAAACAATCTGGGAATATCTGTAACTGATTTTTACATCACCAGTACCTCTTATGCTGATGTAAATGTTGAGCCTAATACAACCTACTATTACACCGTAAAGCCAGTCCTTTCAGAAGCAAGACCTTTTGAGGGAATAGAGAAAAAGCTTGGTGATGCAATTGCAACTTTTACTATAAAAACCGGCAATAAGATATATAAACCTGGTAGCTTCAAGCACTTCATAATGCTTAAACTCGACAGCCCAAATATGAGCGTAGATGGCATAAATCAAGAAGTTGATCCTGGTAGAGGCACAGCACCAATAACTATATCCGGAAGAACCATGGTACCTATCCGTGCAGTGGTTGAAGCCATGGGCGGTACAGTTGAATGGGACGGTGCAACTCAAAAAGTAACGCTTAAAGCTAGAGGAAATACTGTAGAAATGTGGATGGGTAAAACTGATATAAAGATAAACGGTGTAAGTAAGAAAATGGATGTGGCTCCTGCATCCAAAAATGGGAGAACCTTTGTACCTGTAAGATTTTCAGCTGAAAACCTTAACTGCAAAGTGGACTGGATCAATAGTACAAAGGAAGCAGTTATTGTATATGAAGAGTAGTTGAAGTGCTTGCTTTTTTTCGTATAATAAAGAGTCATAACATTAGAAATAAAATGCAAACAATGGAGTGTCGCAAAACTACTTTAAGTACGGAGCGATGCTCCTCTTTTTTCAATAAAACAAAACTTATATCGTTTTTTTAGTCATCTGCTATATTTTATGGATACTTTCATAATCTTAAAGATGTAGTTTAATACATAAGGTTCGTGTGGAAATGGTTCATTTATGGTAATGTGTCCACATCATCAGTACTTTAATTATTTTTTCTTCATCATAAACCTGATAAACTAATCGATGCTGCCTGCTGATTCTTCGAGAGACAATACCCTCCATATCCCCTTTTAAAACCTTATACTCAGGTGGCATTCCATATGGTTTTATAGATATATACTCTAATAAATCAAATACTTTTTCTTTATATTCAGAATGGATAATTATCTTAAAATCCTTTTTACCTCTTGGTGTGAAAACTATTTTATACGTTGCCAATCTAATTCCTCACAATCTTCCAAAGGTATTTTCATGCCCTCAAGAATATCCTTGGCATTACCAGTTTCATACATATATAAGGTTTCTTGTATCGATTTCCAATCCTCTTCACTTACCAAAACAGCATTGTTTCGCTTCCCAGAAATCATATACTCCACATGCTCCTCATTGACCTTATCAATAAGCTTATATATTTCTTTTCTTGCATTTGAAACGGAAATGTTTTTCATTATTTTCACATCCTAATTATATTTATAGACTTATTATATCGTACCATATGTCGTACGTCAATTGCTTATGTATTGTTTGACCTAAATAACATTTTACCCCTCTTCGATATATTGATTTAAGTACTTCAACACTATTAACATTTTTTTACCTGGGCGCCTTGTCTATATATCGTGAACTGATACAGAAACGGTGGTCTCGTAGGTAGCATCGGCTTTATGAACCTTTTTGAAGTGATACATCTGATCGTCGGCCTCTTTAAGGATTTTATAGAAATCCAGTCTTTCTCCTCCTGGAAAAATACTATATCCATAAGAGACTGTTGGTAACAGATTACCTTTCTCGCGCATTTCTGCAAGAGCATTTGTCATAGTCCTTAGCTGAAATTCAATCTTTTCTTGATCTGTTTCATTGCTTGTAATACAAAATTCATCCCCACCAAAACGATAGCAGGTATAATGTTTATTAAACGATTCTCTAATAATTGTCGCCACGTTTTTAATAACTCTATCTCCGTAATCATGCCCATATGTATCATTAACACATTTGAAATCGTTAATATCAAGCATGATAACGGAAAACACCTTTGGCCGCACCATTTGTTTTGCTGCTTTATCAAAAGTCGCTCGGTTATAGAGACCGGTCAGTGTGTCAAAGCTGCTATCAAACTCAGACATCAAGAGAAAATATAGGAATAAAGATAATGTTACGCAATGCCACGAGGAATATACTAATGGATCTACAAGCTGAATACTTGTGCCGATGATAGTAAAAATTGATAACGCAACCATCTTCCGCATAATCGGATAATTATACTTTTTGCCTGCATCCAAAGTGCTCATAACGAGGAACAAAAAATTAATAATGTAAACTGTAATAAAAATAAAAAAGTAATCTCCTCTTATATACTGATTGTTAGCATCAACATAAAAAATAAATCTGAATAGTGGCGATAAAACTGTAGCAACGATGTTTATTAATGTCGGAACCAGCAAGAGTTTATGCGTTCTAAGGATCCTTCTGTCAAAAATTAATGTTATTGCAATAGGGATCATTGGGGTAAGAGCAAACCCGAGAATATTGCAGAAAATGTTTATGCTGCGAAGGTTTAAGCTTCCATTGTCGGCAAATACCGTCCCTGCTTCAGACAGAATTATAATTACAGTAAGGATTATACCTATTAAAAATGGCTTTTTACGATAAATATTCAATGCAGTACTGGAATACAACAACCCCATCAAGTAAAAAAGTGCGGTTATGTCTATGATATATGTAGCAATATACATTAATTTTGATTCTCCTTAGTAAAAATTTTGTTGATACAAAGTATTATACATCAAACCTACTCTCTCAAAATCGGAAAATCCAAAAACATCAAAATTGACCACATAGGAACCCATCATACTTTTTAAAATCTCATTTGTTCTAGGCTTTGATAGACCAAGCGAGGACTCCGATTGTTTTATCCAATAAATCCTACTATAAGAACCAGTACTACAATCAACGGTGCTGGTATTTTTTTTGTCAATAAAAACACCATTGTCATAAATGTGATTATAATATTATCTATTGCAAAACCACTTTTTTGCATTAGTATTACCGCAGCTACTGCAATTAAACCTCCAGCAACAGCATTAATCCCTTTTAAGGATGCTTTTATACCTTTGATTTTTTTTAGATTTTCCCATATTGGATAAATAAAAAAAATTAAAAGAAGTCCCGGCAAAAAAATCCCGATGCCTCCTGCAACAGCACCAAGTACTTGAATCAATGAAGATCCTCCTCTTGCTGCCATTCCTCCTGCATAAGCACTAAAGCTAAACATTGGTCCTGGAAGGCCTTGTACAAGTCCATAGCCAGTTAAAAACTCTTGATTGGTCATAAATTGATTGACTTCTACCAACTCACTGTACATGACAGGTACCACCACCTGACCACCACCAAAAACTAAGTATCCATATCGATAAAAGCTTTCAAACAAATGAGCAATTCGATGATCAAATATAAAAGCAATAACAATACTACCAATCGCAAAAACAACAAAAGCTAATAAATATCTCCAAGGTGGATTTAATTTGATACGATTCCAAAGATTTTTTTCGTTTAAAGAAGTAACACTCACTATACCACCCACAACTAACACTAACGGAAAAATCCATGGTTCTCTTATAAAATAAGTCGTCACAGCGCCAAATAGTAATAAAAAAACAGTAATTTTATCCGTTACTACTTTACGACCAATACGATATGCCGCTACAACAATAAATCCAACTGCCATTGGACCTATATAACGTAACCCTACCTGAGAAATATTCATACGTTCTAAAAATTGGTACAAAAAGGAAAGTAACGTCATAACTGTTAGTACTGGCAAAGCCCATACCAACAACGTCAAAAAAGCTAATAGTGGGCCTCCCGTTTTATAACCAGTGGCTACAATTGTCTGTGTGCTCGTTGGTCCTGGTAGAATGCTACATAACGCAATTAGCTCCACAAGTTCCTCTTCGTTCAAATACCCTTTCTTTATGACTAGTTGATCTGTAAAAACACCATAGTGGGCTTCAGGTCCTCCATATGCGCCTAAAGAGCAAATAAAAACATCCTTTAAAAAGGGTCTCCATTCTACTTTTTCTATAATTTTTATTTCTCTCTCCATAATAAATAATCCTTTCCGGGACACGCGGGGACGGACACGCGGGGACGGTTCTTTTGTGCTTATATCTTTCTTATTATTGCAAAGCTTATTCCTGTTAATCTTTCTATTTGTCTTATTGATAGTCCAATATCTTTTAGCTTTTTGATTGTTGTATCTCTCTGAGTTTTTTCAAAACTTTGCACCTGCATTGTGTTATCAACTTTAGCAACTTCTAATATATATTTTTTTGCTTCATCTTCGTTGATTCTTACTGACTTTTTATATTCAAGACATCGATCATTATTAATTTCATTATTAAATCTTTTATATTCTTTAACTGCCACAACTTTATCTGTTGAAAAAATGTTTAAAACATATTTAGTATTACATAACTCTGACTTATCTAGATATTCGTTATAACTACTCCACTTATACTTTTCTATATCTTTCTCAATACCTGCACTTATCGGGTTTCGGTGTATATACCTCAATACTGTTAGAAAATATGCTTCATTTTCTACTACTTCACTTTTAAATCTATCTTGAAATAAATGTCCGTTTCTTTTATATTTATAGTTATACCAATAAACATATTTTGCGCCTATTCTTCTGAAAACTAATCCTAAATCTTCTTTTCCTTCTTCTATTAGCAAATGAATATGATTACTCATAAAACAATATGCATAAATTTCATAACCACATATTTTTTTATATTCCTTTAAAGTTTCAATTAGTTTTGCATAATCTTCATAGTCTTCAAATATTATTTGCCCATTTATTCCTCTAAACATAATATGATATATACCTGTACTACTTTTTTCTCTCGCTTTTCTTGACATAAAAATCACCTCAAGTTCAGTATATCATAAACCCGAGGCGACATCAACACAAAAGAACCGTCCCTTTGTGCTACTCTGTTATTGATGCATCATAAATTGATTGGATAGCTTCATCTAACATATTGTTAAATTCTGCTTCACCTTGGTTAACATTTAGCCCTTCCGTTAGTGCTCTTGAGAAACTAGCAATCAGGTTACGATTCCTTAATAGTTTTTCATTTGCTTCATTTCTGGAATATCCTCCCGATAAAGCAACAACTCTTACTACATTAGGATGCTCTATAATCTCTTCATAGAAATTATCAACATTCGGAATGGTAAGTTTAAACATTATTTGGCAGTTAGTATCTAATGTTTTGAAGTGCTCTAGTAATTGTTGCTTGAGGATTTCTTCTGCATTTTGTTTATTTGGTGTATGAATATCTACCTCTGGCTCTAAAATAGGAACAAATCCTGCCGCTGCGATTACTTTACCAATTTCAAATTGTTGGTCAACAATTGTTTTTATTCCTAGTTCATTTACCTCTTTTATTACTGAACGCATTTTAGTGCCAAAGATATGACGTTCTTTTGCACGGACGAGCAATTCATCAAGATTAGGAATAGGTTTCATCAATTGAACACCATTTTCTAAATCCATTAGCCCCTTATCCACTTTTAGAATTGATAAAATCTCTTTCGTTTCCCAAAGATAATCTGCCGTGTATTTTCCATCCACTCTTAAATCCATTGTTTTTTCAAATAGGATAGCCGCAAGAATTCTTTCTTTCGTAAAAGCCGGACTTTTCATAATCCTTGATCGCATTTCATGAACCAATTGAAACATCTCAGCTTCATTCGCATACGCTTCTTTTGAAACTCCATAAATTGCCAGCGCTTTGGGTGTGCTACCCCCACTTTGATCTAGTGCTGCAATAAAACCATTATCATTTTTCATTCGTTCTAACTGCAAATTGTTCATAAAAATCCTCCTTTAATTTTATATTGTATCACCATAACCATTTTTAGAATAATATAAAGGGCTCTCGTCTTGTAAATCATAATTCAAAGTCGCACATCAAACTTCCTTATTTGTATATAATTATAGTATTATTGTATCCAAAACGCAACAAACTAAATAAATAGCTTTATTTCTTTCTTTATTAAAATTGTTATAAACATATTTAAAAATGTCAGTTTAATGTTAACGCAAAAAGACAAGGGAATGTCCCCTTGTCTTCCTGCACTAATGTACTAATATTTGTTATATATTCTGTAGAGGAATACTGCTGTTTCAGCTCTGGTTGTATTGCCCATTGGATTAATCAGATTCTTGTGGCCCATAATCAACTCCTCCATTATCAAGGAAGCAACACCTTCTACCTCATAGGATGATATCTGCGATTTATCTGTAAATTTATTCAAAATTGAAATATCACCTTACTGTTCAACGAGAACTCTATCAAATGTTCAATAATATAATGAGTAAGGGCATACAACAAGGGGAGTTTACAAAAGATATACCTGTGGATACACTTGTTAAACACTTTATTATGGCTATTAGAGGACTTATATTTGAATGGTGTATCCGTCACCCTGATTTTAATTTGAAAGAAAAAACTCTACTACATTTTGGCATACTACTGAAAGAGATTAAAAAGTAAGAATATATCGATACTCGTTTATAGCAAAAGGAGAGGCTACCAAGCGGTTTCCTCTCCTTTTCCAGTGGATAATTTTTTAGTAGACTCCAAACTATTCAAGCACTTTTAAAATGAATAAAGTTAAATGCTACCAAAAAGGAACGTCGATACAGTAACTTTCCTTTCATAATATATGGGAATTATTTTAACTCTTTTGCTAGATTTTATTTGCAAGCTGTTCCCAATCAGTGCCGTCTTGGCCTACGCGGTGAAAGCCATCGCGATCACGGTAATAAATCCATTTATCATCCACAATGTTTATATTATAAGCATTGGATCCATTTATTTGTGTTACTTCGCGAGTTTGTAATTTAATTTTGACTAATCCATCTTTTAAAGTAAAAAGAGTCTCGTTGTAAACGTTCATAGTAGGATAACCCAAATATATATCATCTATTGATGTAAACTGATCAGAGTTGTCAGCCTGTGCCTTAACAAAGGTAGCATTTCTATAAAAATACAATGTGTCTCCTGTAATAGAAAAGTCTTTATTCATATTGCAATAAGGATAGGTGTCGTCACTAAAGGGTTTTTTTATTGCTTCTCCTAATACCGAATAAGCACATAAAAAGCTAATAAAATCTTTGGATCCTCCGTCAAGAGGAAGTGCTTTGACTAGGTCTCTATTGTTTTGGTCATCGTAATCTCGGAAAAAAAGATGCGTCTCTGTGGCACCTAAAAAAGAAACAGCTTCGATGATGGGTTCGCTTTCCATCCCATCAAGGTTCATTTTACAGAGAAATCTTTTTATATCGCCGTTAGTTTGGCGTATATCTTGAGCAAAGTAAATTTTATCGTCCACAACCCCGTAAAATGCGTTGTAAAGGTACTCACCTCTATCACAGAAAAGACCCTCGGCAACCATTGAAAGCTCCTCGCCGTCAGTTCGTATCTTCCACAGCTCGCCCAAATTGTCGTTACCGATGTCCCTAATAAAATAGATATAATCCCCTAGAACACTTATTTGATGCCCTACGGTAGTGGTAACCTCCTTGGTTTCTCCGGTTATATCGTTTCTTTTTACAATACCTTTTAAACCATTAAAATAATAAACCCAGTCGCCCTGCTTTGCCACATAAGCGCCCTGTAACATGTTCGCAGCAGTATTGCCTATAAAGTTTTTTTCTTCCGGCTTGTAATCGCTCTCTTCCTTTTGTGGAATGCTTTGACTCAAATCTTGTTTATAATCTTTGCTGCTAGGTTCGCTAGACTGCTGGCAGGCGGTCAAAACAAGCATAAAAATTATAAAAAATGACATAATAATTCTATTCATGTTATGTACTCCCCTCTCTTTAAAGTATTGGTTGTATTTGTAAAGGTCATGGTATTTATATGTTTCTAAATTATGAGCTCAATACTTATATTTATAAGCCAAATGTTTTTATAAACAATTCATGCCTTACTTGTATATTTTAACATTTACTTTCCCAAATCCCAACCTTTTTTGCAAGTTAATTTCATTTTTCCTAATAATTCTATCATTTATTAAGTTCTGCAATTATACTCCGAGATTAATAAATCAATCCACTTGACAACACTAAAGGAGAAAGGTAATATTTACCTATATTATACGCTTACGCAATTCAGCTAAGTTTAGGAAGTAGTTGCTTAGCTGAATGACTAAAGACAACAGTTGTTCGAAATAGCCATAGTCATTAGCTTTCAATAATTTGAAGGTGAAAATAAGAAAACATCTTAATAGACGAACGAGGAGCTTGTTATGAAAAATGACCAAGGAAGTGTTCAATCACATGATCATATTGCAAATTCATATGATGACCAAACTCGAGAATATGGTTGGTATGGACATGAAATACTCTTTGGTATGTGTTTTGAGTATATTTCCTCCAATTCTAAATTGTTGGATATCGGAATAGGCACAGGATTAAGTTCATCATTATTTGCTAACGCAGGTTTGGAGATTTATGGAATTGATGGTTCAGTTGAAATGTTACATATCTGTAAAACAAAGAACATCGCTAAAGAACTAAAACAATACGATCTGAATGATTTGCCTTTACCATATTCAAATTCATTATTTCAACATGTTATTTCTTGTGGTGTTTTTCATTTTATAGGTGACCTGGAACCAATTTTCAGAGATGTTTCTCGAATTATTAAACCGGGTGGATTTTTTTCTTTCACAGTGAAAGCTGAAAATTATGATAGAAAGATAGATTATAGCCAAACAAATGATATGTACTATTCTGAAAGGTCACCTGAAGGGGTTGAGGTATTTGCGCATAGAAAACAGTATATAAAAAGTCTTTTACAGTTATGCCATCTTGAAGAATTAAAAGAACAGCTTTTTCTCGTGCAAAATGCTCAAGAAAATAATTACAGTACATTTTCTGCGCATGTGGTTAAGTACAAAAAATAAATCCACAGTTTTTACATATAAGGAAGGTAAATACTACAATTTAAACTTACTAATCGTACTATGTAATTTAGCTACGCTCTCATTTTAGTCAATATCACGACATGTACCATGATATTAAATATAATCAAACTAAAATTGATTTGAAAGATATGCTACCTCTAAAAATCTTTTAGATATAAAATTTGTACCAATAACAGCAAATCTAATCTTTTTCACTTTATCCACCAATTTGAATCTTCAGCCCCTTTTCTTCACCCATTTTTTGATATGGAGTGAGCTCTTCTTTTAATATGCTCTTTTTATTTTTAATAGCATAATCATAATTCAAGCCTAACTGTTCATATTTACTCATCCCTAGCGTATGGTAGGGCAGCAAGTGAATGTTCGTTATGCCAAACTCCACTGCTAGATTAAAAATATCATTTATGGATTGTTCGTCAAAATTGAAACCTGGTAATACCGGAACTCTAAGTATGATTTTATTAGGATCAATGCTCGCTATGTATTGAATGTTCTCCAATATTTGCTCCAAGTTTCCACCCGTATATTCATATAGTTGCTGTGCATTGGCATGCTTCAAGTCAAAAAGAAATAAATCTAGTAGGGGCATTGCTTCTTTTATTTTTCTTACATCATATTGCCCACAAGTTTCTACAGCAGTATGAAGGTTGTTTTCTTTACATTTCTGTAATAACGCCAAAAATCCTTCAAACTGGACAAATGCTTCACCTCCAGAGACAGTTACCCCACCACCAGAATTTTGATAATAATCCTTATCTTTTAAAATAATATCCACTATTTCATCCACTTCCATGATTTCACCAGAAAAATGTATTGCATTTTGAAGGCATGCTTCTTCACATTTCCTACATTGAACACATTTGTCCCTATGAAATACAGGCCGATCCTTTTCAAATGTTATTGCTTTATAAACACATGCCCTGTAACAATCACCACATCCATTACATTTGTTTGAAAGATATAGTAGTTTAGTTCCTATTTTTTGAGATTCTGGATTAGCACACCATTTACAATGTAGCGGACATCCTTGTAAGAAAACCGTTGTTCTGATTCCTGGTCCATCATGAATTGCAAAACGTTCAATCTCCATAATCGCTAATGTTTTACTCATTTTGTCTCACCTATCTCCATTCTTGTTTCATTGCCAAAACACACAAAAAACTTAACTGACTACTTTAATAACCTCAAGCGTTCCCGTCAGAGCATATTCACCATAACCAGAAGGTAAGATAAAGAAATCACCTTTTTTTATAGAGATGCCATCTATCATACCTTCACCTTTTAATATGCAAAGAATCGTAAAGGGTTCCTGTTGGCTGAATACGTAAGAACCTTTAATCACAATACGATCCACATCATAGTAGAGACAACGGACTAACTTTTCCTTAAAGACACCTTTAGCCAGATGCTGCCTGCTGAGTTCTCGGCAGTCAGACAATTCTCGAGAAGGACAAGTTATAACGTCCATACTTTTACTCTGATGAAGTTCTCTTGTTATTCCGTTTTCATTTCTATCGTAATCATATAGTCTGTATGTAATGTCACTACTCTGCTGTATTTCTAGTATTAATGTACCAGCTTTTATTGCATGAACCATTCCTGGTTCTATTTGAAAAAAATCTCCTGGTTGAATACTTTTTTTGCAAATCAAGTCTTCCCATCGCTTTTCTTCAATCATTTGTACCAACTCTTCTTTAGTCCTAGCATTATGTCCGACAACAATTTGTGCATCTTCATCGCAATCCAAAATAAGCCAGCATTCTGTTTTCCCAAGAGATCCATCTTCGTGGATACCTGCATATGAATCATTCGGATGTACTTGAATGCTCAAATCTGCTTTTGCGTCAATGATTTTCAATAAGATCGGAAATTGATCTCCAGGTAATCCGCCAAATAATTCTTTTTGATTCTGCCATAAATCACTTAATAACCTCCCATCATAGGGCGAATTCCCCCATATGGTATATATTTGACAATCTCCATTGGGATGTGCACTAACTGCCCAGCATTCACCAGTGTGATCATTTGGGATTTCATAACTAAAATCTGACTTCAATCTGTTACCACCCCAAAGCATTTGCTTGAAATTTGGCTTAATAAATAGAATCCATGAATTATACTGCTGTAATTTTTTTCTTTGGTACACTGCGGTTGGTTTAATCATATAGCATCCTGCTCAATAATTCTTGTTGTACGTTCGTTGAAAGGTTTACAAATACAGCTGAAAACCCACTAACCCTTACAATCAGGTTTGGATATTTCTCAGGATACTTCATAGCATCCTCGAGCACACCTCTATCTATAACTGTCACCATTAAATGACAGCCTCCTCGCTCAAAATACGTTCGAAATAATTGTTTAATTGTGAAGCGGTTTTCATTAAACATTTTAGGTGTAAATTTGATATTTTGAACCGATCCAGCATGGTATTTTGCATCAAATTTAGCAATAGAATTAAGCAATGCAGTTGGGCCATTTTTATCTGCACCTCCTTGAGGATTGTTCGCAGGGTTCATGTACATACCACTTAATCTCCCATCTGGTGAAGCCGCCGTTCTATTTCCCCATTCGGTGTTAAGCTGATTATTGCTGATTACAATTAAAAAATATTGCATCCCAATTTTAATACCACGATCACGTACACCTTTTGCAACAAATTCATATAAATCATTTGCCATACCATCCGCAGTATCTAAGTCATTTCCGTATTTATCACAGTTCAAGCACTCTTTTCTTACCTGTTCATAACCTTCAAAATTTGCCAGAAGCGCTTGATTCAGTTCTACAAGTGTATATTTTTTTGTATCAAACACAAGATGTTTAATAACCCAAAGTGAATCTGATGTGTTAATGTTTCCGTATGTTTCATTTGTACCTCCAAGATAGCGAACACCACCATCTAGAAGAGCTTTTCCTCTTAGGATACAATCATCCGTCAAAATACTCGAAAACAAAAATGAAACATGACGATTCATAACCTCATAGGAGTGATATTGAGCAAATACAGATAAGTCCAAATAGTAATTCAAAAATTCTTTATACCCCTCATAGAATTCTTCAAAGGTATTATAACTAGCTAAAGGTTTTATAACACATCCGTTAGCTTTATTTTTACCATCCATCGGATCAATACCTTCATTCATAAAGATATTGAGTAGTTTCAGCAAATTGATACATACATTAGGCGTCCCTGTACTTTGACCTTGAATGACAAATTCTGTACAACCAAATGGTACATATTGCTGCGCTGTCATTTCATCTACACGCATTCCATAAGAAACTGCCGGTATATTGACGTCATCGTTGTAAAGTGTTGGATATGTAGCTCCAGCACCGAGAGCGTCTAAAGCCTCATCCCAAATTTGATCACTGGTTTCCTTATCAAATCTTAGGGTAAACTGTGGCTCTACATATCTGCAATTTTTAGCAACCTTCATCGCGATATGTAAAAATCTATCTGCTTCTTCTGGGTGTTTTCTACCCCTTCCTCCGACTATGATCCTTCCATTAACTGTCGTTCTTCGGTTCTCAATCATTGTCCATAACCGAAGAAGATAGTCATAGGCATCTTCTTCGGTTATTAGACCACTGTCTATATCTCTAGCCATATAAGGGCCAAGATAATCATCTAGTCTTCCGTAATTTATGACGCCAGCCAATAATGCAAATAACCATACTATTTGAATTGCTTCATGAAAGGTTTCTGGTTTATCACTTTTTATTTTTTCTAGACCCTTTACAATGATTACAAGTTCTTGTCTACGCTGCTCATTACAATATTCCATTTGCCCTATCGCAATCATCCTGAGGTGTTCTGCACTGTCAACAAAAATATCTAGACATCCTAACGCCCCAATGTAGAAATTATTAGATGGGTTATGCTTTAATACCTCCTCAATATCTTTTCGGAGACCTCCAATCCCTTTTTCAAGAAGCTTAGGATAATCCAACATCATTCCTGATAAACGTGCTGTTGCAATCAGTGGAAATTCAACATCAATAAAACGTCCAATCGTCGTATCTGTTAAAACTTCATTGCAATAAAGTGTTTTCAAATCATTTTCTAGCCAATAGTCATACAGAACATCCACTCTTCTTTTGTCTTCTTCATATTCAAGACTTGCTTGAAAGCTCTTTAATTTATTAAAAACACAGTAATGCCCAACACCACCCAAGGATGTAACACACCCAAAACCAATAGGTAGAAAATCAATTCTTCCAGCAATTTTGTCTTGAGTTTCTATGCTTCTAAACATTCTCGGATATAGTACCTTCAAGCATTCCACTTCACGATATGCGTTTGACTGATTTGAGCATTCCATATGCCTCTTTGTATACAGCTCCATTATTTCTAGCTGCTCATTTAATGATTTTTCGCTAGGTATTTTAATACTAACCTCCACGTTTTGTTCACCATTAACATCAAATTTTGCCATCTTCTTACCTCCTAACTTGTTTGATCTAGTGCTTGCTTCTTTCTGCTTCACGCCAGTTGGATTGATATCCTGACATTAAATCAACGAATCGTTTTGCAATTAAATGTGGTCTTGTAATCGCACTCCCCACAACAACTGAATGAGCTCCTAAATAGAGACATTTAATTGCATCTTCAGGTGAGTAAATATGCCCTTCCATAATCATATAAACCTCTTCATTGAAGTCTCTACACATTCTTGCAAACTCCCGTAAATCAGGATGCTCTATATGTTTTGTTTCTTCTGTATATCCATAAAGTGTTGGTCCAACGATGTCAGCTCCAAGCTCAATAGCCCTTTTGGCTTCCTCATAATTGGATACATCTGCAAATATTATGGCATCCGGTATTTCTTTTTTTACAATCGACAAAAGCTCATACGCTGGTCTGCCATTGTTGTTTATTTGACTGGTACAATCCAGCGCAATAATTTCAGCACCTGCTTCCCAAACTGCTTTCGCTGCCTCCAGTGTAGGGGTAATAAAAACATCTGTATGATCATTCCAAATTTTCCATAATCCAATGATTGGTAACTTGACGTGTTCTTTAATCGCCTTGATCTGTTCTGGCGAATTAGCTCTGATTCCAACTGCCCCTGCCCATACAGCAGCTTGAGCCATCTTTACAACCATTTCGTCAGAGTAAATTGGGTCATCATGTTGAACCTGGCAAGATACAATCAAACCATTTTTAAAAGATTCAAGTATTTCTTTTTTTCTATTGTCTGTCGTTTTCATTAATTTTCTCCTTGTATAAACAATTAAGTTTTTATGTTCATTTTAAAAATCTAGGTATAGCAATTTATCTTTTTTCTGTATGTTTTTCAAGCAACGCTGCACCAATAATCCCAGCATCGTTGCCAAGCTCTGCCTTTACAATCCTCGGAACACCGATTTCAGAAGCAGCAAAAGTATTTTCATGTATTTTCAGATTGAGTGGTTCGAATAATACTTGACCTGCGCCAACTAACCCGCCTCCCAGTATAATAATCTCTGGGCGAAATATGGTCACAAAGGTGGAAATCCCACAAGAAAGATACTCTATGTACTGCTCTACAAGGTTTTTGGCAGTTATATCACCCATTCTAGAAGCATCAAAAACCATTTTTCCATCTATACTCGCTAGGTTTCTGCCACACATATCCCATATCAATGAATCTGGATTGTTTCTTAAACGCTCTTGTGACTGTCTGATTAAAGCTGTTGCAGAACAATATGATTCCAGACATCCTTTTTGCCCACAGGTGCAGTTAATTCCGTTAAAAACCAACTTAGTATGTCCCAGTTCCGCACCCATTAAATCACAACCAGAAAAGATTCTTTTATTCAGAATGATGCCTCCGCCAACTCCAGTACCTAATGTAAGCATAATCGCATGATTATAGTCTCTTGCAGCACCGGCTAAAGTTTCTCCCAAAGCGGCGCAATTAGCATCATTTTCGATGTAGATTGGTAAGTCTGTATGCTTTTTCAAAAAATCATAGATAGGTAAGTTGATCCATCCTAAATTATTGGCATGTACCAATAAATGATTCTTTGGATTAACATAGCTAGGCATTCCAATTCCCCAAGAGGTGAATTTACTCAGTGGTATACCCGCTTCTTCAGCCACTTTTTTTGATAGGTCAAACATATCTTTTATGATTTCTTCAGTTGGACGGCCAGTAAATGTTGGCATACTACCTTTGGCCAATATGTTATAATCTTCATCAACGACACCTGCTGCGATATTTGTACCGCCAAGATCAACACCTAAATAATAATTCATTATTCTACCTTCCTTTAGATCTAGTTCTTACATCAAATGCAACAGCGATTACAAAGATAATACCTTTTACAACATATTGATAAGAAATGTCAACACCCATTAAATTCATACCATTCGTTAAAGACATGATGACTAATGTCCCTATAATAGTATTCGTTACTCTGCCAATACCCCCACTTACAGCAACACCACCAATGTAAGCTGATGCGATAGCGTCAAGCTCAAATCCTAATCCTGCTGTTGGTGTAGCTGATTGTAATCTAGAGGTATATAAAACCCCTGCTAAAGCAGCAAGTGCACTCATAGAGCAAAATGCAAGCATTGTAACACCTTTCACGTTGATGCCTGATAATTCTGCGGCTTGTTCATTGCCACCTATACCATATATATAACGTCCTAACTTAGTCTTGTTAAGCATGTAATTATAAATAATTAAAACGATGCCTACTGTAACTGCAGTCCATGGTATCCCACTATAATTAGCAAGTAAAAATACGATTAACATAATAATGGTTGATAGAAAAAGTAATTTAGAAAGAAATACCGGTTTTGAATGATTAGTAAACTGATACTTCGTTCTATTGTTTCTAATTTTAACTTCTGAAGCAATCATATAAACTACTGCAATTGCACCTATCAACAGTGTAAGTACATGTATTTCCATGCCCAGTGGTATATCTGGTATGAACCCATTCGATAACGCATTGAACCCTTTATTTGGGATAATAATTGTTCCTGTATTTTGTAAGGTTAAGTTCAATAGACCACGAAATATAAACATCCCCGCTAAAGTTGTAACGAACGCAGGAACACCAACTTTTGTCACCAGAAAACCCTGATACAATCCTATAAGAAGTCCAATTGCAATAACCAATGGAATAACAATCCATTCACTAATGCCATATTTTGTCATTAAAATGGCTGAAACTGCTCCGCAAAACCCCGCGACATATCCTACGGAAAGATCAATATGTTTGAGAATTAAGATTAATGTCATACCCATTGCCAGTATTGCAACATAGCCTGCTTGATTTATGAGATTGGAAATATTTCTTGCCTGAATAAATCCACCATGAGTCTTCCATGTGAAAAATATCATGATTAATACCAAAGCGATATACATCATATATTCTCTTATATTGGTTTTCATCAAACAGATTATTTCTTTACCAATTCCTACTTTTTGATTATTAACTTCCATTTCAGAACCTCCTATGATTTTATTGCCATTGCCATTACATTGTGCTCATTTGCTTCCTCTGCAAGGAATTCACCTGTGATTGCACCCTCAGACATAACATAAAGTCGATCACTCATACCAAGAGCCTCTGGTAATTCTGATGTGATCATTATGATGCTCATGCCCTTTTTTACGAGCTCATTCATGAGTGTGTAGATTTCAAATTTTGCCCCTACATCTATTCCCCTAGTAGGTTCATCCAATATTAAGACATTAGGATTAACAAACATCCATTTTGCCAATTGAACTTTTTGTTGATTTCCCCCGCTTAAGTTCCGAACCTTTTGTTCTATGGAAGGCGCTTTAATATTAATAGCGTTCTTAAAATCGTTAGCAATTCTTATTTCTTCATTTTCGTTAATTGTTTGGCCGTCAGTAAGGGATTCTAAATTAGCAATGGTGGTATTAAACTTTATGTCCTGAATAAGTACCAAGCCTTTTCCTTTACGATCTTCAGAAACATACGCTAGACCCGATTTTATGGCATCTTTAGGCGATCTAAACATTTGCTTCTTACCGCTTAAAAACATCTCGCCACCCGTTATGTTGTATTTGGTGGTATTACCAAATATACTAAGCGCTAGTTCCGTTCTCCCAGCACCCATCAATCCTTGAAGGCCAACAATCTCGCCTTTTCTTACGTTTATGTTAATATTGTGGAGAATCTCTCTACCTTTGATAGGATCTTCAACTGTCCAATCCTTTAATTCAAATGAAATCTCCCCAAACTCATGATTTTTACGTTTTGGATAAATATGGTCCATCTCACGCCCAACCATATGTTTGATAATATCTGATTCTGTAGTGTGCTGCTCCTGGCAATCCAAAGAACAAATTGTAGCACCGTCTCTAAGCACAGTTATGGTGTCTGCAATTGCAGTTATTTCCTTTAATTTGTGAGAAATCATGATACAAGTAACCCCTTGCTCTTTTAGTTGCTTAATAAGCTTCAATAAGTTCTGACTATCATGTTCATGCAGTGCGGCAGTAGGTTCATCTAATATGAGTAGCTTTACGTCTTTACTCAACGCTTTAGCAATCTCTACCAGTTGTTGATGACCAACACCCAAGTTTTTTACTTTTATGGAAGGGTTAACATCAAGTTTTACTTTCTTCAACATTTCTCTGCTATTTACAATTGTTTCATTCCAATCAATGACTTTTCCCTTCATAATCTCATGACCAAAATAGATGTTCTCGTACAAACTAAGTTCCGGAATAAGTGCCAGCTCTTGGTATATGATGACAACACCATTTTTTTCACTATCTGCAATCGTTTTAAACTGTTGAGTTCTGCCATTATAGACTATATCTCCTAAATACTCACCATGAGGATATACCCCCGATAAGACTTTCATAAGGGTCGATTTACCAGCTCCATTTTCACCAACTAAGCAATGGATTTCTCCTCTTTTAACCTTAAAACTCACATTATTAAGCGCCTTCACTCCCGGAAAGGTCTTACTGATACTATTCATCTCAAGAATATAATCATTCATTTTGGCTCCTCCTTCTAGAAATTGAACCACTTCAAAGATGAAGTGGTCCAAGCTCTAAACTCTCGACTTATCGATACTTATTGTAATCCTGTAAACTCAGAAGCTTCATAATAACCTGAATCAAAAATGTATTCCTTTACAGTATCCTTCGTTACAGAAAGTACTGGCAATTGATTCATAGGAACTTTCTTTGCACCATTATCATATTCACTATTAACGACTACTTTTTCGTTGTTAAGAATTTGTTTTGCCATAGCTACTGCTGCATCTGTTAACATACGAGTATCTTTTAATACAGTCATAGATTGCTTACCATCAATTACATATTGGATAGAAGCTTTTTCGGCATCTTGACCAGTAATCACATAACTTGTAACATCTTTATCAATTGCGAAAACATCAGCTATCGCACGAGCTGTTCCATCATTTGGCGCAAGGACATATACACCGCCTTTATCAGCAGCCCTTGCTGATGTTAAATGTGCCTCTGCTTTGGATTTTGCAACGTTAAAATCCCAGTCAGTAGTAATTTGACCTAATATTGAAGCCATTTGTTCGCGAGTAAGCTCCAATATGTCTTGTACTTTTTTTGCTTCTTCAGAATTTTTAATAACAAATGTTCCATCTGCAATTTTTGGTTGTAAAACGGACCATGCACCCTTAAAGAATACGAATGCGTTTTCATCTGAAAGAGCTCCTGCATATAGATATAAAGGATTACCTGTTCCAGTAGCATTGTCGATTAAGTATTGACCTTGTGCTACACCGACAGACTCACTATTAAAGCCTACATTGTAGTCAAGGGCATCTGTTCCAGTAATAAGTCTGTCATAACCAATGACCTTAACGCCTGCATCCTTAGCAAGTTGTACTGCTGCACCAACTGCAGATGTATCTTGAGGACATATAATTAATACTTTGATGCCCTTTGATACTAGTGTCTCAACATTTGATTTTTCAGTTGCAGATGATCCTTGGCTGAATAGTATTTGATATGTAAAGCCTGCTTCATCTAGTATTGCTGAAAATCTTGTCTGGTCTTGAATCCATCTTGGTTCATCTTTTGTCGGCAACACAATTCCTACTTGGATTGAATCCTTTGCTTTCGTATCTGAATTTGTTGTTCCGTTCTCTACGTTTGGTTTGCTTTCAGTTGTGTCCGTACTTTTTGTGCACCCCACCACATTAACAAACAGTGTAACAACTACCAATAGCACAGTAACAATGTTCTTCATCTTGCTTTTTCTCATTTTTTTCTCCTTTTAGCATCAGTTAAAATTCTCTTGATATTGCGATACATCCACACTTTAATAATTACCTTTTACATTATTATATGGTAATTATGTACATTTGCTTAACGTATCTTTGTTGTTTCATGTTGAAATTATATCACTTCTCCAATTACTAGTCATTACTCCAAGTTGCTAACTAATTTATTCATCTTGCTTTTTTGTCTCGTTTTACTTATACTATAAATATAAAACCGATAACACAAAGGAGCATATTATGATTTGCACTGAAACGGGTGTCCTTCCAAATTCTCACTATTTTTTCTTTACACCTTCTACTATATTTGAAAAATACTATTATTATTTATTGGTTTGCGGACATTTCCACTGTCAATATGGCTATAAAATCAAAAGAAAAGGTAATACCGAACCTTTATTGATTTGTATCCTCGATGGACAACTTCATTTGGATTATGAAAACAAACAATACACCGGAAGAAAGGGTGACATCTTACTAATAGATTGCCACAAGCCACATACCTATTATTCAGATCCGAGTTGTAATTTTTTGTTTCTTCATTTTGGTGGTAGTGATTCGGTCAGGATCACAAATCATCTCATATCTCAAAACGGCGGTGCTTTATTTCAGTTGGAGACGAATCAGGCAATATCTCAAATACTCTATGAATTAATAACCAAACTGTACTATGAGCAAACCATAAATGATATTGAGCTTTCTTGTATCGTATATAATTGCTTATGCCTAACTCAGGCCATAAACGAAATACTCGCTACACCGTCTTCTCCAAACTCAAGTATCATTTCAAACTCTATATACTACATCCGCAACAATATTAGTAAATCCTTAACTTTAAAAGATCTAGCAGACCAAGCCAGTTTAAGTATCTATTACTTTTCACACTTGTTTAAAAAAGAGACTGGCATATCCCCAATTGAGTACATAGCACTAACAAAAATAAACATTGCAAAAACTATGTTAAAAACAACACAGAGTTCAGTCTCAGAGATAGCTGAATCACTCGGATATAGTTCAAGTTCTAGCTTTATAAACGCTTTTACTTCTCGTGTAGAAATATCACCAATGAAATTCAGAAATATGCCGAAGTAACTCCCAGTACAGTCATAGATAGCAAAAAGATCGTAAACTTTTCATGAAGTCTACGATCTTTTATCATTTTAATAATAGCTATAGCTCGTTCGCACTGCACAGTACTTAATCCTTCAACCTATCCTTCAATCAAGAAATCAATCAGCAAATGCATATCATCATGATTTCTTTTCTTTACTAATGATTATCCAATAAGAACCTCTACTGCTTCCTTTAGTGTCGTCTCATCTCCCACATTTCCTGGGAATATTATATATGGAATTTGAGGAAACTTACTTTCCTCTCCAGTCTGCCATACTGGGATTCCTGGCATTATTTGACCAAGTACATTCGCTTTTATTACATGTAATGCCTTCGTTCCAATATCACTAGAGGTAATACCTCCTTTTGCAATAACAAAGGCAGGGATAACAGTTAGTCTACCAACCAACGACTGTACTGCTTCGGATATTTTTACTGATCGAAGAAGTGCATCCTCTTTTGTATCCTGTTCAAAAGCCAATAACTTTCTTTTGGTATAAACAACAACTGTTATTCCCTCTCTCAGAAAATTCTCCTCTTTCGAAATCACAGAGTTTATTTCCTCTTCCAAACGACCTTCCTCTAGAACAAGATCCGAATTAAACTCAATGAATTCTATTCCGTCAACTGTCTTTAGGGCTTCCAACTGGCTTGTAGTTTTTAATGTATGGGACCCAACTACAATAATTCCGCCTGTATTTACATTCATTACAATCATCTCTGATCTAGTGAGCAAAGGCTTATCGGTAATACCGCCCAGTTCCTTGACGAAACCTGCTGCCGTACGGAACAAAAACCGCTTTCCTTTTGCAATAGCACGGTATAATGCAATACAAAACACCTTTAAATCAGAGGAATCTATGGCGTTTACCACAACTTTCCCAAAATTTTGAACAGCCAGTAATTTTTCTGTAATGTCCTGAAGTTTAACACCTCGTAACTCTTCTAATGAAATCGTAACCACATCTTCTTGAGCATATGCTCCATTGGTCTTTTCTTCTATATACGCACATAAATTCGAGCATTTATAACCAAAGGTTTTATCTTTCGCAAATTCTGTTTCTCCTGCGGGTATCAGTTTTTGATTATATTTAACGTAGTGTATATTGTCTATAGTATATCTTCCTCCCTCTTTAAAAAAAGGGCATAGAATCTCACCATCAACCTTATGATGTGAGAATTTCTCGATTTCATTTCTAAGAATTTCCGTTTCAAGTGGATAATGCCCTCTCAAAGTAGAATCTCCACGGCTCACAATCAAATAGCCTTTATTCACTTCCTTGGCTACCTCAGCAATTCTTTGACCTATCTCATGATGTACCTTAATGGTTTGTTCAATTGAAAATCCTCTTGAATTGGTCAGGATATAAAACATTTTTTTCTTTTCTGCAAATCCACTTCGTATACTCTCATAGGACCAATCGGTATATACTGAGATATCGTGTACGGTTTGAACTCCTGTGGGATCATCATCTAATACCACAATTTTATCATTGTTTTTCTTTATCTCCTGATTTAAGAGCTTTTCTACCATCTCTATCTCTATTGTGGGATATTTTTTAAGAATATCAATGTCAAGTGTTTCCTTATCCATTTTTTTCACCTACCATTTATATATGGAATACTTTTCTTGCTTCCTTGGGTGTCAATGGTTCTTTGTCCATCGCTCTAAGGAGTCTCACTGTTTTCTGAACGAGTGGCAAGTTGGTATCTACTACTGTGTCTGCATCTAGATATTTACTGTCTTCAAAACCTATTCTTACCGTGCTTGCTCCTAATCCTAGCGCTGCTGCAACGATGGAAAAATCTGTTCTATTTGCGTGTGTAATTCCCCAAAGTGTTTCCTTCGGTATCATACTAATCATCGCAGTTAGTGCTTCTGGTGTTGCAGGCGCTTCTCCCTTATGACCTAATACAATAGAGAATAGTACTGGATCACAGAAGGTATACTTAGCCATTAACTCCTTCATAGCATAAATATGTCCAATTTCAAAAACTTCAACTTCGGGCGTTTTCTTCATTTTCAATAATTTCTGAACGCAATATTCTACTTCATCAATTGGATTACAGTAAACAGCCTTTCCAAGATTCGTAGAGCCTACATTTAAGGAACATGCCTCAACCAAATCACTATATAAAGGTGCACAACGCTCCTGAATGGTTAGATTCGATATTCCTCCTGTTGATACTTCGATAATAATATCAGATTCCTTACGAATCAAACGAAGTGTTTCCTCTAGTACAGTCATGTCGCTAGTCAAGTTCCCCTCAAAATCACGTACATGTAAATGAACCATTGCTGCCCCGGCTTTTGAACATGCAATAACATCTTTAGCTATTTTAACAGGATCAATGATTTTATCTGTAGCTGAAACTGGTGCCACAGAGATCAATACTTTATTCATATATTTACCACCATTCCTTTATTCATATAAAACTTGTGCAATCAAAATCAATGGTTCGTGTCCTGCACACTAATCATTCATCTGCTTCTTTCTGCCAAAACTGATAATGATCTTCTACAATATTTGAAACTGATTTAGCTTCCTTGTCTACTAGAAGCTTTACTAGGTTTTTATGCAGTTCCAGAAATTTATCTTCAGCTTTTAACTCTAGTATCTGATCAATTGCATGCATTCTTGACTGCCTAGTAATTTTGTCAACATAATAGCCTATGCTTTCTAGCATTACATTTTCTGTTACAAAGACAATTTCCGAATGGAACTTCACATCAGCTTCAAAAATTTTCCTCGCAGTAGCTTCTGGACTATAAATTTCATTTTCTAGCTCTTTCAATGCATTCACAATTGGTTTTAATTTTTCCTTTGTAAGTTTACTGATAACAATTTGAAGAATGCCAATATCTATTACCTTACGAAGTTCAATAATCTGATTAGCAGAATCCTGCTGCAAAATGATGCCGTATAAAATCGGATACAACATTTTACTATTATATTCCTTATTTACAAAGGTACCTTCTGCACGTTTGATATGTAAGACTCCATATGCATCCAATATCTTAATAGCTTCACGTACTGAATTCCTTCCTACTCCCATAGATTCACATAATTCTGTCTCTGTAGGGATTTTATCGCCTGGTTTTAACTCACCATTGATGATTGCATTTGTAATACTATCAACAATTTTGTCAACAATGGACTTTCCACCTAAAGATTCATTTAAATAACTCTTTTGGTTCATATCTATGCTCCCTCGTTTCTTACAGATTGTATATCATTCTTCCCTATGACCCTAAACAGGAATAAATGCCAATACGCTTACCTGTTATCATATCATAAATAATATATACAACGCTAGATAGTATAACTATAATTTATTGTCTAAAGAAAACTTCCTGGCCATAAAATCAGTTGCGGGAAGGTGATCAATAATACGATTACTAATAATGATACAAGCAAATACGGAACCATTGTCTTCATGACCTGTCCAACTCTCATATTCATTAAATCACAAGCAACGTAAATGCACATACCAACCGGCGGAGTTACTAAACCTATACCAATAACAATCGTGATTAATACTGATAATACAACAGGATCAATACCCACAGCTATTGCAATTGGATAGATTACAGGCATAAACAATGTTAGTGTTGCAATGGATTCCATAAACATTGTAACCACAAAGAAAATTAATAAAATCATAATTAAGATTACCGTTGGATTCGTTGAAAATCCGAGCATCGTCTTTGTTAGCCACTTGTCAAAGCCTGCAGTTGTAAGCATTACAGTAAATAACTTAGCTGCACCAATTACAATAAATATTTTGCCACTTGTCCTTGCTGTTTCCACGAAACAATATTTAATATCTACCCATTTTAGTTCTTTGTAAATAAGTCCACCTGCAACTAGACCATATACAACCGCGATTGCACCAGCTTCTGTTGGAGATACAATGCCCGTAATAATCGTACCAATAATAATGAATGGCATAATCAGAGCAGGCATAGAACTCCAAGATGACTTAAGGATTGCCCAGATATCAAATTTACCTTCTTCTTTGGGAACACCTTCCTTTTTAGCTAGGAAATAAGATACAACCATTTGACCTATACCAAGTAAAATACCAGGTATAATACCACCTAGGAATAGCTTACCAGTAGATATACTTAAGATACCGGCAATCACTACCATTGGAATACTCGGAGGAATTACAATGCCAATTGTTGATGAAACTGAGGTAACAGCAACGGTTAATTTTTTACTATATCCTTTCCTAACCATCTCAGGCATCACCATTCCACTAACACCTGCTGTATCCGCTACAGCTGAACCAGATATACCCGCGAAAACCATACTGGACAATACATTCACATGAGCCAGTCCACCTGTAAAACGTCCTACTAACAAATAACAAAAATTCATAAGTCTAGATGATATGCCGCCCTTACTCATTGTAAATCCTGCAAATGTAAAAAGTGGTATCGCAAGCAATGCAAAAGAGTTCATACCTTCAAAAACACGCTGTCCTACTGAAACCATATTACCACCATCTAAGAACAAAATACCACCCATAGATGCAAGGCCTAATGACATTGCAACTGGAACGCCCAGTGCTAATAATATAAAAAATGAAGCAAGTAAGAATACGATCATGCCTTATCTCCTCCTTCAACCTGATTTTTGTCTGTCAAATCTATTGCTAATGCTATTATTGTTGAAGCAGCAGATAAAATTGTAACAATAGGTATGAACCAGTATATCATTGACATCTTAAACATTGGCATCGTGGAAATATCCTGTCCCGATTTACTAGCAAGTATAAAGGTAGCATATGCCAAGCCAATGTAAAACAATACTGTAAAGAATGCAACAAGACATTTCAAAATATTTTGACCAATTCCTTTTACCAAACCTTGAAGCAGATTAACATTTAAATGATCTTTCCTAGCGCAAATAGAGATCCCTACCACAAACATTGACCAGACATTCAGATACTGTGTACTCTCCATATACCATTTAACACCGCCAACACCAGGCGTATATCTTAATATAATATTAAGTACTAAAATAAGCATCATGATCGCTAGTAGAATGACTGAAATAGAAACCGAAGCTTTATCTATCCACCCTTGTAGCTTTTTCATTTCTCTACCTCCGCAACTGCTAAATTATTTTGCATATCATAAATTTGAAACCCCTATGGGCATTTGCGCCCATAGGAATATCATATCCTTACTTACGATCTTCCTGCCATTGATTTAATTTATCAAGTAAATCTCCATACGTAGCTTTTAAATCTTCTGCAACAATAGTAGTTGCTTCAACAAATGGTGCTAAATCTGGTTCAATAATAGTCATTCCTGCTTCTTCTAACTTTGCAAGTAATTCTTCTGTTTGCTGTTTATTAGTCGTACGATTAAAATCTTGTGAAGAAATCGCAGCTGCTGTTACAATTTCCTGCTGTGATGAACTCATTTTATTAAATATACTCTCAGAAATGGTAAAACACATTCCAGAATAAATGTGGTTTGTAATGGATAAATATTTCTGAACTTCAAATAAATTGTTGTTATAAATAACTGGGATTGGATTCTCTTGTGCATCATAGGTCCCCTGCTGAAGAGCCATGTAAAGTTCAGAGAATGCCAAAGGTTGAGGGTTTGCACCCAACGCTGTCATAGTAGCCATGATAACAGGATTTTCAGGTGTACGAATCAACATATTAGCCATATCTTCTGGTGTTTCAACAGCAACCTTAGATGTTGTTACACAACGGAATCCATTATCATAATGTGCTAAAACACGCATATTATTATCAATTAGTAATGTTTCTGCCTCTGCCTGTATGTCACTATCCATAAATGCCCAAGCATCTTCAAAATTAGAGAACTGGAAAGGAAGTGCTGAGATACCCATTTTAGGTTCATAAGTTGCAAAATTACTTGCATCAGTAACAGTTATATCTACTGTACCCGAATCAAGTGCAATAGCTTCTATTAAAGCAGCATCTCCACCTAACTGACCAGATGGGTAAAGTTCAACAGTTACAGATCCCTTTGTTTTCTCTTCAACTTCTGCTTTAAATTGTGCCGCGGCTAGCCCACGAGGATCTTCTTGACTTGTTGAATAACCAAATTTCAAAGTAATCTGAGGATCAACTGTACCTTCTGAATTGCCTCCTTCTGGGTTGCTTTTTTCTGAGTTCCCGCATCCAACTAGCATTGAAACTGATATTGCTGCTACCAATAGTACTGATAAGATTTTCTTTTTCATAATAATGCCTCCATATAGTTTTTTAATTATACATACGATGATTTCGTTATTACAAAATCAAAAATGTTAAAATAGGTATCACATCACTCCGTTTGCTAATAATGCATTTCTTAAAGCAACTGCACCAAACCTTGGGCTTGATAAAACTGTTTTATTGTATTTATCCGCAATAAACGTTTCACAATATGCCATAGATCCCTGTGCAAATAATATAACATCTGATTGATCTGCAATTTCTCCAGCTCTTTTATCTAATAAAGCTTTAAATTGCTCCTGATCTAATCCAAAAGCGCCGTCAACTAAAGTATCAATTAAAGTTACCTGTTTTCCCATTTCTCTTGCAACTCTAAGAATTGTATTCTTTGTAGGTTCTAAAGTTGTAGCTAGTGTTGCCATAACTGCTATTTTACTTCCTTTTCTTACCGCTTCACGACACATTTCTTCATCGACACGTATGATTGGTATCCCTATATACTTAGACACAGGTTGTACCGCATCTGCTGCTTCACCAACTGACGAACAAAGATTTAAAATTGCATCTGCTCCGTCTGAAACTGCTGTCATGTACATTCCGACGAGTCTTGCTGCTGCTGGTGCAGTAACATAACCTGCCGTTCTTACATCTGCAAGAATGGATGGATCTTGATAACTCATTACTTCCACATCTGCTGGTAGTACCTTGCCAACCTCCTGTTCTACCAATTCAATCAATTCTGGGGTTGTGCTTGTATAAACCAAAGCTACTTTCATTTCGTTTCCTCCTCCAATCATTGTATAACGTCCTACGTTGGTTATATAAGTATTGTACTATCAATTTTCCTGAAAGTATATATCAATTATGCGCAGAATTATCGAATTATTTTGTGCAATATTACCAGTTTTCTATCTGCACCACTGTCTCTCATGAACGATCTGGTAAGATGTTCTATAACTTATTTCATTTAAGCATATGATATAGCCTCATATATCCGAATAAATAATATAGGATGTGAATTAAATTGTACTATACATCTACTAAACAAAGAGGTGCTACCGCATGACTCAAACGTCATTTTGTAGCACCTCTTTGTTTATGGATGACAAAAAACTAAACTCCATTATATAAGATCAGTTCGCATCATAATAAGCGCTAAGAATCAAGCGTTTTTCCTAATTAGCTATGCTGCTCTCCGTTCCAAAACAGTGATAATATTTTTAGCGATTCTTTATAAACTGCTTCTGTTTCTGCCTCTATTACATCTGTAATGCCGCAAATCCCTTGACCCAATCCACTTCTCAAGGCATTTGCAGCGGCAATATTGATCTCTGTAAAAATATTAATTTTACTAATGCCATTGCTAATAGCTGTAATAAAATCACTTTTACTTAACCCACTACCTCCATGCAGAACCAAAGGTGTTTCTATTTTTTCTTTAATTTGGGCTATTCTATTAAAGTCAATCTTTGGCTTGAAATTATATGTTCCATGAGCTGTGCCCACAGCAATCGCCAATGCATCTATACCCGTTCTCTCAACAAAGTCTTTAGCCATATTAGGTTCTGTATAGTATTTACTTATATCAATTTGTGCCTCAACACCCGTAATTGCCCCTTCTTCCCCTAAAACATGTCCAAGCTCTCCTTCTATTGAAGCCCCATACTTATGAGCTATTATTGCCATTTCCTTCATTTTCTTTACATTAATCTCATATGAATCAGTTGAACAATCGTACATAACAGACGTAAATCCCAGTTCTAATGCCTTAATACATTCCTCTTTTGTGATACAATGGTCAAAATGTACAACTACTGGAATCGATGCTCTTTTAGCCATCGGCAATAATAAGTCTGCTAAATTTTCTAAAGGAATGTAATTTAACAATCTTTCTGCTGCACCAATGATCACTGGTGCCTGTACCTCTTCTGCCGCACGTATAACTCCTCTTGCCATTTCTAGATTTACTACATTAAATAATGCTACTGCTCGTTTTTCTATTCTCGCCATTGGCAAGATATCGTTCATATTGACTAACATATATACTCCTTTCGAATAAATAAAATTCAATTCCCTTCGTCTACTAAACCTCTTTGATGCAATAGGTTCTATTTCGAAGCAGTTCAATATCGACAGTTTTATATCTGTGATCAGGAATTTTATTGTTTTCTATATTATCATGCTATCATCCATCTGTATACCCTCTTGCAAAATTATTATACTTAATCCAAACTTTTCTTCTGCCCATAGCGGATTTCTGACAGCTAATAAAACGAAGCGTTCGTTATCAAGAATAAGATTAAAAAGAACATTGTAGCTTGGCTTCTTATTTTCATTTTCAATAGACATGAGATAGCGGGATGTAATATTTATTTTCTTAGCTAGTTGCTCTCGAGTGAGGTTATTTTCTTTCCGAGCAGTTTTAATAATCTTGCTCAGCTTGTCCATATTATTATTGTGCATACAAATGTTAATGTTGGCACTTCTGAATTCATTTTTTATTCCTCCCTCTCTTTTGTTTAAGTCAAAACCCTTCTATGTTTGAATAATTATGAAATTTTACCACTTTTCACATCTTTTCTTTTAAATAGTTAATATAACGACTTATAGTTATTATAACGTATCATATCAGGATTAACAATTATTTCTGATTTCTAGTTTTTCATTATTACCGCCCTAAGCATGCAGGGCGGACAAAAAAATATAAAGAATTATCTATATATGAGATAACTCTTTATTTTTTAGTATTTGAGGAAGTTTTATAATTATATTTTTTTATATGCTCTATAGCTCATAATAATAGCTTGTTCCCTTGTAGCCATACCATAACCTGCTGCTTTCTGAATATTAGTTGTAGCTTTTGGCATAAAGTTACCTGCGTTATCACCTTTGACTATTCCAAGTTTAGACATATACTTTGCACTTTCAAGTGCAAAAGAATCAATATATTTTTGATCTGTAAAATCTGAAACACCATTCGTACTATAGTCTCCATCTGGTGCAATTGCAACTATTGTCCGATAAAGCATAGTTGCACATTCTTGACGATTTATCAATGTATTAGGTTCAAATGTTGTCGGTGACTTGCCCTTTGTAATTCCTATATTAAATGCTTTTAGTACTCTTGCCCAAAACTCCAACAGGCAGTAAAAGAAAATCCGAGCACTAAAAATGTAGTGAAGAATTCCAGGGTATCTGCAAAATACATATTCCAGTTAACATCCGCAGCGCTGAATTTAAAAAGGGCGACGACCGGCAGTATGGTAATCGCGACAATGACAACCCAAAAAACGCTTGACTTATAAACTTTGCGAATTTCACAGTAAACAAAAGACAAAGTATTCATCAATATTCCCCCCTTACGCCTTGAATTGTTCTTAAAAAATAACCTTCCAAATCTTCGACTACTATGTTTAGCTGTGTCGGCGGCTGACCTGAACGAACCAGTAATTCATTCAGTTTTTCCGGTTGCTGCGTGGCATGAGCTTCTGAAAGGATAAGGTGTCCATCTGTGTTCTCTTCAACATGATACCCATAATCTGAAAGTACGCTCTTCATAGCAATTATATCGCGGCCACTGAGAATCAGGTGCTTTCTTAATGACTGTTCCAACTGTGCCATTTTAATTTCCTGCACCAGATTTCCTTCATGGATGATGCCGATTCGATCAGCCAGTTTCACAAGCTCCTCAAGAAGATGACTGGATAGAAAAACAGTGACACCAAAATTTTTAGATAAATCTAAAAGCATATTTCTGGTTTCCACTACTCCGGCAGGGTCAAGACCATTGATAGGCTCATCTAAAATCAAAATATCCGGATTGTGTATCATAGCCTTTGCCAGTCCCAAACGCTGTTTGTTTCCCAGAGAAAGGTTCTTTATGTGTATAGGTAACCCATTCCCATTTTGTCCACTAAAACAGCAATATGGGCAAGCGGCTTGTCACTTGCGTTTTTTTTCACAATTGTGAAAGCAGCAAGCGAAACATAGCCTTGTTAGATTTCATTGGGGATTATGTGTCCGATGGAGTAACTACGGAAGAACTGGTCCGACTAATCTTTGAAAAGAAAGTATTAATATTTAAGCCACCTATTAGAGCCTAATTCAAATCAGTGGCTTATTTTAATACACGATATTAAAAAAGAATGTATCCTAATGTTCTTAAATAAGGATGCATTCTCTTTTTATGTTTCCACACTCCGGAAATTTAGTACTGTGTACCTACTTAACCCTATTACCTACAAGCGTTTAAGCAGACAACATGTCTCCACGTGTGTTGAGGCAGTAATGTAGATTCCTGGTAGATGCATTTGACCTTGGCGTAGACAATCGATTAACTAATACTTATAGAAAAAACGATACTATGCTGAACCCATATACTCTAAACTATCTCTCAACAAAGGCACTTACAGTTTCCTTCAGCTCATCACTGAACTCTTCGAGATCTTCAAAGCTAATTGCACCGTCATTTATTAGTGAAATAATGTTATAAATAAGGTTCGACCGGCTCATTTCTAATTGAACACCCGTTTTCTTCCTATCTTCCTTTATTTTCTTGTCCAGCCTCCAAAACTTCTTTGATGGATTAGCGTCTTCACTTAGTAATTCTATATATTCCTTATTAAGCCTATTCATATAGGCTTCCTGCCAATCAGCAATTTTATTTTTAAAAAGCGTCCAGTCCTTCTTTGTAAATCTCTGCTCTTGCAAAGCCTCAAACCTCCCATTCTGGTTTGTTTCAATCCACTTGCTTTGAACCATCCGGAATTTCTCGTGCCATTTCACGATTTCCTTCTTTTCGAACCTGTCGGAAATTCCGACAGGTTGAGTCTTTGTCAAGTTCACTTTTATCATGAATGTGTTTTATGTGTTCCACAAAATTGATTCGAGATGCCTGAAATAAATCAGCCATTTGCTACTAAGTCAACCTACTGTTTCATCTTGAACTTTTAACTTCAATATTTGTTAGTCGATCATCAGACTGATATGTAAGATAATTATCCACCAACTCGTTCTCCTCTGATCTGATTGTATTTGCTTTTTATTCGAATTCTTCATATGCACACCGTATTCTCCACACATTATCCTTAAAGAACACATTGCAATACTCTAAGTTAAAATCTCTGTAATCCCATTCGTCTTCTTTGCTAGAATACATATCTGCGATTCGGGGTAAAATACCATCTTGATCTGTTTTTTCAGCTATTTCAGCAAGTTCATATGGTGAAGTATCCTCAATAATTCCTTTTCCTTTGCCGTCCGTAACATATGGATAGTGTGTTCCTGCTCCGCGCTTCATTTCGGTCACGGATAATAATTCTATCTCAAATTCCCATCCTGCACCGTAGTCATATTCCATACTCAGCTTATCTCCTGAATTAAGTTTTAACGCAGAAAGCTTTGTTTTAATCGGATCGATTGCAGGCTCGTCATCGAAGTCATCATCTTCAAATACAATCTCATAACGCTTTCCTTTAAACTTTATATTAAACATATGACTTGCTGTACTTTCAAATGCGGCCAATATTGCATATCCAAGTTTTGCAACACTGGAAACAGAAGTAATTTCTATATCTCGCCACATAATACTTTCCAGTTCACAGAGCCTTACTTTAAATTTATACACATCTGCCATGACACATTTCTCCCCTTTTATCTTTTCACATAGTTAACCTGAATGTCATATCCAAGTGCCTCCAGCATCTGCACAAAGGTCTTATTGACCACACCGTCCTGCTCTGGATATTAGGTTCATCTGGATATTTTTATGTAAAACACCTATCAGAATGCCCCGATTTTTGCCCGTTTTTTCTTCTCTGAAAAGCTTTAATCTGTACTTCTCACTACTATAGCGACTAAATTTTTATACTCCTAATCTTTAACCTGCCATCATTAACAGATACCCAGTAAACAAAGCCATTATAATATATAGGACGTTCATATGAGTTTAAAGGAATCCCTCCTAATGATGTTGCAGGAGTTATAACCTCACCACTTGCTGCCACTACCATATATAATGCGTCCTTATCGGTCGACCACAGTATCACAACCTTACCATCCGCTGAAACAACTTGAGGAGCAATAACATCTGTGTCAGTGTAGTCAGTGAGCCAATGTACACCATAGTCGGTTACATTTGTAAGGGGCGAATTTCTATTATCATTTATATCGATTGAGAGTGCACCACTTCGCGTGGTTCCTCCTGTAAACATCGAAGAGGAGATCTTTTCAGCTTGAGGATCGAATATTTGAACAAATAAGTTTTGCTTTTCATTCTTCACCTCTTCGCTAATAGATTTTGCAGATGCACCTACTAAGGCAATACCTTTACTTGTTTCTGCAAGCCCACCTAGTTGTGCAAAAGTCTTATTGACTATATACATATTATAATTTGCATTTGCTTCAAGGTAGAAATGAAACAATAACTTTCCATTATCATTTGTGTTTATAACAAATCCTCTACCATATGCATCTCCGTGATCGGCGTACACAAAGTCTTCTGTTTTTTCGCTCCAAATTATACTTTGGTTAAATGAATGAGACGTATAAGGAATATCCCACTTACTATCCCACTCCACAGGAGACATATCCGAAATTTTTACACCAATAACACTATTCGATTGATGTTTGTTATACATTATTCGACCATAGTTTACCATCAGATAACCGTTTCCGATTGTTGATACACAAGTTCCGGCAATAAATGGAATCTGTGTATTACCTTCCTCGCCCATAACGGATTCACCTGTAAATCCTGTAGTTTTTATATGGGTACCATCTGGTGCATATTTGGAAATAAAAATAGTCTGATCGGTATTTACATCACCTTCTCTTCCCCATATAATATAAAAATTTCCGTTGTTATCAGAATTGACATCGCCTAGTTTTGGGTATTTCATTTCAATATTTATTTTTGTTGTTGGCGTTGTAATTATAAGCGTATTATCTTTGACATATGCGTATGCAAGTCCATCATCTTTATAAGCGAATTGTTGAACAGATGAAATACCTGCCCAATTCGTTACCCCACTTACCTGCGTACCCCAAAGTCCATGAACTATAATGGTGCCCGATTGTTCAATCTCAATCGTTCTATTTGCTTCATTCCATAACACCTCACAACCTAATCCTTCAGCTATGGCCCGTATTGGCATCAGAGTACGACCATTGTATATTTGTGGTACCACATCCAGATAAATAGAGGATTGGTCACTGACTTGCATATCATATCTTCCAATTTGTAGTTTTATTGTTGTGTCGTCTTTAGTTATTAATGCGGTTTTTGTGCGATCATCCCATTCAACCGTCGCTCCGATTTTCTCGCAAACGGCACGGATAGGAATAAGTGTACGACCGTTAACTATAAGCGGCGGCTGGTCAAACTCGATCAATTCTCCGTCAATTCTGACACTTACATCATCACCTGTTGCAAACACAGTCATACTTATATACGATAAGCACATAATTATTGCCAAAAATAGATAGAAAGACTTTCTCATTGTTTATTCCTCCTTTAGATAAACGGTAGAATTCACTTCAAAAAGCTACCTTCTCTTTAGATAATCTTATACTATCGTTTAAGTATTTTCAATAAACATTTACATAATTATCATTCTTAATCGGCTACCTTTATAAATGCTGTTTAAACAATATCTTCTGCTTCATGATAATCCTTTAATATTTTGTTGGCTACATGAAAAAATAACACAAATTATATTCATTTGAGTATATTATTTTAGAGTGTTTATAAATCAGGAGTTGCTTTATGGGATATTATGTTACTACTAAAGATCAGGTTAAAATATTTGTAGAAGACCTTAACCCAGAAGGTAAAAAAACCATACTATTTAATCATGGTTGGCCAGGAAGTCATAGATTATTTGAATATCAGTTTGATAAGCTACCCGAAATGGGGTTTCGATGTATCGGAATCGATACAAGGGGGTTTGGAAACTCTGATAAACCTTTTAATGGATATAACTTTAGTACTTTGGCCGACGATGTAAAATGCGTTATAGACTCACTAGACTTACACGATATTATTTTAGCCGGACATTCTAATGGCGGCGCAATAGCTGTCAAATATATGGGACGATATAATGGGTATGGTGTATCAAAGCTTGCTTTGTTTGCAGCAGCTGTCCCAAGTCTAATTAAAAGACCAAACTTCCCATACGGACTGGATAAGGAAATGGTAATAAAGATTATTAATGACACATATAATGATCGCCCTCAGATGCTACAGGATTTTGGTAATATGTTCTTTTTTCAACTTATCACAGAAGCCCTATCTAATTGGTTCTTCCAAGTTGGCTTACAAGCTGCGGGATGGGCAACCGCCAAGATGGCAAAAGCGTGGATCAGAGAAGTATTTTTTACAGATCTTGAGGCGATAAGTGTTCCAACCTTAATTATTCATGGGATTCATGATAAAATTGTACCATTTGAGCTGGGAGAAATTCAAAATCAGATAATTAAAAATTCAACGCTTGTACCATTTGAATTCAGTGGTCATGCTTCGTTCTACGATCAAAAGGATAAATTTAACACCGTATTAGCTGAGTTTATTGAAAGATAGATATACACACAGGGAAATACAAAGGAAACGCATGAATCTTACGTTTCTTTTGTATTTTGCAGTTGGTCTTATTATTATTTTGTATCTCTTAAACTATCAACCTTCAAATTGATAAATTCGATAAATTTTAATTTTTCCATTTCGTCTGAAAAAGCGGTTACTGGAAGAATATATGCCTGTATAGCGCTAAAATAAATATAAATAGCTTTTTCTGTTACAGCAATTTTTTCAACCAATGAATAATTCGTCTTACCTTCAGTCTTTGGTGTAATTTCATATATACTCTCATTATCGAACCTTAATATTGCCTCGTTGCTATAAGGGAGTCTACCCTCTTTTTTTATTTTTATCATTCTTTTTTTCATAGATTTTAGAAGGATTCTTTTACTATAACCAATCCAAAATATAGATAAAATCGTCAACATTATTGCTTCAATCAAAATTAATAGAAAATCAGAGCCTGCAATAAGAAATATAATTACAAACATAAAAGAAATGAATGGAATAATAAATCTAAATAATATTAAAGATTTTTTACCAATAGGACTATTTAATAAATGATATTGATTGAATAGTAAATAGTCATCATCATCTAAAGTGATTTTAAACTCTAACAAATTTTTCACCTCTTATTATATATACTTGGTTGACGCTCCATTCCCAATTTGGGCTATAAGGTTTATAGTTCTCAACTTATTGATTATTTCAATTGTTTGAGATATTTTAAGCCCGAGTTCTTTGTGAACCTCACATGACTAAAGTCACATGCTTCTATTGTTACCAATAGAAATTCCTGTTTCATAGACCTCGCAACCTACTATCTCCACAGGCGTCTTACT
>PGZO01000075.1 GCA_002841375.1 Firmicutes bacterium HGW-Firmicutes-7 | reverse complement strand
ATCTTCAAAGAGGGTGATGTTTTTGTTATTGATGAATTTGAAAAACCAGAAGGCTTTTGTGTTTGGGCATGGCAAGATCTATTCTATATGATTCATACCCTATGGAATGGAGGCTCTTTCGATCCGTGGTATAAACAAAAAGGAGTGGTGATTGGTTGCTGCACGGACGGAATAAGACCTGTGTTCTTTAAAATAGAAAGGATATGAGGAACAGAAATAGGAGAGAAAATGCAACTTCGCCTAACAAGGTGTTTGTGGGAAGCTACGCTTCCACAAATCCGTCTTCGCGGACTTCACAAATACCGATACCGTTATATGAATCAGTATTTTATTAAAATGACCTGTTAACCCGCTTTTATTGACTTCCTGGTAAATAACTTCTGGTCATCTCATCACCACGACCGCCCGCCGAGAGCTTTTTTTGCTACGGAGTATAATTGAAAGCCTGCACATACATAACAAGACTCTATCGGACATTCTTGAAGAAATATATGAGGGCTTGTCTTATCCGATAAAGCTTTGTTATGTATAGCAAAAAAAGCATTATATTTTTAACCATCTAAAAGCTTTTTCAGCCTGGTTAAAAATATAAAGGCGGGCTAAATTAGATACTTCTTATCGTAGGGTTAAATCTCTATTTCTAATAATCGAATGCCTTCCCCCCCCTTCCCTCCCTGTTCCTGCTTATTATACTTCTACGTTTTAACATTTTTTATCTGCCTGCATGTGTACACTCCGGGCAGAGCAGATAAAAAAAACTAAAACTATCCCAAGAGATTATATGTGCGACAACGGTGGCGTTTATAGAAGACTCAGGCACCGCAAAAAAATGCAGGGAAGCAATTAAGCAGGAGAATTTTTTGCGGCACTGGCTTCTACAAACGCCAGGAGAAGAAATTGCAAAGAGAAGAAAAAAGATAATCTTTCCCTGGCGATAGGTGAAAACTACATAAATAAAATGTTTCTTTTCTTTTAATATTTTATTTATGGATGTTTTTACTTATCGCTAACCGTAAGGAATCCAATAAATACAGCCACCGAAAAGGGAGATAAAAAGTTCCCACTTATATTTCCCTCATTTACTTTTTATCTTGCTTTTACGGGGATAAGGCTAAATCACCGTTCGTTAGTCGCTGCACATTCTATATCAGAATAAAGATATATAAGAGGGGGTGTCTTTCCCTTCTTATATATCTTTTAAGCGGGCGTCTTCTCTTTAGCATTACGCGATAAAAATAATTATAAATTTTAATTTTCCTAAATTTTAATTATTTTTTGAGTGTTATGCTTCACTTTTCGCTTTTCTATTTTTTGTATTGCTTTTTGTAAAAGAGGGGTGATTTCCCCCTGTTTATAAAAACAATACTCTTTCTCTGCCTGTGCGTGTCCACACGCAGACAGGTTTCTCCCTGGCAATACTCTCACCAGGTGAATTACTATTTGCCCGGTTGAGTGTATTGCTCTTTCTTTTTACTTCTTACTGCCCGATGATATTTTTTTTGAGTCAACGGGAAGATGTTTTTAATCTTCCTGTAAAGACTCAGAAAAAAATTTGTTCGGGCAGATCGTTCGGCAATATAAAGATATTTCAACCAAGTAATTGAAAAGGTTTTTTTACTATGCAAGTTACTGCTTGCAGGGGTACAAAAAACCTTTTGTGTTACCTGGTTAAAATCATTAAAAAGAAAGAGCAGCAAGTGTCAGAGGTTAATACTTTAACTTCTGCCACTTGCTGCGGTCTTCTCTCCGTACTT
>PGZO01000074.1 GCA_002841375.1 Firmicutes bacterium HGW-Firmicutes-7 | reverse complement strand
GTTATTATCAAAAATAAATTCCCCTCCATCAGTTTTAAAACCATCAACGGAAAGATCTTCAATTAAATATCTTCTCTTGTTAAACCACCATTCTTTCGCATCAGGATTGCTAAAATCCAATAAAAGACTATTAGCAAACCATCCATAAGGCATTCGATAGGGTGTTCCATCCTCATTCATTACGCAGAATCCTTTTTCTACAGCATATGATTCATCTTGAATATGTTGCTTATTTTTTATTCCTTCTTCAAAATATTTATTAATTATTGGAATTTGCCATAAAATAATTTTAAGATTGCTTTTATGGATTAAATCAATCATTCCTTTTGGATTTGGCCATTTACCCTTTTCACTAAAATCGAAATCTTTGTACGAAAATTTTTGAGCACCTGATTTTGACTTGTAGACAGCATCATTAAAAATATAAAATGTAGTTTCATCACTCCAGGCTTCTATAACTAAAACAGTAGCGGGAATTTTAAATTTATTCATTGCCTTAACTTGCTTTAAAATTTCTCGTTGTGTATTCCAACTATTTGATGACATCCAGGGGCCAAAAGCCCATTTAGGAGGAAGAGAAGGAAAGCCTGTTAATGATAAATAATCAGTTAAAATCTTATGAGGTTCGCCAAATAAAACATATAATTCAAGTGCTGGATTGCGTTTATTCAATCTCCCTTTTATCTCTATCAAATTATCTAATTTATTACATAAATCAAACTTTAAATATTGGGATGATTTAATATACATACCATAACTATTTTCCGTAAAAAAGAAAGGTATGGGCAGATAAGTTCTTGATTGTTGATTTTGATATTGATTATAAACGCAGATATCCGGTTGCAATCCTTTTTGGTTTAGCCTATCATACTTTTCTCCAAAGCCATAAAAATTCTTACTATCAGTTTGAAATCTCAAGCTAATATTTATTCTTCCGTCAAAATAATCTTGCCATTCTAAATAATTTAAAATATCTTGATATGATCCTAATAATATGTTCCCTTTATTATCCTTAATAACAAATTTAAAAGGATTTTTTATTATCTCTAACTGGCTTCCAGTTATTGAATCTTTATATATATAATGATTGTCATTTATAATAGAAAATGAATTCTTATCTTCACATTTTTTATCTAAATCCGCTAAATTAATTAATATTTTTAAATATCTTTTTTCAAAATAAAAACTAAGTTTTGGTTTTAATGAATTAGTTTTTTCAAACTCAACTACAATAATATTATTACTGACACTAACTCTTTCTACCTTACCTAAATAAAATTTCTCTCCGACGCTAAAATCAAAAGTTTTTGAACGGTAAATTTCTCCTTTATCTTCTACTTCAATATGATATTGAATTAAATCTTTTTTTGTAAACCCACCTATCTCAAATTCAAAATACTCCTTACCTTTGACATGATCAATTGTTCTTCTGCCTATATGTGGTTTCTGTTTATTTCCATTTAAACTCCACTGCAATAAAACATTTTGTTCCGGGGAATAAGGTTCAACTACAGCCTTAATTATAACGAAATCACCTTCAATCGGATTTCTTGGGTATCTTTCATATTCATAATGTTGATAAGGATCATTTAGACCATTTGGTATATGTTTAATAGTAATATTGTCTTTCATTATATTTCCCCCTTATATATGGTGTGCATATGAGTATGATATCAAAAAATAAGTTAGCAGCTGTTCGCAACTGCTAACTTATTTTTTAGCCACTAGAAGCAAATTATATCAGTTTATTTAAGCTTTATCTTTGTTTCTAATTCTTTTTGAGCTGCATCTAAG
>PGZO01000022.1 GCA_002841375.1 Firmicutes bacterium HGW-Firmicutes-7 | reverse complement strand
AACTGTCATTTAATTATATAACAAAAGAAGATGTAAAACTAATTTCTATACCTATGGAAGTTAGTATTGCAAACTAGAAGTTAGTTTTTCACTTTACGTAAAATATTAAGAAAACTATTGACTTAGAACAAGGGTTCGTATATAATAATACAAACAGGCGTTCGAATAATTTGGAAAAGGGGGTACCTAGTATGGCTAGCACATCTAGGGACATAATTATGAAGGAAGATAAGAGTCAAGCTTTAATAGCTGCCATAGCGCAGATTGAAAGACAATACGGTAAAGGTTCTATCATGAAATTAGGAGATTCAGGCAAGCATTTTAATGTTGAAACAGTGCCAACAGGCTCTATTAGCTTAGATATTGCTTTAGGTGCAGGCGGACTTCCTAGAGGAAGAATCGTTGAAATATATGGACCTGAATCAAGTGGTAAAACAACCGTTGCATTACATATGGTTGCAGAGATTCAGAAGCTTGGTGGAATAGCGGGTTTTGTTGACGCAGAACATGCACTTGATCCAGTGTATGCTAAAAAAATTGGTGTAGATATTGACAATTTATATATCTCTCAACCAGACAATGGTGAACAAGCATTGGAGATTACTGAAACAATGGTTCGATCAGGAGCGATAGATATCGTAATTGTTGACTCAGTTGCAGCATTGGTACCAAGAGCTGAAATTGAAGGTGATATGGGCGATTCTCATATGGGTTTGCAAGCAAGGCTTATGTCCCAAGCACTTAGAAAATTAACAGGTATTATTAATAAATCTAATTGTATTGTTATATTTATTAATCAGTTGAGAGAAAAGGTTGGGGTTATGTTCGGTAGCCCAGAGACAACTACTGGTGGACGTGCTTTGAAATTCTATGCTTCTATAAGATTAGATGTAAGACGTATAGAAACCCTGAAGCAAAATTCAGAAATGGTTGGTAACAGAGTTAGAGTAAAGGTAGCTAAAAATAAAATAGCGCCACCTTTTAAAGATGCTGAATTTGATATTATGTTCGGTGAAGGCATTTCAAGAGAAGGAGATATTTTGGATCTTGCAGCCAAAAATGACATTGTTTTAAAAAGTGGTGCATGGTTTTCTTATAAAGAAACTAGATTAGGTCAAGGAAGAGAAAACACAAAAGAATTTTTGAGAAAGAATCCTGAGATACTAAGTGAAATTGAAAAGCTCGTACGAGATTTTTTCGGACTTGAAACAAAAGACTCACTTCAAATTAAAGATTCAGCAGAAGGTAATTCGGTTAAAGCCAAGAAAGAGAAATAATAATGTTGCTAGGGGTCATAATCCCTAGCTTTTTTTAATCATAGGATGTGAATTATGAGGATTACACAAATTGATAAGGATAACAAGAAATATAAAGTATATATTGATGATGAGTATGCATTTTGCCTTTTTTATAAAGAATTAACTAGATATGATTTAAAGTTAGAGGGTGAGATAACGATGGATTGTCTTGAAACAATTCAACGAGAGGTAATTGTTAAAAGAGGTACACAATATATATATCATTTACTTGCTAAAAGAGCTTATACATATTATGAATTACAAAAAAAGATGTTAAAGGCAGGCTATATAGATGTACTTATAGAACTTGTTTTAGATAAATTTTTGAAAAATGGATTTATTGATGATGCAAGCTATGCAAGTAGAACAATTGAAAACATGCATAAAGATAAAAGCAATGCCCAAATTGTTTATTATTTGAAAAATAAAGGCATAGAGAGTACAATAATTCAAGCTGCACTAGAAGAATTAGGATTAGATGAACTAGTAGCAGCAAAAAAGGTAATATTAAAAAGATTAAGAGGAAAAGAAGAATTAACTTTCTTAGAAAAAGGAAAGCTTTTTAAATACATGTTAAATAAAGGGTATAAAGCAGACACAATTAAAACGGTACTCAGCTTTTTAGATGAAAAAAATGGCGATTAATTGGTTATTATGTCAAGTTTTTTAAAAAACGTCATATATGGCTTGACATAATATTTAAAAAAGTATAAAATTTATATGTTGTGTTATATGATTATGTACAATGAAAATTAAATAAAGAGGAGGTGTTATCGATGCCAACACCAATAGCTATAATTTTGTCTATGTCAGTACCAATAGCTATTCTGCTTGCTGCCGCTTTAATAATATTTCCTGTGATTGGTTTTTTTGTTGGAATTGCCTATAGAAAGAAAGTATCTGAAGCTCAATATGGATCAGCTGAACAAAAGGCTAGAAAAATTGTTGATGATGCGATAAAAGAAGGCGAAAACATTAAAAAAGAAGCTCGCTTTGAAATTAAAGAAGAGATTTTCAAGACTCGTAATGATGTTGAGAAAGAGCTTAAAGAACGCAGGAATGAAATGCAGCGGTTGGAAAGAAGAATTCTTCAAAAAGAAGAGGCTGTTGATAAGAAGACAGAATCACTTGAAAAGAAAGATAGTCAATTGATTTTGAAGGAACAAACTCTTAGCGAAGACAAAGAAAACGTTGAGCGATTGAAACAGCAACACCTATCAGAACTCGAAAAAATTTCGGGCCTCACCTCTGAACAAGCAAAGGAATACCTTTTAAAATTAGTCGAAGAAGATGTAAAACATGAAACCGCAGTAATGATTAAAGAAATAGAACAAAAAGCCAAAGAAGAAGCCAACAAACGCGCAAGGGAAGTATTAGCGATAGCTATACAAAAATGTGCTGCAGACCATGTTGCTGAAACAACGGTATCTGTAGTTTCTCTCCCTAACGATGAAATGAAGGGAAGAATCATTGGTAGAGAAGGACGAAATATTCGTACTATGGAAACACTAACGGGAATAGATTTAATAATTGATGACACTCCAGAAGCCGTAATTTTATCTGGCTTTGATCCAGTAAGAAGAGAAGTGGCTAGGATAGCTTTAGAAAAACTTATTGTAGATGGCAGAATTCATCCTGCTAGAATTGAAGAAATGGTGGAAAAAGCTAAACGCGAAGTTGAACAAATGATTCGCGAAGAAGGTGAAAACGCTACTTTTGATACTGGAGTTCATGGTCTTCATTCTGAACTTATTAGACTACTTGGTAAAATGAAGTTTAGAACAAGTTATGGTCAAAATGTATTAAAACATTCAATTGAAGTATCGTTGCTAAGTGGACTTATTGCCGGTGAAATCGGTGTAGACGTTCGAATGGCTAAACGTGCAGGATTATTACATGATATTGGTAAAGCTGTTGATCACGAAATGGAAGGATCACATATATCAATAGGTGCTGAATTATGTAGAAAACATAAGGAATCTCCAATAATTATTAATGCAGTAGAATCACATCATGGAGATGTAGAGCCAACATCGCTTATTGCTATTATTGTTCAAGCAGCAGATTCAATTTCAGCTGCAAGACCAGGCGCTCGTAGAGAGACGTTAGAAACGTACATTCAAAGGCTTCATAAACTAGAAGAAATTGCCGACCAATTTAAAGGTGTAGAAAAATCATTTGCTATTCAAGCAGGTAGGGAAATTAGAATTATGGTAATACCAGATCAAACAAATGATGAAGAAACGGTATTATTAGCGAGAGATGTTGCTAAACAGATTGAAAATGAGCTGGAATACCCAGGTCAAATAAAAGTAAATGTAATTAGAGAAACTAGAGCAATAGAGTATGCTAAATAATGAAATGGCGTGATATGATAAATATCACGCTTTTTTATTGTGAGGAAACCTTTCATGAAATATATCAAACTTAATTTGGAGGAAAGTTCTATTATTGAAATATTTTTTTCCTATAAAGCAAACAATAACAGTAGATGAAATTAAAGCGAGGGATTAAATAAGTTAGCTTTATAGATTATATGTGAATAGAGGGTTTTATGATAAGAAAAAAAGTAAAACTTGCATATATAAGGTTTATATCTCAGTTATTGCGGTGTTAACTGCCATTTGGTGAATAAAATAAAAATTAAACTTGCAAAAGTAATTTGATTATATTACAATAACAATATACTATTAAGGATGGTGGAATAATGATTTTATCTAACAAAGCAAAACAAATTAAACCTTCATCAACATTGGCTATTACAGCAAAAGCCAATCAGATGAGATCGGAAGGTATTGATGTAATTGGTTTTGGAGCGGGCGAACCTGATTTTGATACGCCTAACCATATAAAAGAAGCCGCAATAACAGCCATTAACGCAGGTTTTACCAAATATACCCCAGTGGCAGGAACAGTAGAGTTGAAAACAGCGATATGTAAAAAATTCAAGGAAGACAATGGGCTTGAATATAAACCGAATCAAATTGTTGTTAGTAATGGCGCAAAGCATTCTCTAACAAATGCATTTATGGCTATATTAAATAAAGGCGATGAAGTAATTATACCTGCACCATTTTGGCTTAGTTATCCAGACATGGTTGCTTTAGCTGACGGGGTTCCTGTAATAATTAAGACAACGAAAGAAACAAATTATAAAGTTACGAAAGAACAATTACAAAAAGCGTTGACTTCAAAAACAAAAGCATTAATTTTGAATAGCCCAAGCAATCCTACAGGAATGCTTTATACTAAAGATGAGCTTCAAATGATTGCTGATTTTGCAATAGAAAATGATATCTTGGTTGTTTCGGACGAAATATATGAAAAATTAATTTATGACGATGCACAACATTTTAGTATTGCACAGTTAGGTGAAGAAATATCAAAACGTACTATAGTAATAAATGGTGTATCAAAGAGCTATGCTATGACAGGATGGCGAATTGGATATACAGCTTCTACGGAAGAAATTGCTAAGCTTATGTCAAATATTCAAAGTCATGCCGCTTCAAATCCAAATTCTATTGCTCAAAAGGCTGCAGTAGCTGCGATTGTTGGGCCACAACAATGCATTGGCGAAATGAGAACAGAATTTGATAAGAGAAGAAAATATATGGTAGAACGAATTAATGCAATTCCAAACATTTCATGCATAACGCCAAAGGGTGCGTTTTATTTATTCATTGATATTTCTTCAACCTTTGGGAAATCCTATAATGGAAAAGTAATTAACGCTGCAAGCGATTTTGCAGCAGGTATTCTTGAAGAGCAAGTTGCTGTAATTCCATGTGAGGATTTCGGATTTGATACACATATAAGAATATCCTACGCGATTTCACAAGAAAACATTCAGAAAGGGCTAGACCGCTTAGAAAAATTCGTAAAATCGTTATCATAAAAAAATAACAGAATATGAATAAATGCACCTCATGTGAACACTAGTATCAGTAGTGTGAAACGTTAAGAGGTGTATTTTCATATAATCTAAAGGCCTTTTTTGTTTACTTTTAACGTATTTATGCTATAATAAACTGTAATTAAATGCCAATATGTGAATAATCGTTTGAAAGGATGTATATGAATGAATAATGAAATTTATCAAACGCCATTAGGGGAAAGATATGCAAGTAAAGAAATGCTATATTTGTTTTCACCTGATAAAAAGTTTAAAACATGGAGAAAGCTGTGGATTGCACTTGCAGAAGCAGAAAAAAGTTTAGGTCTAGATATTAGTGATGAACAAATTGAAGATTTGAAAAAATATGCTGATAATATTAACTATGATGTAGCTAAAGCCAAAGAAAAAGAAGTACGTCATGATGTTATGGCACATATACATGCATATGGAGAACAAGCGAAGTCAGCAAAACCTATTATACATCTTGGGGCAACTAGCTGTTACGTTGGAGATAATACGGATATTATTATTATGACACAAGGGCTTGAGCTTATTAAAGAAAAGATGTTAAATGTAATGGATAAATTAGCAGTTTTTGCTATGGAATATAAAGATTTACCAACCCTTGGTTTCACGCATTTTCAACCCGCACAGCTTACTACGGTTGGCAAGAGGGCATGCTTGTGGTTAGAGGATTTATGGATGGATTATCAAGATCTAGCACATCAGTTAAGCAAGAAAATGCTATTAGGTGTTAAAGGTACAACGGGTACACAAGCTACATTTTTAACGTTATTTGATGGGGATCATGAAAAAGTTAAGCAATTAGATGATCTTGTTGCACAGAAAGTTGGATATAAGGCTTCATTCCCAGTTACAGGACAAACTTATCCTAGAAAGCTTGACTCACAAATGCTTAATTTACTTAGTAGCATTGCACAATCTGCATATAAATTTAGTAATGATATTCGATTGCTACAAAATCTTAAAGAAATTGAAGAACCATTCGAAAAGAGCCAAATTGGTTCATCTGCTATGGCATACAAAAGAAATCCTATGAGAAGTGAAAGAATATCTTCGCTTGCAAGACATGTTATTTGTAACGCACTTAACCCTGCTATAACGGCTTCTACTCAATGGTTTGAACGAACCCTTGATGATAGTGCAAATAAACGATTAGCCATACCAGAAGCGTTTTTAGCGATTGATGCAATTTTGGAAATATATATGAATGTAGTAGATGGATTAGTCGTATATCCAAAAGTAATCAATCAACGTATTATGAGCGAATTACCTTTTATGGCGACAGAAGTCATTTTGATGGAAGGTGTTAGAAGAGGTGGAGATCGACAAGATTTACACGAAAGAATAAGAGTTCATTCAATGGAGGCTGGCAAGCTTGTCAAGGAAGAAGGATTACCTAATGATTTGATTTCTAGAATTTTAGCAGATGATGCCTTCAAGATGTCTAAAGAAGAGGTATTAGGTATTTTAAAACCAGAAAATTTCGTTGGGCGAGCTTCAGAACAAGTAGAAGATTTTATTAATGATTATATAAGAGATGTATTAGATGCTAATAAGAATATTCTAGGAAAAACAGCTGTATTATCTGTGTAAATTAAAAGGGAGGGGTTTCGATGAAAACAATTGGATTTATTGGCGTTGGGAATATGGGATTACCTATGATGAAGGGGGTAACTCAAGCCTTTACGAATCAACATATTGTTTATACGGATGTGAATGAAGACCGATTAAAATATGTACAAAGTGTATTGAATATTCCTTATTTAATGTCTAACGAGCAGTGTATTGAGCAATCAGATATTATTATATTGGCTATTAAGCCGCAAATACTGAAGGATGCTTTAGAAAAATTACATGGCAACAATTTGGATCAAAAAATATTTATATCAATCGCTCCTGGCATTAGCATTGGAAAAATTAAAGAAATACTTGGTGAAAATATTCGAGTGGTTCGTGCTATGCCTAATACACCTGCAATGGTATTAGCTGGCATGAGCGCTATTTGCTTTTCTTCAGATCAGTACGCTGATGAAGAGAGAGAGTTGATTTTTCAATTCTTTAATTCTTTTGGTGAAACTGTAGAGCTAAATGAAAAACAACTAGACATGGTAGTTCCTGTTTCTGGAAGTTCGCCAGCATATATATATATGTTAATTGAAGCTATGGCAGATGCAGGGGTTCTATTTGGGCTTCCTAGAGATGTAGCTTACAAGTTGGCAGCACAATCCGTATTTGGTTCTGCAAAAATGGTATTGGAAACGGGAGAACATCCAGGTGCGTTAAAGGATGCTGTTTGCTCACCGGGGGGAACGACAATTGAAGCCGTTAGGAGCTTAGAACAAACAGGCTTTAGAAGTTCTATAATTGAAGCCATGAAAGTTTGCTATGATAAGACATTATTCTTTAGTAAGTAAATAAATACGATAATAAAATGAGGTGATTTTGGTGGCAGAAAAGATAAAAAAATTAGGTCAAACTGAAATATATAAAGGTGTTAGAGTTCATTTGGTAAAAGAACAAATTCTTCTACCTAATGGAAAGGAAACGGAATGGGAATTAATACTTCATCCTGGCGCTTCGGCGATAGTACCTGTAGATGATGAAGGTAAAATTATTATGGTTAGACAATATCGAAATGCTTCAGATAGCTATATGTTGGAAATACCAGCTGGCGTATTTGACTCACCAAACGAAGATCCAAAGGAGTGTGCTGCAAGAGAGTTGGAGGAAGAAATAGGGTATAGTTCAAATGATATAGAATTCTTATTTAATTTTTACTCAGCAATAGGAATTTGTAATGAGATTATTAATATCTTTGTAGCAAAAAATCTCATTCCGAGTAAGCAGAATTTAGATGAAGATGAATTTATAACGATAGAAAGATATACAGTTGATGAATTGGTGCAAATGATTATTAAAGGTGAGATTAAAGATAATAAGTCAATATCATCGATATTGTTGTATAAAGAAAAATATGGATTATAGGCATAAAAGCCTATAATCTTTCTAGCAGCACTATTAGTTTTCTACAATTTCTAAAGTAATAAATCTTTTTTCTTAAGCATATATTGGAATATCATCTACGATAGGAGAATTAATATGCTAAAGAAAATGAAGCTATATAAATTTACAGAGGTACAGATACAGTTGTTTTTCTTTATAGGTTTTATTTGTATAGGCGCCTTATATGCAAATCTTAATATTGTCAAGCACATGGACGATTACAATTTGATTTTTGATTTCTTTAATAATAAGATGTCAAGTCCTACGATTATTAAAACAGACCTATTTGAGTTTCTACTGATTAGTAGGATGAAAATATTAATTGGACTTTGGATCATTGGATTTATTTTATTTGCATCTTATATTGATTATGCTGTGAGTGGTTTTTTTGGCTTTAATTTTGGTTTAATATTTTCTTCAGCATTAATTTATAATGGTTTTAATAGCTTTGGGTTAATTATTGTTCTGCTGTTGCCACAAAGCATTATATATGCACCAATATTTATATATATAACATCAAAGAACATAAACTTTTCAAAGGCATTATATAGAAATCGTAAAACGAGTAAATCTCTTAAAGTAAATGGACAACTATTATTTGAGTATTTTCTTGTCCTTGTTATTTGTTCTGTTTTTACATTAATTGGAATTACTTTAGAAGCTTACGTTAATCCAGATTTAATAAAATGGTATATTTCAATAAAAAGTTTTTGAAAATAATCGACTTTTTAGTAAAAATAGATTATAATGATGTTACATCTTTGCGAAAAGGAAAATAACCCATGGAAAAATCTACTAAGGAGTTTCTTGTTTATTTACAACAGACAAAAGGTGCTTCTATTAACACAATTCAATCGTATAATAGAGATTTAAACAGCTTAATAAGTTATTTAACGAATAATCGCCTATGTGATATTAAGAAGGTGACGTCCACTCAGTTAAATGCTTATTTTTTAGAGTTAGAAAAAGAAGGACGTGCTACGTCTACTATTTCAAGAAATGTTGCCTCTATTCATTCTTTCTTTCAATTTTTATTTAAAATTGGGAAGATTGATCATGATCCGAGTGAAACGATTAGCGCACCAAAAATCGAGAGAAAGGTTCCTAAAATATTGTCTCTTGAAGAAGTTGATTTGTTATTAAATCAACCGTTTAATACGGATAACAAAGGCATACGAGATAAAGCAATGTTAGAGCTTTTATACGCAACTGGCATTCGTGTTTCTGAATTGATAAACCTTAAAGAAACTGATATTAATATTCCAATGGGCTATATCATTTGTACAGATAACAAGCACAATAAAGAAAGAATTATTCCAATGGGAAATGTAGCGCAATATGCACTTAGCAATTATATAAAAGTTTCAAGAGCTGCAATGGTTAAAAACCCTGACGAAGAGATTCTGTTTGTAAATTGTTTAGGTTCCTCTATGAGCAGACAAGGCTTTTGGAAAATCATAAAGAGTTATGCAAGCAAGGCAAATATAAATAAGATTATAACACCTCATATTTTGAGACATTCCTTTGCAAGCCATTTAGTAGAAAATGGGGCTGATCTTAGGTCAGTTCAAGAAATGTTAGGACATTCAGATATATCTACGACGCAAGTATATGCAAAAATGAATAATCATAAGTTAAAGGAAGTATATGCTAAAGCTCATCCTAGAGCTTAGTTAGGGATAAGAGTATTTATATATATATAGATGCTCTTTTTTTTGTCCAGTAGGAAACCTTTCATGAAATATATTCACCAACTAGAATGAAATAAAACATGAAAGTTTCGACGTTGCATATCAAGCTTAATTTCGTGGGAAAGTTGTACTTTCCTACGAAGTATAGAACAAAATGTTAGATAAAATTGTGTAACGCGCTGACAAGCGCTTTGTTGTACATTTTATGTAAAATTTGGTATAATAATTATATAAGTGAGTATCATTGACATACTATAAGGAGGGTACATTATGATTGATAGAGCAATTTGGATTGTATTAGATAGTGTAGGAATTGGAGAAATGCCAGATGCAGAATTGTTTGGGGATGTAGGTAGTAATACGTTAGAGAATATTGCTAAAGCTACTAAGCTAGATTTACCCAATTTGTATAAGCTAGGTCTTGGGAATATAGATGGTGTTGTGCACTTGGAAAAAGTGGAGAAACCAATTGGTGTTTATGGTAAGATGGCAGAGCTATCTAATGGAAAAGATACAACAATTGGTCATTGGGAAATGGCAGGGGTATATTCACCTAAGTCATTACCAACCTATCCAAATGGTTTTCCAAAGGAAATTATACGTCCTTTTGTGGAGCAAACCGGTAGAGAGATTCTTGCTAATAAGCCAGCATCAGGTACACAGATTCTGGAAGAATTAGGGGAAGAACATATGAAGACGGGCAAGCTAATTATATATACATCGGCTGACAGTGTTTTTCAAATTGCGGCGCATGAGGATATTGTGCCCATTAATGAGTTGTATAGATACTGTAGTATTGCAAGAGCACTATTAAAAGATGAACATGCCGTTGCAAGAGTTATTGCTAGACCATTTATTGGAGAACCTGGTAGCTTTAAGAGAACCGCTAACAGAAGAGATTTTTCCCTATTACCGCCAAACAAAACAATATTAGATTTGGTTAAGGAAAGTGGAAAGGATGTTATTGCTGTTGGGAAGATTGAAGATATTTTTTGTGGTCAAGGTATTACAGAAGCAGTTCACACGAAAGATAATATGGAGGGTGTTGATCAGACGATTCACTACATGAAACAAAAAAATACGGGTCTAATTTATACCAATCTAGTTGAATTTGACTCTAGCTGGGGACACAGAAATGACGTTCAAGCATATGCTGATGGTTTAATGGCTTTCGATAAAAGATTAGATGAAATAATGGACGCAATGAAGGATACAGATATTTTAATCATGAATGCAGATCACGGTTGCGATCCTACGACAGAGAGTACAGACCATTCAAGAGAATATATACCTTTTATCGCATATGGAAAAGGCATTAGAGAAGGGGTTAATATTGGTACAAGAAAATCCTTTGCTGATATTGGGCAAACACTTGTTGAAATTTTTGATTTGCCTAAGCTACCTGTTGGAGAAAGTTTTTATACAGATATAAAAAAGGATTAAGGAGCTAATACTTATGAGAATGTATGATTTGATCGAAAAGAAAAAGCTAGGACATGATTTAAATGAAGAGGAAATTCATTATATAATAGATGGGTTTACAAACGAAACAATTCCAGATTATCAAATGTCAGCCCTTTTGATGGCAATTTATTTTCAAGGTATGAGTGACAAGGAAACGCTAGCACTCACCATGGCTATGGCTAAAAGTGGGGATATGCTGGATTTGTCAGATATTAAAGGTATTAAGGTGGATAAGCATAGTACAGGAGGGGTTGGGGATAAAACATCATTAATTCTGGCACCTATGGTTGCTGCGCTTGGAATACCAGTTGCAAAAATGTCAGGACGCGGGCTCGGTCATACAGGTGGAACCATTGATAAACTAGATTCCTTTAAAGGCCTTAGCACAAAACTTACTAAAGAACAATTTATCGAAAATGTAAACACTATTAAGATGGCTATTGCAGGTCAAACAGCGAATCTTGCCCCTGCAGACAAAAAGATATATGCATTAAGAGATGTAACCGCAACCGTGGACAATATTTCTTTAATAGCTAGCAGTATAATGAGTAAAAAGATTGCTTCAGGTTCAGACGGTATCGTTTTAGATGTTAAAACTGGTTCTGGTGCTTTTATGAAGGAAGAAGAGGATGCATTTAAGCTAGCACTTGAAATGGTTAATATAGGGAATGGTTTAGGGAGAGAAACAATTGCTGTTGTTTCTGATATGAATCAGCCGCTCGGAAAGTCTATAGGGAATTCACTTGAAGTTATAGAAGCGATCCAAACACTTAAAGGAGAAGGGCCAAAGGATTTATTAGATATTTGTCTACAATTGGGTAGCTATATGGTGGTGATTGCTGGCAAGGCTAAAACGCCTGAAGAAGCTGTAATTTTGTTACTTGAAACAATAGAAAATAAATCTGCTTATAATAAGTTCAAACAATTTATTGAGGCGCAAGGCGGAGATTCAAGTTATGTTGATGAAATAGATAAACTGCCAAAGGCTTCCATTGTTGAGAAAGTAACCCTTAGTGAGACAGGTTATATTAAAGCTATTGATACAGAGGAATTAGGATTTGCAACTATGATGCTCGGTGGTGGAAGAGAAACAAAAGATAGTCAAATTGATTTGGCAGTTGGCTATATTGTTGAAAAGAAAATTGGTGATTATGTTGCAGAAGGTGAAGCAATTGCATTGATTCATGGCAATGACCGGGATAAAATAGAAGCTTCTAAAAAGCGATTTATAAGTGCATTTAAGCTTAGTCCGGAGCCAATTATTTCAACAAAGTTTATCAAGGGAATAGTTACCAAAAATGGAATAAATAGATTTTAAACGAAAGAATTATTTTTGATTAAATGGCTTAACCTATAGGAAATGGTTAATATGACAAATGAAACCATTCTACTATGTTTGACAAGGAGAGGTGAGTTATGATCAAAAGAGGTATTATAGTAATTTTTGGCGTTTTAATCTTGTTTTCATGCATTTTTGCCCTCAACATATCTGCGCTTAATACACTATCTCAGACAAAGGAAGGAGATGTATTAAAACTAACATCTCAGTCGGCTGTATTGATGGAACCTTTAACGGGAACAGTGATTTATGAAAAAAATAGTCATGAAAGATTAAGACCAGCAAGTGTAACAAAAATAATGACGTTATTATTGATTTATGATGCAGTAGAATCAGGAAAAATTGGTTGGGATGATGAAGTCGTTATTAGCGAGAATGCTTCTGGAATGGGAGGCTCCCAAGTATATTTAGAGATGAATGAAGTCCAAACAGTTGGAACCTTAACGAAGTGTATTGCAGTTGCATCTGCGAATGATGGTGCAGTTGCAATGGCGGAATATGTTGGTGGTTCAGAAATAGGATTTGTTCATATGATGAACCAAAAAGCAAAAGCTTTAGGTATGAATGATACAAATTTTGAAAATGCATCTGGACTAGATGCAGATAATCATTATACTAGTGCTTATGATATTGCTTTAATGTCTAGAGAACTCACACAAAAATATCCAGAAGTATTTGATTATACTACTATTTGGATGGATACGATTATTCATAATACGAAAAGAGGTGCAGAAGAATTTGGTTTAACCAATACAAACAAATTACTTCAGTGGTATGATGGTGCAACAGGTTTAAAAACAGGTTCAACGAGTTTAGCAAAATATTGTTTAGCTGGAACAGCAACAAGAAATGATTTAGATCTCATAGCAGTTGTAATGGCTGCACCAGATTTCAAGGTTAGATTTAAAGAAGTTATGAATATGTTTGATTATGGTTTTGCAGTATGTAAAAAATACAAAGATCCTGTTGGATCTCAAGAAATGGGCAATTTAAGAGTTAGAAGAGGCGTTGAAGAGGATATTAACGTTGTTGCAAAAGAGGATTTTAATTTTGTATTGACTGTTGCAAATTACGATGAAAATAAAATAAAAAAAGAAATCGTTTTACCAGAGTATCTTGATGCGCCAGTTGTGAAAAATCAAAAGATTGGCGATTTAGTATATTTCTATGATGGAAAAGAAATAGGAAAAGTTGATATTGTGGTTTTGAGTGATGTGAATAAAGCAAGGTTTAGTGATTACTTGAAAACTGTGTTTGAAAATTATGTAAGGTAAAGTTGAGACGTAGTCCCTACAGTCGACCTGTGGGGACTGCTTTTAAGAAAAAATAAAATGAATAAGGGGAATAATATGGTTTTTGCACAAAGAATGGAACAATTAGCGTCAGCGGTTTTTAGTCAACAAGAGATATTAAAAAGGGAACTTGTTTCAAAGGGCATTGAAATATTTAATTTTAGTGTAGGAACACCAGATTTACCTCCACCAGATCATGTTATGAAAGTGTTAAGTGAGGAAAGCGCAAAAGCATGTAATTATAAATATGCAATTAAAGATAGTGAAGAACTTGTAGATGCCGTTGTTTTGTGGTATATGAAGAGATTTAACGTGAAGTTAGAGAGGGATGAGGTGTTAGGCTTAAATGGCTCTCAGGATGCACTTGCCCATACAGCATTTGGTTTAGTGAACCCTTCTGATACTGTTCTCATACAAGATCCATATTATCCGATTTTTTTTATTGGTCCACATTTATCTGGAGCAAGTATTACCCTTATGCCGATGCTTGAAGAAAATAATTATTTAATTGATTTTAAGAAAATCAATTCAACAGTAGCACATAAAGCAAAAATGATGATTGTATCCTATCCAAACAATCCAGTTACGGCTTTGGCACCTTATGAATTTTATGAAGAACTCGTTTGGTTTGCTAAGAAATATGATATTAAGGTTTTACATGACAATGCCTATTGTGAGCTTGTGTATGATAATAAGAAGGCAGGTAGCTTTTTGGAAGTTCCAGGTGCAAAAGATATTGGTATTGAGCTTAATTCATTATCTAAATCTTACAATATGCCAGGGTGTAGAATTTCATTTGCATTAGGTAATCGTGAGATTATTAAGCAGCTTTCAGCAATTAAATCACATATTGATTATGGAATTTTTATTCCTATTCAAAAAGCAGCAATAGCTGCTATAACTGGGCCGAATGATTGTATTCTTAACACAGTGCGTACATATGAAAAAAGAAGAGACACTTTAGTCGACGGATTTACTGCGATCGGCTGGCAGATGAAAAGGCCAGAAGCAACGATGTTTGTTTGGGCTAAAATTCCTAGTGGCTTTACTAGTTCAGAACAATTTGTTTATGAAATGATTAAAGAAACAGGTGTGTTTACAGTTCCGGGAACTGCATTTGGAAAAATGGGAGAAGGGTACGTTAGATTTGCTTTAGTTGATACAGAAGATAAAATAAAAAGAGCAATACAAAAAGTAGGTGCCTGGTTAGAAACAAAAAAAGCATAAGACCTACTATTAGATAATGGCATGCCACGATAATCAAATCGATTATTGTGGCTTTTTTATCCAGTAGGAAAGTTCTACTTTCCTACGAAGCATAGAACAAAGTGTTAGATCGTATAAAAATTGCGCAACGCGCTGACAAGCGCTTTGTTATACTTATATTTAAGGACGATACAAGCACCATTTGCATTTTTAAGAGTAATATATTAGTGTGATTAATATCAAGGAGAGATAATAAATGCATCATAAACAATGTGCAAGTCCAGATTATTTTCGTGGAAGAATGGAGCCAGGGTTACAGTTAGCGCGTGCTTATGTTCCATTTCAAGTATTAGGTGAGGTTTATGGTCCAGCGGAGGCACTTTGCAAAGGGACCTTATTCCCAGAGTTGTATATGCCCTATCATTTTTGAGAGAAATAATTAAAGGAGACATTAATAATGCATAATGAGCAATTAGCGATATTAAAAGAACTCATGGAAGTGGGTTTTTGTACTATAGAGATGGCACTTTTTTTAGATACACATCCATCAGATGAAAGAGGAGTTGGACTTCATAACTCATATGCGGCTCGTTACAAAGAGTTAAGTGAAACTTATAATATGAAGTATGGTCCATTAACTTCAAATGATTTAAGTAAATGTCCTTGGGAATTTATAAATGGTCCATGGCCATGGGAAATTGAATATATTAATTGTTGTATATAGGAGGATAGTATATGTGGATTTATGAAAAGAAGCTTGAGTATCCCGTTAGGGTAGATACGTGTGATCCAGCTTTAGCAGCTTTAATATTAGAACAATTCGGCGGACCAGATGGGGAGCTATCTGCAGGGATTCGTTACCTTAGCCAACGTTGGACTATGCCTACTGACCAAGCTAAGGGGATTTTGACGGATATCGGCACCGAAGAATTAGCCCATTGGGAGATTATTGGTACTTTGGTATGGAGACTAGTTAAAGATGCACCAATTGATAAAATAAAAGGAACACCATTTGCTGCACATTTTGCAAACCATGGACGAAGTCCATTCCCTCATGATGCAGCAGGCGTTCCATGGACTGCCGCATTCATAAATTCTAAGGATGATCCAGTTACTGATTTAACAGAGGATATGGCAGCAGAACAAAAAGCAAGAACTACTTATGAGCATTTAATTAAGTTAAGTGATGACCCTGGTGTTATTGATACACTTAGATTTTTAAGAGAAAGAGAAGTCGTTCATTTTCAAAGATTTGGTGAAACCTTAAGAATAGTAGAAGATTTTCAAAATACAAAAAAATTCTATTAACCTAGGGAGCATATACGGTATGGCGTATATGCTTTTGTTTAAGTGTATCTAATGAAAACCTAAATACTCTTTCAAAATTAATAGATTAATTAGCTATCTTAAGCTATAATATATGTAATAAACAGGTTTTAAATGGAGGAATTAAAGTGAGTGTAAAAATATTGTTTTTTTCTAGAAATGGGAACTCATCAAGAATTGCGAATAAGCTAGCAAAAAGAATGCATTCTGAAGTAGCTATCATAAAAGATGATATAAATTGGAAAGGGCCAATTGGTTTTCTGAAAGGTGGTTTTTTTGCCTCGAAATGGAAGACTACGAATGCTAGAATTGAGCCCGATATTCAACTTGAAGAATATGACAAAATAGTCATCGTATCACCAGTTTGGGCAAACAATGTTGCACCTGCAGTATATTCCTTAATACTAAAAGAAAAAAAGAAAATTAATCGTCTTTGCTTGATTATTAACAATAGTGGTAGTGACACAAACAAAGCTTTTGAAAATATTAAAACAAAATTAGGAACAATTGATGACACCTTTAGCATTACAAAAAGCAAAAAAAATGAAGATATGGTTATTGAGGAAATTTTAAGGGCGATTTCATAAGAATAAATGGGAAATTTGAACCATAATGTATAGAATATAATACTTGTGTAAATCTTATTAGTGAAAAACAATTTTAAGGTTGTAATAAATATCATACTGCCTGTATTGTTTTTAAATAACAACTAAAAGGAGCTAATAAGAAGATGAATCATAGTCATTCAACAAATAGTAGTATTGGATGTACAGTAGACGAGTGTAAATATCATGATTCAACAGATTATTGTACACTTGATCACATTGATGTTGTGAAAAGTGAAACAATGGAAAATGTTGAAAGTCAGGAAGCTACAGATTGTGGCTCATTCGAACAGAAGGAATAATTACTGAGTGAAATTTATGGCTATAAGTACAAAATGTATTTATAGCTATTTTTGTTTTTAGAAATTTAGATTGTTCATAAATGATAACAAAACACTTTCCAATTGAATAATGTATTATAAAGAGAATTTTGAGGTTTCTCATGCAAATTCATGTTGTTCAACCAGGGAATACATTAATGGAAATCGCTATGATGTATAACGTCCCTTTAAATGAATTAGTTACTTCTAATAAAATTGAGAATCCAGAGACATTGGTAATAGGGCAAACTATTGTGATCCCCATATGGGGTTCTTATTATTTCGTCCAACCAGGGGATTCGTTATATACAATTAGTTATAAATTTCAAGTTCCCATTCAACAATTAGAAAGAATTAACAATTTGACAAGTAATAGTCAAATCGTACCTGGAATGAGATTATATATACCACAAAAGCCAAGAACACCAATTTATTCAGCTGCGTATGTGGATACAGATATTACAGGAGAGAGATCAGGGGAAGTAGTACTAGAAGTAGGAGAATTCTTATCATCTATTCAAGTGTTTAGTTATCAAGTTAATAGTAAAGGTGAGTTTAAACCTATATCTAATGAAGAGGAAGTGTTAAGTGCAGCAAAAGAAACAAATACTAGACCTTTAATGGTAATAACAAATATCGAAGATGGAAGGTTTAGCACAGAAGCTGCAACTGCAGTACTTGGTAATCCTCAATTACGTGAAGAGGTGTTAGATAAGGCAATTGCAATCATGAAAGAAAAAGGCTATAAGGGACTTGATATTGACTACGAATATTTAGGTGCCCAAAATAGAGAAGCGTATAATAGTTTTTTAGTTGAAGCGAGAGAGAAGTTGAGTAGAAATGGATTTTCATTGTCAACAGCTTTAGCACCGAAGTTAACAACTGATCAAGTCGGTGTTTTATATGAAGGACATGATTACGAATTTCATGGTAATATAGTAGATTATGTTTTCATTATGACTTATGAATGGGGTTATGTGGCGGGCCCGCCAAGAGCAGTCGCACCAATAAACGAAGTTAAGAAGGTAATGGATTTTACAATTACACAAATTCCAAAAGATAAAATAATGATGGGCATACCATTATATGGATATGATTGGAAGCTTCCTTTTGTTCAAGGTGAATCTAGGGCAAGAGCGATTAGTAGTCAAGAAGCTATTCTTATAGCAGATAGATTTGGCGCTAACATTCAATTTGATGAGGAAGCAGCATCGCCATTTTTTGTATATAGAGATGAAGAGGGAATTAATCATGAAGTTTGGTTTGAAGATGCTAGAAGTATTCAAGCAAAATTTGATCTTGTTAAATCTTTAGGTATTAGAGGCTTTTTCTATTGGGTATTAGGCCGTGAATTCCCACAAAATTGGTTGCTTGTTGAAGATAATTTTGTTATTAAGACCTACTAAAACTATATATCGTAATATTCAAATAAATGATTGACAAAAGAAGGTTATTATTATATGATATTGAAGAAGACAGACTTTCACTTATTTCATAGGTGAGGAAATTGAATTTAGGCTAGTTGCTGTTGGGCACATACTTATGGACATATAGTAACTTCATGAATATTACAAAAGAAGAAGGTGAATTAGATGTTAGGTTTTTCTAAAAAGAAATATTCAAATATCACATCTGAGCAAGTTCAAGGCTGGATGAATGATGACGATACGATTATTGTAGATGTTAGAGAAGAATTTGAGTTTAAAAAAGGTCATATTCCACAAGCAAAACTAATGCCATTAGGTACGATACCTAAAAACCTTTCTGAACTTAATAAGAGTAAAAAAATAATTGTAGTATGTGCAAGTGGAAGCAGAAGTAGAAGTGCAGCAAGTTTTTTGAGCGATGAAGGCTATCAAGTATATAATTTGATGGGCGGTATGATGGCTTGGTCAGGACCAATTAAATGAAAGAAAAAAGTTTGGTGGCAATATCGTTATTTTTAGTGACGAAATATAGCCACTTTTCTTTTACTGTTTTTTCTTGCATTTCTATTCATTTATTAGTACAATAGCATAGAAAAGAAGGTTAAGGCTTCATACTCAAAATAATTTCGAGGTGCATTTATGGATTTATTAATAAAAATAACAATAACAATCGTGTGTGGTATTATTACAATGCTTGTGCATGAAGTTCCTAAGTCAGTAACAGCGTACTATGTAACACATCCTATACATAGGGATACACAAAAAATTAATAAAAGATTGTTCAAATATATCGACCCAATTGGTTTGATTATGTTTGTTCTATTAAATGTTGGCTGGCAAAAACCATATGAATATAATTCATCAAAGTTCAGAGATAAAAGAAATGGTATTTTAGCAATTGCACTTACTGGTATTTTAGCAAACCTTTTGATGATGTCCGCATTAATACCGGTGTTTCTCTATGCCTCTTCCCAAATTGGACAAGAAATTATTGGTAAATTAATTTATTTTAATTTTGCAATTGTAATTGTTAATTTACTACCGGTAGCACCCCTAGAAATGTCCAAAATTATTCATTCATTTTCTAATAATGCTTATTTTAAGCTCGTTCAAAACGAGAGAATAATTCATACCGTGTTTATTTTGCTTTTAGTAATAGGAATTATTACAAGATTTGTCGATGGCATTTTTCGTTTAGTTGTTTTACCATTCATCTATTAAGGAGCAAAATCCATGAGCATACCAGTTAAAATAAAAGTATTTGAAGGTCCTCTCGATTTGTTGCTCCACTTGATTGATAAAAACAAGTTGAATATTTATGATATACCCATTGCGGAGGTTACTGATCAATACTTAGCGTATATTCATCAAATGGAATCTGATAAGATGGAGGTAATGAGTGAATTTATTGAAATGGCTGCAATACTAATAAACATCAAATCCAAGATGCTCTTACCTGTAGATGAAGAAGAAGAAGAAGAAGAAACAGGTGATCCAAGACAATTATTAATGGATAAGCTTATTGAATATCGTAAATTCAAGCTTATGGCAAGTCAATTAAAGGAGCTTCAAGGAGATGCACTAAGAGTGATATATAAAGATTCAACTATTCCTGAAGAAATCTCTTCATTTTTACCAGTAGCTGATCCAGAAAAACTACTTAATGAAGTGGATTTTTCTAAGCTCTATTCAGTTTTCAAATCTGTAATGAAGAAAAAAACTGATAAAATAGATCCGATTAGAAGTAAATTTGGTGAAATAAAAAAAGAAGAATTTACAGTAGAAGATAAGATGAATGAAATTAAAATATTATGTAATAGATATGAAAGTTTTAGCTTTAAAGACTTATTAGAAGAACAACAGGGTAAAGTAGCTGTTATCGTAACTTTTTTAGCGATATTAGAATTAATGAAAATGGGGTTAATTCAAATTCTTCAAGAAGCTTTGTTCGACGATATTTTAATTAAGTTTATAGGAAGGAATAATTATGGAAATTAGTAAAATTGAAGCAGCGATTGAAGCAGTTTTGTTTTCAATTGGCGATGCAGTACATATTAATAAACTTTGTGAGGTATTAGGTCAAGATAAAAAAACGACGAAGCGTATTATTAGTAATATGTGTGATCGTTATGAAGAAGAAAATCGTGGTATAAAAATAGTTGTATTAGAAGAATGTTATCAACTCTGTACTAAGCCAGCATATTATGAATATGTAAAACAAATAAGCCATAAGACTAGAGAGTTTTCCTTAACAGATGTATTGGTTGAGACGTTATCAATTATTGCATATAAACAACCTATTACGAAGTTACATATCGAAGAAATAAGAGGCGTAAATTCCAACCATGCCGTGAACAAGTTAATTGAATATCAATTGGTTAGTGAAGTTGGTCGATTAAATGCACCTGGGAGACCTGTTTTATTTGGGACTAGTCAAGACTTTTTAAGATGTTTTGGTTTAGAATCAGTAGAGCAATTGCCTTTTCTAGAGGAGTCTCAGTTATCTATGCTTAAAAATGAAGTGCTAGAAGAAGTACAGTTAAAGCTAGCAGACTAGTAAAAGACGTTTTTAAATGGAATAATTTTAAATAACAGCAATAGATATTTATTAAAGAAAAGGAATGAGAATCATGATGAAAAAAATTCTTACTTTAATTATTGCTGTTATTTTTATGAGTAACATTATTTGTGTTTTTAAAATTTATGCTGTAGATCAAAATGAAATAATTGCAAAAAGCGCAATTTTAATTGACAAAGTAACGGGTAGAGTATTATGGGAAAAAAATTCTGACGAAAAAATGGCAATGGCTAGTACAACGAAAATAATGACCTGTATTGTCGCGCTTGAATATGGTGCGTCTGACCAAATAATTGCTGTTAGTCGTAAAGCAGAAATTGCCCCCAAGGTTAAATTATACATTAAAGAAGGAGAAAATTATTCTTTAGAAGATTTATTATATGCTTTAATGTTAGAATCTAGTAATGATGTTGCGGTTGCCGTTGCAGAAGGTGTTGGTGGTAGTGTTGAAGAATTTTGCGATATGATGACTAAAAAAGCCAAAGAAATTGGTGCACTTAATACCACCTTTAAGACACCAAATGGGCTTGATGCAGATGGACACTATACTACAGCCTATGACTTAGCGCTTATTACGAAATACGCTTTAGAAAATTCGGAATTTAATAAGATTATTAATACTCCAGCTTACCACTTTTCTGACACGAATAAAAAAAGGAGTTTCGCAGTAGATAATAAAAATGCGTTTCTAAATATGTATAAAGGGGCCAATGGGGTTAAAACTGGGTATACTGGTGATGCAGGGTATTGTTTTGTCGGTTCAGTTAAACAAGATGATATGGAACTGATAGTCGTGTTATTAGCTTGTGGATGGCCAAATAACAGAACATATAGATGGCGTGATACAATAGCATTAATGGATTATGGGTTTAAAAATTATTCATACAAGACCATATTGAAGGATAAAACAATTGTAACCAAATTAGACAACATTAGGTTTGCGAAGAAAGATACTGTAGAAGGGTTATTATCGCAAGATGTTAAAATATTGCTTAGAGAAAATGAGAAGGTTGATGTGATCTATAACATATTTCCGATAGAGGAAGCGCCAATTATTAAAGACGCTAATATTGGAAAAGCGATGATCTATATCGATAATCAGCTATATACAACAGTTGATATTAAGGCTGCTAATAAAGTGGAAAGGATTACTTATGAATACTGTTGTAACTATGTATGGAAATTGTTTGTTTATTAATAGGAGGGTTGTATGGAAATGAGATTACAAAAGTATTTGGCGCAAGCAGGTGTTGCGTCAAGAAGGGCATCAGAGAAGTTTATTGAAGATGGAAGAGTAAAAGTAAATGGACAAACGGTTGTTTCCCAAGGCATCAAAATAGATATAGCTACAGATATTGTTGAATGTGACGGAAAAAAAGTAGCTATAGCCAATGAATTAAAGTATTATATGCTCCATAAACCAACAAGGTTTATTACAACCGCTTCAGATGAAAAAGGGCGAAAAACTGTACTTGATCTCTTACCTAACCAAGAAAGATTATTTCCAATAGGAAGATTAGATTATATGTCAAGTGGTTTATTGCTTATTACGAATGATGGTGATCTAACCTATAAGCTTACGCATCCCAAGCATGTTATTGGAAAAAAATATGTTGCAATAGTTGAACCGAAGGTAAACATAAGCGATATTGAAAAGCTTGAAAAGGGTGTAGATTTAAACGTATATAAAACAGCACCTTGTAATATAACATTAATTAAAGAAGATTCTAGTACCCAGACTTTTGAAATTATACTACATGAAGGTAAAAACAGACAGATTAGAAGAATGTTCGAATGGATTGATACTAAAGTTATCGTTTTAAAGCGAATTGCAATAGGAAAGTTAAAATTAGGCTCCTTAGAGTTAGGTGATTATAGAGCTTTAACAACTGAAGAAATAGAATATTTAAAAAATCTATAAGGCGGTGACGTTAAGTGATAACAGATCAGGTAACAACAATAGTAAAAAATGAAATTAGCCCTTATATTCATGAGGGCTATATTGCTGTAGATTTAACAGCCGGAAATGGAAACGATACATGCTTTCTTGCAGAGAAAATTGGCGTTAAGGGCAAAGTATATGCATTTGATGTTCAAGCCATAGCAATTGAAGAAACAAAAAAAAAATTAGAGGATAAACATCTAGAAGATAGGGTATTATTAGTTCATGATGGGCACGAAAATATAGACAAATATATTAAAGAAAAAATCCATGTTGCCATGTTAAATCTTGGATATTTGCCAAGTGGGGATAAAACAATTATTACACGACCTAAAACAACTATTTGTGCAATTAGGAAGGTAATTAAACTGTTAGAAATCGGTGGGGTATTATCAATAATTGTTTATTACGGTCATGCTGGTGGTCAGCAAGAAAAGGATTCCGTAGAAGAAGTACTTCAAAATCTTGATGAAAAAAAGATAGACGTTATGACGATTTCATACCCTAATCGTAAAAGCTCAGCCCCAATAATATACCTATTATATAAGAGAGGCAATTTGGATGATTTTTGAAAATTACTTGATTAATATTGGATAATAATGTAGAATGGTAATTGGTGAAAGTTGTTTTGTTTTAAGTAAATCATATAAATGGAGGGTTAATGAATGAGTATCCAAGAAAAGATTAATGAACTCACTAACCGCCGAGGCCAAATAGAGCAAGGAGGCGGCAATGCCGCAATCGAGAAAATCCATGCCGATAGTAAGCTTACGGCTAGGGAAAGAGTTGAATTACTTCTTGACACAGATACGTTTGTTGAAATAGGTGCTTTTGTGAAACAGAGAGCTACAGATTTTAACTTAGGTGTAAAAGAAGCTCCTGCTGATGGGGTTGTTACTGGTTACGGTGCAATCAACGGTAGATTAGTCTATGTGTATAGCCAAGATGCTACAGTAATGGGCGGTGCGCTAGGAGAAATGCATGCAAAGAAAGTTGCTACAATTTATGAGAAAGCGCTAAAAATGGGCGCGCCTGTTTTAGCACTCATTGATTCAGCAGGATTAAGATTACAAGAAGCTACAGATGCATTAGAAGGTTTTGGGGCTATATTTTTAAAACAGTCTCTGGCATCTGGTGTAATTCCTCAAGTTACTGCAATTCTTGGGAGTTGTGGTGGTGGTGCGGCAGTTATTCCATCTCTGTCAGATTTTACGTTTATGACAGTAGATAACGCGAAACTATTTGTTAATAGTCCTAACGCTTTAGATGATAAAGCTGCTAGTTTTGAAAAATATGCAAGTGCTACATTTCACGCAGAGAATACTGGAATCGTAGATTTCGTTTGTAATTCAGATGCAGAGTGCTTATCATCCATGAGAAATCTAATTGATCTATTGCCATCAAATAACTATGAAGATAGCCCATTAATTGATGCAACGGACGATATGAATCGAATGACTGCTGAGCTTGCATTGGTGGATAATGAAATCGATAAAGGTGTTGACGCAAAAGCTATTATAACGTCTATTGCTGACAATAACCAATCTGTTGAAGTGAAAGCAACATATGCAACAGAAGTTGTTACATCGTTTATTAGATTAAATGGGTCAACAGTTGGTATTGTTGCAAACAATACAATTGATAATGATGGAAAATTAACAAGTACTGGTTGCAAAAAGATTGTAAGTTTTGTAAAATTTTGCGATGCTTTTAATATACCATTGATAACTGTTACGGATGTTGTAGGTTTTGCAGCTACTGTAGCTGAAGAAAAAGCAGGCCTTTCTAAAGCTATTGCAAAAATGACTTATTCCTTTGCAAGTGCTACAGTACCTAAAATTAATTTAATTGTAAACAGAGCATATGGTTCAGCTTATGTGGCACAAAATAGTAAACACATAGGGGCTGACTTAGTTTTTGCTTGGCCAACCGCAGTGATTTCTGTAATGGATGCAACCGCTGCTGTGAAAATTATGTATGCCGAGGAAATTACAACGTCTTCAGTTGCTGATGAAGTAATTGCAGCAAAATCTAGTGAATACGCTAATATGCAAGCAAGTCCATATACTGCAGCCAGCAGAGGATATATTGATGATATTATTGATCCTGCGGCTTCAAGAAAACGCTTGATAGCAGCACTAGAAATGCTTTTCACTAAACGTGAATTTGGCCCAGAAAAAAAACATGGAACTGTTTAAGGCGGTGATATAAATGAATTATATGGAAGGCGTCACAGCGCTGGTACTAGGTATGGCAACGGTGTTTATAGTATTGATTTTGATTTCTATCATAATTAGTTTATTAAAGCATGTGAAGTTTGTTGAAAAATCAACACCAAAAACAACAAATAATGTTCAAGCACCAGTTGCTCAAACGAATATAATAGAAAAAAAAGAAGATGATTTAGAGTTAGTTGCTGTTATAACTGCGGCTATAGCTGCGTCATTAAATACAACAAGTGACCGTTTACGAGTAACATCTTTTAAAAGGGTTAACCCTAAAAATAAGTGGAATATTAGATAAAATTAAAGAATTGATTGGAGGATAAAATGAAAAAATTTCAAGTAACAGTGAATGGGAATACTTATCAAGTTGACGTCGAAGAACTTCAAGGTGGGCAAGCACCAGCAGCGGCGGCACCAGTAGCAGCGGCACCAGTAGCAGCAGCACCAGTTGTAGCAACACCAGCAGCACCGGTAGCAGCAGCACCAGCAACAAGCGGTGCAACAGGCGCAAATAAAATAGATGCACCAATGCAAGGTAAAATTTTTAAAGTAAAAGCAGCTGTAGGAGATACTGTAAAAGCAGGTGATGTAATCGTAGTATTAGAAGCTATGAAAATGGAAAACGAAATCGTTTCTTCTGTTGCAGGAACAGTTGCTTCTATTAATGTAACTGAAGGACAATCTGTAAATGCAGGGGATTTAATTGCATCAATTAACTAACATATTGATGTGGTTTTTCAGTTCCAATAACTTTGATTGGAGGAAATATAGATAATGTGGAATGCGGTATTAGCAGCGCTCCAGGATTTTATTAATGATTCTGGATTAGCTTGGATTTTTCAAAACTTTAATAATGAAGCAGATGGCATTTATGCATATAAGAATGTAATAATGATTCTTGTTGCATTGGTGTTGATTTACTTAGCAATTAAAAAAGAATATGAACCATTACTATTATTGCCAATAGCCTTTGGGATGTTGCTGGTAAACTTACCATTAAGCGGTATCATGGATGGTCCATATGTTATTTTATCAGATAATTTAGCAAGTATTATCGGAGAGAAGACGCTTCATGGTAGCTTGCTCCATAATGCAGCACTATATGGTGAGCATGCAGTTGAGATGATTAATACATCTAAGGAATTGCCAGCAGGCTTATTATACAATTTATATATGGGTAACAAGTTAGGTATTTTCCCACCTTTAATTTTTATGGGTGTGGGTGCATTAACTGATTTCGGACCACTTCTAGCAAACCCAAAGAGTTTTCTACTTGGCGCTGCAGCACAATTTGGTATATTCTTAGCATTTTTTGGGGCACTCGCTTTAAAATTTTCACCTCAAGAAGCAGCTTCGATAGCTATTATTGGTGGAGCAGATGGTCCAACAGCTATATTTACAACAATTAAATTGGCGCCACATTTACTTGGACCAATTGCAGTAGCTGCCTATTCTTATATGGCGCTTGTACCAATAATACAACCACCTATTATGAGACTGTTAACTACTAAAGAAGAACGATTAATTAAAATGGATCAACTTAGACCGATTTCTCAATTGGAAAAAATACTTTTTCCGATTATCGTTACTATTTTAGTTATTCTTATATTACCATCGACTGCACCATTAATTGGTATGTTAATGTTTGGTAACTTGATTAAGGTTTGTGGTGTAACAGAAAAATTAGCTGATACAGCATCAAATGCATTAATGTATATTGTTACCATCTTTCTTGGAATTACTGTTGGTGCAACAACAAGTGCAGACAGCTTCTTAAACCCAGCTACATTAGGCATCTTATTATTAGGACTTGTTGCTTTCTGTTTTGGAACTGGCGCTGGCGTAATGTTAGGAAAGCTTATGTGTAAACTTTCAGGTGGTAAAATTAATCCATTAATAGGTGCAGCAGGCGTTTCAGCAGTACCAATGGCAGCGAGAGTTGTTCAGAAAGTGGGACGTGAAGAAGACCCAACGAACTTCTTATTGATGCATGCGATGGGACCTAATGTTGCAGGTGTAATTGGTTCTGCAGTAGCAGCAGGTGTATTTTTATCATTATATTTAAAGTAAATTAATAAAATAAACATACTTATTTATATAATGGTTGTATCGTCAAAAGAACAACTATATACTTTTGACACTATAACCATATAATAGCTATTTTAAAAAATAAAGGAGGTAAAAGTTCATGGCTGAAGTCGTAAAAAGACCGGTATTGATTACTGATACAATTCTAAGAGATGCACATCAATCATTGATTGCAACTCGAATGAAAACCGAAAGTATGATTCCAATTATAGAAACAATGGATCAAGTTGGCTACCATTCCGTAGAATGCTGGGGTGGAGCGACGTTTGATTCATGTATTCGTTTCTTAAAAGAAGATCCATGGGATAGACTTCGTACTCTTCGAAAAGGTTTTAAAAATACAAAGCTTCAAATGTTATTAAGAGGTCAAAACTTATTAGGATATAGACATTATGCAGATGATATGGTTGAATATTTTGTTCAAAAATCAATTGCGAATGGAATTGATATTATCCGTATATTTGATGCTTTAAATGATCTAAGAAACGTACAAACATCAATCGATGCAACAAAAAAAGAAGGAGGTCATGCTCAAATCGCGATTTCCTATACATTAAGTGCGGTGCATACGTTAGAATTTTATGCGAAAACTGCTAAACGAATCGAAGAGATGGGTGCTGACTCCATATGTATTAAAGACATGGCAGGACTATTAGTACCTTATGCAGCAACTGAGCTGGTAACAGCGTTGAAAGAAACGGTAAAGCTACCAATTCAATTACATGCACATTATACAAGCGGTGTTGCTGGGATGACTTATTTGAAAGGTGTAGAGGCTGGAGCAGATATCATTGATACTGCGATGTCTCCTTTCTCAATGGGTTCTTCTCAACCTGCAACGGAAGTAATGGTTGAAACTTTTAAAGGAACACCTTATGATTCTGGCCTAAGCCAAGAATTATTGGCAGAAGTTGCGGATCATTTTAGACCACTTAGAGATGAGTCCATTGCATCTGGTCTTATGAATGATAAAGTTATGGGGGTTGATATTAAGGCATTATTATATCAAGTGCCTGGTGGTATGTTGTCTAACTTAGTATCGCAACTTCAAAAGCAAAATCAAATGAGTAAATATTATGATGTTTTAAAAGAGATTCCAAAAGTGCGTGCTGACTTTGGTTTCCCACCATTAGTAACACCTTCAAGTCAAATAGTTGGATCTCAAGCATTATTCAACATACTTGGTGGAGAACGTTACAAAATGATCACGAAAGAATCAAAAGCTTTAGTAAAAGGTGAATACGGTACAACACCAGTTCAAATTTCGCAAGAGATTATTAAGAAAATAATTGGTGATGAAAAACAAATTACTTGTCGTCCAGCCGACTTATTAAAACCAGAGCTTAAGGCAAATGAAGCAGAAATGAAAAGATTTCAAATTCAAGATGAGGATGTTTTAACATATGCAATGTTCCCTCAAGTTGCACGTGAGTTTTTTGAATATAGAGAAGCTCAAATGACTAAAATTGATCCATCATTAGCAGATAAGGAAAACAAAGTATATCCAGTGTAAATGTTTAAGAAGGACATATCTCAAAAGGATATGTTCTTTTTTATTTTAGCAATATTTTAATTAAATTAAAGTTTATTTGCATGCTTTTGCAACTAAATCTTATATAGCATGCAAAATAGATTGTAATTGTGATTATAATAATATATAATGAACGTAAACAAGAGGGAAAAAATCGCACCAATTTGCAAGTTAAACACTCAACTAGCAATTGGTTTACTTTTTGATAGATTGTTATTAGATATATATGTCATAAATATGAATGAGTTACGTATGTTGCATTCATTTTTCACTTTAGTTTATGATTACAAAATAGTTGAATAATTGCAAGAATGTGAGGATAAACAATGCATAGACAGAATGATTTAATTAAGAGAATTAACGAGAACTATTCAAAATTTAGTAAGGGCCAAAAGCTACTAGCAAATTATATTATTGAACATTATGACAAAGCGGTATTCTTAACTGCTGCAAAGTTAGGAGCAATTGTAGGTGTTAGTGAATCTACAGTAGTAAGATTTGCAAATGAACTTGACTACGATGGTTATCCAAAGTTGCAAAGAGCATTAGAAGAATTGGTAAAGAACAAACTTACCTCTATTCAGAGAATGGAAGTCACCTCTGATAGAATTGATAAAACCCATGTTCTAAAATCTGTATTACAATCCGATGCTGAAAAAATTAAACATACGCTTGAAGAAATAGAGGTTGAAGTTTTCGACCAAGCAATTGAAATGATTTTGAAAGCTAAAAATATTTATATTTTAGGTGTAAGAAGTTCTGCTTCGTTAGCGAGTTTTATGGGATTTTACTTTAATTTAGTTTTTGATAATGTAAAGTTAATCCATACGAACAGTGTTAGCGAAATGTTTGAACAAATATATAGATTAGATAAGGACGATGTCGTAATAGGTATCAGCTTTCCAAGATATTCAAAGAGAACATTGAAGGCTATGGAATTTGCTAGATCAAGAGAAGCAAAAGTAATTGTAATTACAGATAGCCCATTATCTCCAATGATTCAGTTCTCCAATTGCAGCTTAATTGCAAGAAGTGATATGGCATCCTTTGTTGATTCTCTTGTTGCCCCTTTGAGCGTAATTAATGCGCTTATAGTAGCAATTTGTATAAAAAAGAAGGATAAAGTACTAGATACACTTGAAAATTTAGAAACAATTTGGGCAGAATATCAAGTATATGATAATGATGAAGAACTTAAGATTAATTACAATCTTAATTTGGAACAAAAAGAAAAATAACTATCCAGGAGAAAAATATGAACCAAGTCCTCGTCATTGGTGGCGGCCCAGCAGGCATCATGGCTGCGATTATGGCTGCTAGAAACAATAAAAAAGTTATCTTATTAGAGAAAAATGATAAGCTTGGTAAAAAGCTTTTTATTACGGGTAAGGGTAGATGTAATATTACAAATATTTGTGATGTTGAAGGACTTCTTGAAAGTACGTTAACTAATAGAAAGTTCATGTATAGCGCATATTATAGTTTTGATAGCCATGCTGTAATAGAATTTTTCGAAAAGATTGGTTTGAAAACGAAAGTCGAAAGAGGAAATAGAGCTTTCCCGCTCAGCGATAAATCTTCAGATGTTATTAAGGTGCTTCAAAATGAAATGGAACGCTTAGGTGTTGAAATATTTTATAATATGGAAGTTAAAGACATGATATTAGACCAAGGGTGTGTAACGCAAATTATAACGAGAAGCAGAACGTTTGATTGCGATAAGGTTATTCTAGCAACAGGTGGGTTATCCTATGCATTAACTGGTTCAACAGGAGATGGTTATCGTTTTGCCAAAAAACTAGGGCATAATGTAGTACAACTTTCACCAGGCTTGGTTCCTATAGAGACAAAAGAACCATGGGTTAGAAAACTGCAAGGACTTTCACTTAAAAATGTAAGTGTTCAAATAATTGGCAATCAAAAAGGGAAAACAAAGATTTTATATGAAGAGTTTGGGGAGATGCTCTTCACACATTATGGTGTTTCTGGCCCGTTGATATTAAGCGGAAGTAGCTTTTTGCCAAAGGATAATGTTCATGGCATTAAGATTATAATTGATCTTAAACCTTCTTTGTCAATTGAACAATTAGATGCAAGACTTCTTCGAGACTTTCAAAAGTATTCAAGGAAGCAATTTTGTAATTCATTAGATGATTTGCTGCCACAAAAGCTTATTCCAATAATTATTGAATTATCTAATATAGATGAAGCGACAAGAGTAGATCAAATTACGAAAGAAGAACGAAAAAACCTTGTTCAACTGTTGAAAGGTCTAACCTGTACAATACAAAATAAAAGGCAATATAACGAAGCAATTATTACACGAGGTGGAGTAGATGTTAAAGAAATAAATCCAAACACGATGTCATCAAAGCTTGTTGATGGATTGTATTTTGCTGGAGAGGTATTAGATCTGGATGCTTTAACGGGAGGATTTAACCTGCAAATTGCCTTTTCAACAGGTTATTTAGCTGGAATATCTGTTTAACATAACGAAGGAAGTCCCCCACTTCTTTCGGTGGGGGTAACTTACTTCCAAATCAGTGGGTGTGTGAGCACCCACTGATGGGCAAGCAAAGCTTGCGTTAGGTTACGAGCTCGTAGCGAATGCGGAGGGCGAGTATTATTTGACTTAAGGAGGAAAAAACCATGATTTCAGTAAGAGGCGCAATTGTAATTAAGGATAATACAAAAGAGAGCATATTAAGCGGAACAAAGCGTGCACTTGAGCAGATTATTAAAGAAAATGATATTCAAATTGATGAGATCATTTCCATTATCTTTTCAGCTACTAGAGATTTAACAGCATCCTATCCAGCGCCAGTTGCAAGAGAACTTGGAATAATTAATGCAAGCTTACTATGTGTTCAAGAAATGTATGTAGAAAATAGTATGGCAATGTGTATTAGAATTTTAATGAACGTAAATAAAGCTAATAAAGCTAATAAAGCATGTTGCCAAAAAGATGTAAAACACATATACTTAAATGGTGCAGAAAGCTTACGACCTGATTTAAATGATAAATAATTGGAAAAGATATTTCTATAATAAAAAAAGGGAGTTGCAATTATGACGACTTTTAGCGTTGCGATTGATGGACCTGCTGGAGCGGGGAAAAGTACAATTGCAAAAATGGTTTCAAGAAGATTAAATTTTATATATGTTGATACTGGTGCAATGTATAGAGCTTTTGGCTTATATTGTGTAGATAATAATATTCCACTTGATGAAGAGCGTATTAAAAATATTGTAGATGATGTTATTATTACAATTGAATATTTCGATAATGAGCAGCAAGTGCTATTAAATGGTAAAAATGTAACTGTATTTATCCGTTCAAGTGAAGCTTCAAGTATGGCATCGGCAGTATCTGTTTTTAAATGTGTAAGGTTAAAGCTTATAGAGCTGCAAAGAAAGCTAGCTTCCCAAACAAATGTTGTAATGGATGGAAGAGATATTGGTACTTTTGTTCTTCCACATGCTAATTTGAAGATCTATTTAAATGCAAGTATAGAGATAAGAGCAAGTAGACGATGCAAGGAATTACACGAAAAGGGCATTGAAACAGATGTTGCATCAATTAAAGAAGAAATAATTGAAAGAGATGGAAGAGATATGAATCGAGAATTTGCTCCACTTAGAAAAGCCGATAACGCTATAGAACTTGATACTTCAAACATGAGCATCTCCCAAGTAACAGAGGAAATTGTCAGATTGTTTGAGGAAAAGGTAAAATAATATGGAAATTATCGTAGCAAAAACAGCTGGGTTTTGTTTTGGAGTAGACAAAGCCATTCAAAAAGTAAACAAGGCAATTGGTAAAGAAATTATTTATACATATGGACCAATCATTCATAATCAGCAAGTTGTTAAAACCTTTGAGTCGAAAGGCGTTCAGGTTATTAACAATTTAGATGAATTAGATCATCTGCCACTTGGAACTATTATTATTCGAAGCCACGGAGCTGGAAAAGCAGATATTGATGTAATGAAAAGCAAAGGTTTTAAAATTATCGATGCTACATGTCCTTATGTAAAGAGGATCCATAAAATTGTTGAAGAATCAAGTCGACAAGGCAATAAAATAATTATTATTGGTAGTCCGTTACACCCAGAAGTAGTAGGTATAAAAGGTTGGAGTAGCCAAGATGTATATATCATTGATACGATTGAAGATATTGATAATCTATTAATAACTCAAGAGGATACCTTTTGCTTAGTTACTCAAACAACCTTTAACTTTTTTATGTACAAAGAAATTGTTAATAAATTGCAAAAAAATGAAATTCATGTTATGATATACGAGACAATATGTAGTGCCACAGAAGAAAGGCAATTGGAAGCTATTGATTTATCAAAAGTAGCAACCAAAATGATCGTTATTGGCGGTAAACACAGTTCAAATACTCAAAAACTCTATCATATATGTAAAAGCCAATGTGAAGATACTTTTCTCATTGAGACAGCAGAAGATTTGGTGTTGAATGTTTTTGACGATAATGATATTATAGGAATAACGGCAGGAGCGTCAACTCCAAAGAACATAATTGAGGAGGTCATTTTAAATGTCAGAAGAACAAAGTTTTGAACAAATGTTGGAGGAGTCTTTAATAGCGATTCGTAGAGGAGAGGTTATTGAAGGCACAGTGATTGGCGTTAATGATGACGAAATCTATGTCAACATTGGTTATAAATCAGACGGCATTATACCTAAAAGTGAATTTTCTAATTTCCCTTCTGTTAGCTTGAAAGACAGTGTAAAAGAAGGAGATAAAATTAGGGCAAAGGTTCTGAAGGTAAACGATGGTGAAGGACAAGTATTATTAACGTATAAACGATTACAAACTGAAGAAGGATTAAAAAAAGTCGAGTTACTATGCAAATCTAAAGAAGAAGTTACTGGTAAAGTTTCACTTGTTCTTGATGGTGGATTAATCGTAATTATCGATGAAGTAAGAGTTTTCATTCCAGCTTCATTAGTCTCGGATTCATATGTTACTGATTTACAAGCATATAAGAATCAAGAGATTACTTTTGTTATTACAGAAGTAAATCAAAAGAAAAATAGAATTATTGGTAATAGACGAATTTTACTTGAACATGAAAAGAATATTTTACAGGCAGAAACTTTTAAAACGCTTGCTGAGGGTGCAATCTTAGACGGTGAAGTTAAAAATATTACTGATTATGGTGTTTTTGTTAATCTTAAAGGTGTAGACGGATTGGTTCATATTTCTGAATTATCTTGGGGTAGAGTTAAATCACCTAAGGACGTAGTTAAAGTCGGCGACATTGTTAAGGTAAAGGTTATTTCGATTAATATGGAAAAGAAAAAGGTTTCTTTAACGATGAAGTTTCCAGAAGATAATCCTTGGAATAATGCAGAGCAAAAGTATGCTGTTGGCAATATCGTTGAAGGTAGAGTAGCTAGGATGACAGAGTTTGGTGCTTTTATTGAACTTGAAGTCGGAGTAGATGCTTTATTACACGTGTCACAAATCTCTGTTAAGCATATTGAAAAGCCTAAAGATATTCTTAAAATTGGACAAACTGTAACTGCTAAGGTTACTGAATTGGATTTAGAGGGTAAAAAAATTAGCTTATCAATTAAAGCATTAGAAGCAGATAAAGAAGAGGAAGCTTCAGATAATACAGAGGAAGTTGCTTCAATAGAAACTCAAGTTGAACCTCAATTAAACGAAGATAAAGCGGTAGATGACGCTAATGATCAAGCTTAACATGCTTAAGAAGTGCTTATATTCGACTAACTTTTGGAGGTTTTTCATTCATGAAGGATTATGAGTGGTTTAAGACTGAAGTTTTTAAGCTATCTACTATTGATTTAAACGCTTATAAAGAAAGACAAATGAAACGTAGAATTGATTCTTTAATTGCAAAAAATGGCTATTCAGGTTATGAAACATACGCCAGAGCACTTACTGATGACAAGGATAAATATGATGAATTTATTAATTATTTAACTATTAACGTTTCAGAGTTTTTTAGAAATACATCACAATGGGATGTTCTTGAAAAAGAAGTGTTTCCTTATTTATTTGAGAGGTTTTCTAAAGATATTAATTTATGGAGTGCAGCGTGCTCAACGGGTGATGAACCTTATTCTTTAGCAATGGTTCTTAGTAAATTTTTGCCATTAAACAAAATTAAAATTTTAGCTACAGACATTGATAAACAAATTTTAGCAAAGGCTCAAATGGGCTTGTATAATGATAAAAGTGTATTAGGTGTTCCTAATGATTTTAAAAGCAAATATTTTCAAGAAGTTGGTAAGTCCTTTAAGGTATCTGATGAAATTAAGAAAACAATTAATTTTAAACAGCATAATATGTTAAAGGATCCTTACCCAAGGAATTTGGATTTGATTGTATGTAGAAATGTTTTGATCTATTTTACTGAAGAGGCAAAGGATGATATTTACGTTAAGTTTAATCAGGCCTTAAAAAAAGATGGTATTTTATTTGTGGGTAGTACAGAACAATTAATTCAACCACAAAGATATGGCTTTGAAGCCATTAGATCGTTTTTTTATAAAAAGATAAGTGATTTATAAGCTTAAGAGTATTTGTGAAAACAAATTGCTCAGTAACTGATGATCCATTAATAAATCTTCGGTTATTTCTACATAACACATTGAATCATTAACAGTGTATTTATATGTATTTAGTGTTATATTATAGTTTTTTAGAAGGGGTATGAATGTACCTCTTTTTTTAATGTAGCAATTATGTTTAGTTGCTTTTTCTCTGTGCGCTTTATCAACAAATTGACCAATCGAGCGATGAATAGCCATGTCTTCCAGGGGTAAATAGTAATAGTCCTTATAATTTGGGAAAAAATAGTAGAGCGTATCACTGTTTATTGGTATTGATATGCATACTTCTTCAAGAGAAATTTCAAGTGTATAAGGAGCAATTATAATTGTAGCTTCAAAATTAGCTTTATGAGGAACACGTATTTTTAAAAGCTTTTCTTCAACATCAACAAGTAATTCCTCTATAAGAAATGATTCAGATGCAGCACTTTTAAAAAATAAAATCTTATCATTTGCTTTTAACGTATGATATAAACCTAACAAATCATCTTCATTATGGAGTAATAAGAGCTCTTGTAAATCTATAGAAGGATTTTTTGTGTAATGAGAAAAAATATTGATTAATGTACGACCGCTATTTTTATCACGTCTATGAAAACCAAAAGCTTGCTCTACAGTTTTCAATTTTAAGTTCTCAAGATTTAAGTAGGGTTGGAGAGGTTTTAATTCAAGGTATAAATCAATTTGCTTAATCGCGTCTATTGCAGATAGAATCCCGTACATATTAAGCCTTTTTTTAATAAAGGGTATATCGAAAGATGAGCCATTGTAATGAAGTATCGTATGTGAAGCGTGAAGTAATTTTGATAAACGATACAATAATTCATATTCATCCTCTTTTTTTTCACATAGCCATTGGGTAAGCTTAAGATATTGATCTTGTATACAAATAAATCCTAGTAGGTATATTTGGCTTTGTTTAGGTGAAAAGCCAGTTGTCTCAATATCTATTAATAGTAGATTTGAAGGCTCTTGAGTAATTTTTTTAATTAAAGATAAATCAAAGGGAATTATTTTTTCTATAGTCAGCATATTGATCACCTTCAGTGTATAGGGTAAAATAAAAATAATAGTTAACAATAATAATAACATAATTGATTTGATAGAGGAAGTCAATTATGATATAGTAATGAATATCGAAGATTCATTAGAAGGAGATTAGTATGGCAAAATTATTTTTCAAATACGGCACAGTTTTTTCAGCCAAGTCTCTTAATTTAATAGCTACTGCACATAACTATGAGACACAAGGAAAGAAAGTGCTGCTATTAATTCCCAAATTAGATACTAGAAGTGAAGGATATATATCTACTCGAGCAGGCTTCAAATTACCGGCAGAGGTTATTGACATTCATACAAATATTTTAGATATATATAATGAACATTTAAAGAAGAAGGAAAGAATAGATTGCGTACTAGTGGATGAAAGCCAGATGTTTTCTGTTGAACATATTAACCAACTTAGAGAAATTGTCAGCGTTTTTAATACACCGGTGATATGCTATGGCTTGCGTGTAAGCTATAATTTAGAATTATTTGAAGCGAGTAAACGCCTATTTGAACTTGCAGACAAGCTAGAAGAAATTAAAACGATATGCTGGTATTGCAAAAAAAAGGCGACTCATAATTTGAAATTGGTTGATAATCAACCACAATATGTTGGAAATCCAATTGATATTGGTGGTTTAGAGAAGTATGTGCCCGTTTGTTATGATTGTTATATAAAACCACCTATAACAGGATAACAAGTAAGCATGTTATGTGAAGGAAATTTATAGGAGAGATATACAATACTGAGAAAAAACGACATTGAATCAATGATTAAAATAGGTATAATATTTTTTATTACTGATTCGTACTGTATTAAAGGAATGAATAGAAAAAAGACGATTATAATAAATGTTTTTCAGCCTATTTTAAAACTTCTAATACATATAATAGACTAAGAACTTATTTTAAGGACTGAGGGAATGTTTTTGAAAAACAAAATACTGGGCATTGCTCTTTGCTCTTTGGCGGTGGGAATGATTATTATTACAGTGTTGCCTAAAGGCAGTTTAGGAATAATATTAGCGTTGGTTACATTTACAATAGGATTATATTTGGTGAAACGGTGCTACTATTAAATAGACGAAGTAGATGCTTAGAAATAAACATATTCAAGAAAATCGGCTGCGCCGAGTTAAAATCCTCGTTACACATCTGCCGCTTTTCCAATTACTTATGCAGAACTTTCCTAGTAAATAACAAAAAAATCCCCTCATTAAATAGGGGATTTGTTGTTTTATTGTGCGCGTTGAACTTTTCCTGCGCGTAAACAACTTGCGCATACTTTGATTTTCTTAGATTGTCCGTTTACTATTGCTTTAACATTTCTAATATTTGGTTTCCATTGCTTATTATTTCTATTATGAGCATGGCTTACTTGAATACCAAAGTGAACTCCTTTATCGCATATTGAACACTTAGCCAAGATGGCACCTCCTTAAGATACAATATTTGAAGATTGTATGTGGTTGTTAACCATACAATTCAATATTTATAATTCTCCACAACAAATCAATTTTAACAAATAACCTTCAATAATGCAAGTACAATTTTTGTGATTTCTAAAAAAATTAAAAAGTGTTTTGTAAAATGAAAAAAGAATGTTATAATAATACCTGAATTAGTAATTTGTAATTTAGAAAATATGATAAAGTCCATTGATAGAGTCTTAAGTATAGTATAAATACAATTCAAATAGGAGGCTTATACATGGTAGGAAGAATGAGTACTGAAATGGGAGACATACTTATTGATAAGGATGTGATTTCCAAGGTTGCAGGCCTATCTGCAATTGAGTGTTATGGTATTGTTGGAATGGCTATGATTAACGTTACCAGTGGTATAGCTAAGCTACTAAAGAGAGAAAGCCTAACAAAAGGCATAGCGGTTACTTTTGAAGAAAATATTATTAATATTGATTTGCATATTATTGTTGAGTATGGCGTGAATATTACTGCCGTAACCGATAATTTAATTTGCACGGTTCAATACAAAGTTGAGAAATTTTCTGGGATGAAAGTGGGAAAAATAAATATATATGTTGAGGGTGTACGAGTAGATGAATAGCTTGGTACTATAGTATATATTAAGGAGGCAGACCAGTGGCATTAGAAAGTATAGACTCAAAAATACTTAAAAATATGTTTATTGCTGGGGCAAGATATTTAGAATCCAAAAAAAAATATGTTGATGAGCTCAATGTTTTTCCTGTTCCTGATGGAGATACTGGAACGAATATGACACTAACCATCATCGCAGCAGCAAAAGAAGTACAGAGTGTTAATGAAGAAAGTATGGCTCAAGTAGCAAAAGCTATTTCAAGTGGTTCATTAAGAGGAGCCAGAGGTAATTCAGGGGTAATTTTATCTCAATTATTTAGAGGATTTGCAAAGGAAATTGGTGAATATGAGTTTCTTGATACAATGATTATTGCACATGCCTTTCAAAAAGGCGTTGATACAGCCTATAAAGCAGTAATGAAGCCAAAGGAAGGTACAATCTTAACGGTTGCTAGAGCAATAGCTGATAAGGCATCTGAGTTAGCAGAAGATACAGATGATATAATTTTCCTATTAAAAGAAACGATCAGTCACGCAGAAGCTGTGTTAGAAAAAACCCCAGATATGCTTCCAGTACTGAAAGAAGCGGGTGTTGTAGATGCAGGAGGACAAGGTTTAATCTATGTGTTATATGGTGCGTACTTAGCACTTATAAACGATGGAGAACTAACCTTTGAATTTGAAGAAACAATAGAAAAAGCAGTATATATCAATAAACATCCGTTATCAGTAGATATTGAATTTGGCTATTGTACAGAATTTATTATAAACGTAATGCCAAATAAGATAAAAGAAAGTGAAGAAGAGGCGCTAAACATTAGAAATTATTTAGAAACTATTGGTGATTCTATTGTTGCAGTTGCAGATGAAGATATTATTAAAATTCATGTTCATACAAATGATCCAGGAAAAGCATTACAGCAAGGTTTAACATTGGGTGAATTAATGAATATTAAAATTGATAATATGAGAGAACAACATTCAAGTATTATTTTTGAAAAAACAACAGATACACACTCCGAAAGAAAAGATACAGGTTTTGTAGTAGTGTCTATTGGTTCAGGACTCAGCAAAATTTTTTCAAGTCTTGGTGCAGATTATATTGTTGAAGGTGGACAGACAATGAATCCTAGTACAGAAGACATTTTGAATGCAATTGAAAAGGTTAATGCAGATCATGTATTTATATTACCAAACAATAAAAATATTGTCTTAGCAGCTATGCAAGCGAAGGAACTTGTAGAGGGTAAAACAGTTCATGTTGTTCCTTCAAAATCTATACCTCAAGGAATAACAGCGATGATTAATTTTGCGCAAGGTATTTCACCTGACGAAAATGAGAAAGTTATGACTGAACATTTGTCTGATGTTTCCACGGGGCAACTTACGTATGCAGTTAGAGATACAAGTATAAATGATAAGCTCATTCAGCAAGGAGATATTTTAGGAATCGGAAACGATGAAATATTAGTTGTTGAAAAAGATATTGAACAATGTGCTAAAACTTTAATCCATCAATTAATTGATAAAGACAGTGGTCTTGTAACGATATATTATGGACAAGAAATTGATGAAGCAGCAGCTAGAGAGTTAGCTACATATATAGAAGAAAATTATGACGACTGCGAAGTAGAAGTACATTATGGCGGTCAACCACTTTATTATTATCTTTTATCAATAGAATAAAGTAATAAAGAGGTATAAAGAGGCTGTGTATAAATTACACAGCCTTTATTATAGAGCAGGAAAGATTTGTCTTGCTCGCAAATTCTTATTATTGGTATAAAAGGAGGTGAGCACTTTGAATAATTTAATTCCTATTACAGATATAAAAGGCGTTGGTGAAAAAACAGCTAAAGCTTTCGAAAAATTAAACATCTATACAATTAATGACTTGATTCATTATTATCCACGAGACTATGAAGAAAATATAAGTATGAAAAAAATTTCAGAAGTTGAAATAAATGAAATTTGCCTAATTGAAGGTGATGTATGTGAACTTCCACAAAATATTCGAAAGAAAAACATTGTAATCACTAAAATGAAAGTTAGAGATGAAACAGGACAACTCTATATTACTTGGTTTAGACAACCATATATGAAAAATAAATTTAGCATAAATGAAAACGTTGTATTAAAAGGTAAGGTGATATTGAAATATGGTCAATTGCAAATGGAGTCACCACAAATTATTAGAAAAGATGAATTACTTCTTCAAAGTACTCAGCAACTGTTACCAATTTATCCATTAATAAAAGAATTAACGCTAAGGAATTTGACTGATTTTATTAATCAAGGGTTAGAATATACAAAAGGACAATTGAAAGACTATCTTCCAAATGAAATTAAAGAACGATATATGCTGTGTGAATATAATTATGCGCTATATCAGATTCATAATCCTGATGATGAATTTGCACTTGAAATAGCAAAAAAAAGATTGATTTTTGATGAGTTTTTATTTTTTCAACTTGGACTATTAATGATCAAGAATGAATGCTTTGTTATGGACAATCAATTTCAATATAAAGAAGAAAGTTTAGTTAATAAGTTTTTATCTCAGCTCCCATTCAATTTAACAAATGCACAAACAAAAGTATGGGAAGAGATAAAAGGTGATCTAAAAGGTAGCTTGACCATGAACCGTTTAGTGCAGGGTGACGTTGGTTCAGGAAAAACAATTGTCGCAGTTTTAGCGCTATTATTCGCCGTTGAAAATGGATATCAAGGGACAATGATGGCACCTACAGAAGTATTAGCGAAGCAACATTACAAATCTTTGACTAATTTACTCGAGCCCTTAGGAATTAAAGTTGGAATATTAGTTGGGTCAATGACAAAAAAGCAAAAGCTAGAAATGGCAGCAGAAATAGCGAATGGATCCATTCAAATTATAATAGGAACCCACGCAATTATTCAAGATCCAATCAGGTTTCATAATTTATCATTGGTGATTACAGATGAACAACATAGATTTGGGGTTAAGCAAAGAGAAAAGCTAGCAGGGAAAGGGCATCATCCACATGTGCTTGTTATGAGTGCGACGCCAATACCTAGAACACTTGCATTAATCGTTTATGGTGATATGGATGTTTCGATTATTGATGAACTTCCACCAGGTCGGCAGATTATCAAAACCTATCATGTGAAAAGTAATTATCGAGAAAGGATCTATGCTTTTATAGAAAAAGAGATTGAATTAGGGAGACAATGCTATATCGTTTGTCCAGCAGTTGAAGAAAATGAAGAATTGGAAATGGAATCAGTTATTCAATATACAGACAAGATTAAAAAGGTGATAAACCCTTCGGTGCGTATTGAGTATTTGCATGGAAAAATGAAAGCGAAAGAAAAAAATTTCTTTATGGAAAGTTTTTCAGAAGGGAAAATAGATATTTTAGTATCAACTACGGTTATTGAAGTCGGTGTAAATGTTCCGAATGCTACGATTATGGTTATTGAAAACGCTGAAAGGTTTGGATTAGCAGGACTTCATCAGCTTCGTGGAAGAGTTGGAAGAGGAGAACATCAGTCGCACTGTATTTTAATTACTGATTCAAACGCAGATATTACTAAAAAGAGAATGAAGGTGCTTGAAAATAACTCGGATGGTTTTATCATTTCAGAATATGATCTAAAACTGAGAGGACCAGGTGATGCGTTTGGTATTAAACAACATGGATTACCTGAATTTAAAATCGGTAGTATATTTGAAAATATGGATGTTTTAAAAGAAACACATATTTTAGCTAAAAAAATTAATAGTGAAGATGATAAATTATCGAGCGAAAAATATAAACCTTTGATTGAATTGATAAACCGATCATTCAATCAAAGTATTAGCCAAATATCTTTATAATATTTGGTATTTCGTATGACAAGAATTTCTAGCGTATATCGTGTTCTTTTGCATATAATATTATCGTAGCCTAAAACAAAAGATTATAATTAAAAGGAGGAATAGTATTATGGCAAGTAGAAATAGAAATGTAGTACCTCAAGCAAGAGAAGCATTAGATAGATTTAAATATGAGGTTGCTAGTGAAATTGGTGTACCATTAAAACAAGGTTATAACGGTGACCTAACCTCTGCACAAAATGGATCTGTAGGTGGCTATATGGTTAAAAAATTAATTGAATCTGCAGAACAAAACATGGCTAACGGAAACACACTTAAGTAAAAAGTAAATTATAAAAAAGTGAATTATAAAAAAGTGAATAATAAATAAGGTTAAAAATAAAAGTGCTATCTCAAAGTAGAAAAAATTCTATGGAGAGATAGCATTTTTTATTTAGATTCATTGATTCATAAAAACTTGCATATACTTTTAAGGACAAACATATATATGTCCTAGGAAGGTGGACAAGGATGAATGGAAATAGAATTGAGAATATTTTATCTGAAAAGCTTAAAAGAGTACTGGAAAATGAGAACGTACAAACAGAACTTCAAGAGATTCGGTTGAGAGTAGACAAGCCCATTATGATTTATTGGGCGAATAAGGAGTTTTTTATTGGCACTGACCTTAAACTACATACTTTAGATCAAAACAGCTTATGTGCAACAAATGATGACATTAAGGAGGTCTTAGAATATATTAGCAAACATTCTTTATATGCCTATGAGGAAGATATTAGGAATGGTTATATTACTATAGAAGGTGGACATAGAATAGGGCTTGCCGGAAAGGTTGTACTAGAGAATGGAAAAGTTAAAACGATTAGAAATGTATCGTGCATAAATATTAGAGTATCACATGAAATTAAAGGTTCTGCTGATCATGTTTTACCCTATATTGTTACAGGCGGCGTGATTCATCATACTTTAATTATATCTCCACCTAAATGCGGAAAGACTACGCTTCTTAGAGATATTGTTAGACAAGTTTCAGATGGTTTTATGAATTTTCATGGTGTTAATGTGGGATTAGTAGATGAAAGATCAGAAATAGGAGGTTGTTACAGAGGAATACCTCAGAATGATATAGGTAAAAGAACGGATATACTAGATAGTTGTAACAAAGGGGAGGGCTTATTAATGTTAATTAGAGCAATGGCCCCACAAGTAATTGCTTTAGATGAGATTGGTAATAAAGATGATATTGATGCAATTGAATATGCTATAAATGCTGGATGTAAAATAATATGTACAGTACATGGCAATTCAATTAAAGATATAAAAGATAAACCTAGATTACAAGAATTAATAGAAAGAAAGCTGTTTCAACGTTATATTTTTTTGGAAAATCAAAATAATATTGGGGATATTAAAAAAATATACGATGAAGATCATAAAATGGTCAGCATGCTTGTAGATAAAAGGATGTTAAAGGAGAGTTGACATGAGAATTTTAGGAATGATGATGGTATTTATAGCTTGCTCAGGTATAGGCATCACCTATAGTTATATATATAAAAAAAGAGTTGAACAATTATGTGAGTGGAAAAAAGGTATTGTATTATTGAAAAATGAAATTAATTATTCCTTAACGCCGTTGCCAGAGGCATTTGAAATAATTGGGAGAAAACTTGAAGGTGTAATGAATAGATTTTTCGATGAAATTGCCGCTTTACTAAAAACAAATAATAATAAGACAATGAGTAGTTTGGATGAAAAGGTCATTAAAAAATTACTTATTGATAGTTGCTTAAATGAAAAGGATAGAAAAACAATCATTAGTTTTATAAAAAATCTAGGGCTTTTAGATAAAGAAAGTCAAATGAATAACCTTGAATTACACATTAATTATATCCAGCAAGAAATTGATGCTGCAAAGAAAGATGAAGAAAAAAATAATAAGTTATTCAAAACGCTAGGAATCCTATCAGGTATTTTTATTATTGTGATTTTCATTTAACCCAATGGTAGAAGTTCCTGTATAAAAAAACGCTCTACTTATAGAGAATATACTAAAATAGTAAAGGCAGAAGTCAATAATTTTGGCTTTTAGCAAGTAAAATACTTAGGAGATGATTCAATGGATATTTCAATTATTTTTAAAATTGCAGCAGTAGGTATATTGATTTCTGTGTTAAATCAAGTTTTAGATAGAGCAGGTAGAGAAGAGCAAGCAATGTTAACTACTTTAGCAGGATTGGTTGTTGTTTTATTTTGGGTCATACATTACATAAGTGACTTGTTCACAGAAGTACAACAATTGTTTCAACTTTAGGACGGATTCATATGGAAATAGTACAAATAGTCATTATTGGATTGTGCGCTGTAATCTTTATTGCTGTATTAGATAAACATAAGGAATTTGGGGTATATCTTAGAATTGTTACAGGAGTTATTATGTTTTTTATATTTATAGATAAATTTGATTCAATTATTATTTTATTTAATAAATTAAATGCTTTAATGAACATAGATGATATGTATATGAAAATATTATTTCAAATACTTGGAATTGCTTTTGTTACAGAGTTTGGTTCCCAACTATGTAAAGATTCAGGAGAAAAATCTATTGCTAGTAACATAGAAATTGCAGGAAGAATTATAATATTAGTTCTTTCAGCTCCAATTGTATTAGGAATTATTAATTTAATTGAATCAATTATGTAGGTACAAAAGATAAAAGATAAACAATTGATAAGAGGGTTTTTGAATATGAATAACTTGAGAGAAACGGGTGCCATTGGTTTTGCTTGTATGATCCTATTATTATTATTGATGACACCAAGTTATGGAATTGAAATTAAGGATGAAGAATCAATCAACTTAGAAGAAGAAATAGAAAAAATTACAGAGAGTCAAAACGAATTAATTGATTATAACAATATTCAACAAGCAATTGACAAGACAGTACAAAGCAATTATAGTTTTGATTTTCAGACGCTCGTTACGAATATTCTTAATGGCCAGTATGAATTAGATGGGCAAACGATAGGTAGTATGTTATTTGAGGCTTTTTTTGAGGATATGAAAGCCAACCTAGGGATTTTAGTTAGAATTATCATTATTAGTATTATAGCTGCTTTTTTTAAATCATTCACACAGTCATTCGAAAACAAGCAGGTATCAGAAATGGGCTTTTTAATCGTTTTTTTATTGGTTATTGCTTCCATCATTCAATCTTACCACTTGTTAAATGGTGTAGCAAATGAGCTAATTGATAACATGTTGATTTTTATTGAAGCGCTTGTTCCAAGTCTATTAACAGTTACCGTGCTATCAGGTTCAGTAGTTTCTTCGGTAATGTTTAGCGAGATTATGATCATGCTTGTAGGTATTATTGATAATTTTATTAAAACATTTATGATTCCATTTTTATACATAATTATTGTGTTTGTTGTATTGAATACGCTTACCGATGAAGAAAGTTTAAGTAAAATTATTTCAATATTTAAAAAAGGATATGAATGGGTAATTAAAATTATATTATGGTTATTTATCGCAATGTTTGGTCTTCAATCTTTTGGGCTTCCAGTCGTTGATGGTATGATTTCTAGGACAGCAAAGCAAACAATAGGCATTGTGCCAGTTGTCGGAACGACCATTTCGGGTATGTCAGATATCGTACTCGGTTGTGGTAGTTTAATTAAAAATGCTTTTGGGATTGGCGCAATTTTTGCAATTCTTTTTGTTGCTGTGATACCCGTTATTAAAATTGGTGTTATTGCTTTGATTTATAAGGTAGCGTCAGCTTTAATAGAACCTATATCTGAAGCGAAGCTGGTATCTTGTTTATCTAATGTAGGTGATATTTGCTTTTTATTATTGGGTACTGTTTTGATCGTCGTGCTATTGTTTATAGTTGCGATTGCCATGACGCTATATCTTACAAATATTATGATGTACATAAGGTGATATTATGGAATATTTATCAAACTGGGCAAAGAACATTGTTTATTATATATTATTCGTTAAGTTAATTTCCCATTTAATACCAAGTGGAAATATGAGTAAATATATCAAGTTATTTACTGGTGTTATATTGATTATAGTCGTAATGGAACCAATATTATCTCTGCCTAACATGGAACAAAAGATCAAGAGTAATATCCTGAATATGGAAAATATAATAGCCCATAAAGACTTTCAAAGTCAGTCAAAAACATATAGCAAAGTGAATGATCAATTGGCAATTAATTTGTATAAAAAACAAGTGGAAGAACATATTAGGAAGCTTGTAAGAGGCGAAGACGTAGAAGTTAGTTCTATAAACATTAAAATTAATGAAGAAGAAGGCAAGAATTTTGGTGAAGTCGTATCCATTGATATGAAGGTAAGGAAAAAAAATAGTTCAAACGACTTGTCTATTGAAAAAATTAAAATTGGCGCTGATTCAACCGCTTATAATATTACGGCAGAAGATATTATTATAGTAAAAAATATTAAAATTGCATTACGTGGCTTCTATAATATCTCTCCCGATAATATGAATATTAGTGTAAGCCAATAAAACGGTATGATTAATTTGTGGCAGGTTATTTAAGAAGGAGGATGAAAATGAAATTTAATTTACCAGGTATTCAAGATAACAAGCAAAAGAAAATAATTAATATACTGTTTATAATATTCTGTATTGGCTTTGCTATTATAATCTTTAATAAGCAAAACATAATGGAAGAGGAAAAGTTTCAGAAAGCACAAGGTGATGCATCAGTTTTGCATGAGGAAGAATCGATAAAATATAGTGATGCTATAGAAAAAAGACTTGAAGAAGAATTCAGAAAAATTGACGGAGTTGGAAGAGTAGATGTATTGCTTACTATGAAAACAAAAGGTGAGGTTGTTCTTAATAAAGATTCACCCTATAGTTCTTCTAACATTAACGAAAAGGATAAAGATGGCGGAAGTAGAGAAAGCGATGAAATGAATCAACAACAAACTACAGTTATGATAAAAAAAGGTGATGGTAGTGAAGCGCCAATAATAATCAAGGAATTGTTACCAGAAGTAAACGGCATTTTAATTATTGCGGAAGGTGGTGATGATATTATTGTAAAAAACAATTTAATTAATGCTGCAAAAGTATTATTAGATTTACCCGCGCATAAAATAGAAGTAATGAAAAGGGTTCCAAATTAAGGGGGGAAACAAAAATATGAATACCTTTAAAAAAAATCAAATAATAATTACAGCTTTAGCAATTATGATTGCCATTGCTGGATACTTGAATTTTACTGATAAGGCAAGTATCAATGAAGAAAAATATGTATTTAATAACAATGAAACAGACGTTTCAGAAGAAGACTCAGGCTTATTAGTTCCTAATGAAGAAGTGTTAACAAATGCCAATGTTATTGAAGAAATTTCTGAAGAAGAGTTTGCATTAACGAATGAAACTGCAATCGTTGAAGATGAACAAAATACAGTAGGAGAAGCTGTATTTGTAAGTAGTAACTCAGTTGATAGTCGTTATTTCTTAGAAGAAAAAATAGACAGAGAACAAACAAGAGCATACAGTATGGAAATATTGCTTGGGGTTATTAATAATGAAAAACTAGCGGAAGAACAAAAAATTGATGCAGCTGCAAAAATGGTTGATTTACAAGATCGTATTGAAAAAGAAGCAGCGGCTGAATCAATTCTAGAAGCCAAAGGATTTAAAGAGGTTTTTGTAAGAATGGACGAATCCGGAGTTGATGTTGTAGTAAATGCAGAACAACTTACTGAGAAAGAACTTGCACAAATAGCAGATGTGGTTTCTAGAAAAACAGGTGTATCTGCTGAGCATGTTGTCATTACACCTCTAAAAATAAATAAGTAGGCAGGTTTTTAACTTATGCTAGTAAATGTAAAAGTAAGGTAGCTTTAACTTGTGACATACGTACACGTATGTTATAATACATAATTATATGTATTATATTTAGGAGGATTACTCATGGACAGAGAGACAGTTAAAATACATGAAAAAAAAGATATCGGAGAAGTTCAAATTGCCAATGAAGTAGTTGCTATTATTGCTGGGCTTGCGGCATCAGAAGTTGATGGGATTGCAGGAATGGTTGGTAGCTTAAAAGGTGATTTGGTTGAATTGTTAGGTAAAAAGAATATGTCAAAGGGAGTCATCGTAGAAGTAAATGAAGATTGCATTTCCTTAGAACTCTCCGTTATAGTGGATTTTGGCGCTAGTATTCCACAAGTATGTAAGAATGTTCAAGAAAAAGTTAAAAACGCGGTTGAAACAATGACCGGACTTACCGTAGAGGAAGTAAATGTACGTGTTGCAGGAGTAGATGTTGAAACTGATAAATAACACGGAAAATATAAGTTACTTATTTAATACCCTTAAATATTTTATTTAAGGGTATTAAAATGCGCACAACTATATTATAATAAACATTAAATGAATGTTAGGAGGATACTTTTGTGAACAGAAGATTACAAAGGGAGCATGTTTTTAAAATTATTTTTTCTTATGAATTCGATATAAAGGAAAATTTTACTGAACATATGAAATATTATTTAGAGGATATTGACTCAGACGACACGGAATCTATTGCGTATATTAGAGAAAAAGCGCTAAAAGTAATTGATTTAGTTGATGAGATTGATCAACAAATTAATGCTAAAACAAAAGATTGGACCACAGAGAGAATTGCTAAGGTTGAGGTTGCAATCATAAGGCTAGCGGTCTATGAAGTGTTTTATGATGATGAAGTACCAAACTCTGTAGCAATAAATGAAGCAATAGAAATAGCTAAAAAGTTTGGTGGGGATAGTTCACCAGCGTTTGTAAATGGTGTGCTTGCAAATATCGTTAATTAAAGAGGTATACCAATGAATCAGAATATTTTATCGGTTGCACAAGTAAATGCATATATTAAAAAGCTTTTTGAAATGGATTATATTATTAAGAGCGTTTGGATTCAAGGAGAAGTGTCAAATTGTAAACAACATAGCTCCGGTCATGTATATTTTACATTAAAAGATGCCAATGCGTCCATTGCTTGCGTACTTTTCAAAGGTTACAGACAAAGTTTAACTAGAGATTTAGAGAATGGAATGAAAATAATTGCCAATGGCTCTATTTCAGTTTATGAAAAAACGGGACAATACCAATTATATGTTAAGGAATTTATAGAAGATGGTGTTGGATTATTATATATGAAATTTGAAGCTTTGAAGGAAAAGTTAGAACAATTGGGCTGGTTTTCAGAACAATATAAAAAAACACTTCCTTATTATCCGCGAAAAGTTGGCATTGTTACCTCTGAAACCGGTGCTGCTATTCAAGATATTGTTAATATTTCAAGACGAAGGAATCCATTTATTCAATTGGTACTCTATCCTTCTTTAGTACAAGGCGTTGATGCAAAGAATAGTATTGTTGAAGGTATTCGCTATTTAGATGCAATGCCGGATATAGATGTTATTATAGTTGGTAGGGGTGGAGGATCTATTGAAGATTTATGGTCTTTTAACGAAGAAGGTGTAGCGAAAGCAATATTTGAAGCTAAAACACCAATCATTTCCGCAGTTGGACATGAAACGGATTTTACCATATCTGATTTTGTAGCAGATCTTAGGGCGCCAACACCGTCAGCAGCAGCGGAACTTGCAATCCGTTCAATTGAGGAAATCCAGTCTTCACTGAATTACTTTAAGCAGAAATTGACGCAACAAATTGAATATAGAATTGATCAAAAAAGAAGCTTAATAGAAGTCTATAAAGCTAGATTTGAAAATTACAACCCAAGGCATAGCGTACATCAAACGATGCAATATTTAAATGACTTGCAAGATAGACTTGAAAATGCGGTTTTTACTAACGTAAAGGATTTGAATAATAAGCTTGCATTTCTAAATGAAAGTCTAAAACGAGTTTCCCCTATTGAAAAACTTAAAGATGGATTTGCATATATAACAGATGAAAATGGAAATCACATTAAATCGGTTAACAATTTACACGGAAAAGAAACGCTTATTATTCAATTATTTGATGGTCAAATGAAGGCGAAAATTATTGAGATTGAGAAAGGTGGAAATGTATATGGAGACGAATAATACACTTGAAGAAAACATTAAAGTCATTGAAGGTATTGTAGAAAAAATTGAAGAGGGTAATGTAACATTAGAGGAATCTATTATTTTATACAAAGAAGGTATTTCAATTTTAGAAAAATGCAATACGAAAATTGAGACGATTGAAAAAGAATTAATTATAATAAAAGATCAAAATAAGGTGTAATGAAAATGATAGAATTTAAAGTGGAGCTAAATAAACGAATAGAATATATTATTAGTGTATTGAATCGCTATCTACCAGCACATGTAAAAGATAATCAAATAGTTGTAGAAGCTATGGCATATAGTGTATTTGCTGGTGGGAAGAGAATGAGACCGATCTTTATGCTTGAAACATTTAACATTCTTAATGGAAAAGGGCGTAAAATAGAATCTTTTATGGCAGCTATTGAAATGATTCATACGTATTCATTGATTCATGATGATTTGCCAGCATTGGACAACGATGATTTGCGAAGAGGAATACCCACTTGCCATGTTAAATATGGTGAGAATATTGCCATATTAGCTGGTGATGCTCTTCTAAATCGCGCATTTGAAGTTATTATTGAAGAAGCTTTAATAAATCCTGAAATAGGTATAATTAAGGCTATGGTTGAAATCGGAAAAGCTTCAGGTACGAATGGTATGATTGGTGGACAGGTTGCTGATATATTAAATGAAAACAAACCAATCGACATAGAACTTCTTAACTATATTCATCTTCATAAAACCTCTGCAATGATAGAAGCTTCCTTTGTTGTTGGTGCATTACTTGCAAATGCTTCAGAAACAGAAATAGAAATTTTTAGAAAAATTGGTAAGAATATTGGATTGGCTTTTCAAATCCAAGACGATTTGCTAGATGTTATGGGTACTGAAGATGAATTAGGCAAACCAATTAACAGTGATCAAAAAAATAAAAAGATAACGTACGTTGCCCTTAAAGGTGTTGCGGAGTCAACACAAATTGTATATGAACAATTAGAGGAAGCTGTTGAGCACCTTAAAAGTTTTGACTTGGCCAGGTGTGAATTTCTTCTTGCATTTATTGATTATTTAAAAACTAGAAATCATTAATATATGTGAGGAATTATGTGGTATTTAAATTTAGAAAAAAATATGTTATAATAGACATTCGAACTAAAGATGCAGTATTCTAGTCCTTCCACTTAATTTTGAAGACGGGGCTAAAAATCCGTTAAAGGGCATACCGATGAAGTTCCTTGTGTTGGCTGGCGACGCCCAGTCGCGGGCTTATGCTGGGAGTTAAGACCTTAGGGCGATCCGCAATGGCATGCGGGCGTTGACCCTTTTGTCGTGGAGACTGACGAATGTGGGAATTTGCACTATGTGCATGCCTACGACGTTGGATTGAACCTGTCATGCGGCGAAAGCTGTGGACAGCGTAGCCTGCCTTGCGTGATCATAAATGGGAGAGCAAGTTAAACCTCTTTTGCCTTTGGCCAAAGGCAATATGAAGTTTTTGCTTGAAATTTTATTCGCTAAAGAGGCTAGGAATTATGGTGGGATGTTAGGGAAAACCTCTAGACTGTTCGAAAGAGATATATATAGGATTACAGTGTGATTATCAAGGTGATCTAGCTCTATTGTTGGTGACACAATAGGAATTTGTTTAATAGGAAACTACTCCTTTGGCGACAAAGAAGTACAAGTTCGGGAAAACCTGCTAGACTATATGTCGCAAAATTTACTGTATATATTATCTTTGGTTTTGTAATTAAAAAGGAGACTAGGTTGAAGTTGATTCATCAATTTTAACGTGTGCATATTTTGGAATCAAAGGATAAAAAAGTTAAAGTTAAGTTTAGAAGTTTATATACACATAGAGCAGTTAATTATTCTTGGATAATGGTGGTCATAATCATCACTTTTTTTATATCTATTATTCTAGGATATTTTTCCATGGTATTAACTGAAAAAGTTTCATTATTTTTTGCAATAATTAGTTTGCTAATCATTGTTTTTACAGGTATATTTTTCGACCTATTGGGAATAGCAGTTACCGCTGCAGAAGAAACACCTTTTCATGCAATGGCATCACATAAATTAAGAGGTGCAAAGGATAGTATAATAATACTTAGAAATGCTGGTCCGGTAGCAAACTTTTTTAGTGATGTAATTGGTGACATCTCGGGAATTATATCAGGATCTGCATCTGCAGCTATACTGATTAAAATAAATCAAAACATATCTATAGAATCTACACTTTTTAGCATCGTATTAACGGCAATAATAGCAGCCATAACGGTTGGAGGCAAGGCAATAGGTAAGGAAATAGCGCTTAGACATTCGAGCTATATTGTTTTTAAAATGGGCTATATAATAAGCTTTTTTAGCTTAAAAGGGCAAAAGAAATGAGGACAGTTAAATGGGTAAATTATTAGATAAAATTCAAGGACCTAAGGACTTAAAGTGTTTAGAAGTTGAACAATTAAGTGGGTTATCAAGAGAAATTAGAAAAGTTCTTGTAGAGGTAGTGAGTGAAGGTGGCGGACATTTAAGTTCTAATCTTGGTGTAGTAGAATTGACTATTGCACTTCATTATTGCTTTAATTCTCCAGTGGATAAGATTATCTGGGATGTAGGTCATCAAAGCTATGTGCATAAAATATTAACAGGGCGTAAAGATGCCTTGAAAACGATAAGAAAATTAGGTGGTATTAGTGGATTTCCTAAGACAGAGGAGAGCCCTCACGATGCGTATAATACGGGCCACAGTTCAACGTCTATTTCTGCGGCTTTAGGCTTTGCTAGCGCTAGAGATTTACTAGGTCAGAAAAATTATGTAATATCCGTTATAGGTGATGGCGCTTTAACTGGAGGATTAGCTTTTGAGGCTTTAAACAATGCGACCAATTTAAAAAGCAATTTCATTGTTATCTTAAATGATAATCAAATGTCAATTTCTGAAAATGTGGGAGGAATTTCACTGTATTTAGATTCTATCCGTACAGCTAATTTTTATCATGAAGTTAAAGAAGATGTTCAAAAGGTTCTTAGAAAGATCCCTAAATATGGAGAAGGAGTCATCAACGCCGTTCGTGATGTGAAAGATAGTGTTAAGCAACTATTTATTCCTGGAATGTTTTTTGAAGAAATGGGTTTTACTTATTTGGGACCAATAGATGGACATAATATAAAACAAGTATTAACAACCTTAAATCAAGCAAAAAAGGTTGAAGGACCTACACTTATTCACGTAAATACAGTGAAAGGTAAGGGCTATAAATATGCAGAAGCCTTTCCTACAAAGTTCCACGGAACGCGACCTTTTATTAAGGAAAGTGGTGATGTTAAGAACAAATCAAATGGAAAAAACTTTTCTCAAACCTTTGGGTTGTCATTGCTTGAGTTGGTAAAAGATAACAGCAAAATAGTAGCAATAACAGCAGCAATGCCAGAAGGTACCGGGCTAGATGATTATGCAAAAAAATATCCCCATAGATTTTTTGATGTAGGGATAGCAGAACAACATGCAGTGACTTTTTCAGGTGGATTAGCTATGGCTGGACTTAAACCATTTGTTGCTATATATTCATCATTTCTTCAAAGAGCCTATGATCAAATATTGCATGATATTTGCTTGCAAAAGCTACCAGTAGTTTTTTGCGTAGATCGATCTGGACTTGTAGGTGAAGATGGTGAAACGCATCAAGGGATTTTTGATACATCTTTTCTTAATCATATGCCAAATATGACTATAATGGCACCAAAAAATACAGTAGAATTAGTTGAAATGATCAAGTTTTCAGCAAATTATTATGATGGACCAATTAGTATTAAATATCCGAGAGGAAATGATGAACTAGCGCATTTGGAATATTCCTCTTTTCTAGAATATGGTAAATCAGAAACTATCTTTAAGGGCAAGCAAATTGGAATATTATCAGTTGGTACAATGTGCAAACAAGCACTAGATGTTTACAATAGATTAAAGGAAACTGGATATGATCCTTCCTTAGTAAATGTACGATTTATTAAGCCTATAGATGAGAAAAGGATACTTGAACTAGCTAGTAATCATGAAGTTCTCGTAGTGATTGAAGAGAATGTTGTATCGGGAGGTTATGGTGCGGAGGTGCTTAAATTAGCGAATGAGATGTGTAAAGTGCTAATTTGTGGTATTGAAGATACCTTTGTTACACATGGAGACAGGGATGAATTATTAGATCAATGTGGTTTAAGTGCAGATAAACTTTACGATAAAATTATCGATTATATTAAGGATATGAAATAGGTGGGAAAAGATGGCTGGTATAAAAAAAGAAAGATTAGATGTTGTGTTAGTTAATAATGGGTATGCACCTTCAAGGGAACGTGCGAAGACATTAATAATGACAGGCAATATTTTTGTGAATGGTCAGAGAGAAGATAAGGTTGGTACAAGAATAGATGTTGAAGCATCAATAGAAGTGAAGGGTAATCCAATTCCTTTTGTAAGCCGAGGAGGATTGAAATTAGACAAGGCTGTAAAAATATTTGATATTGCCCTTGAAGATTTGACCTGTATGGATGTTGGCGCATCGACAGGAGGCTTTACTGATTGTATGCTTCAAAATGGTGCTAAAAAGGTATATTCTATAGACGTTGGGTATGGACAGCTTGATTGGAAACTTCGTCAAGATAAGCGCGTTGTATGTATGGAAAAAAGGAATATTAGATATGTTACCAATAAAGAAATTGACGAAGAATTAGATTTTGTTTCTATTGACGTATCTTTTATTTCCCTAAAGAAAATCCTATTACCTATTTGGCATCTGATGAAGTTTGATTCAGCGTGTATATGTTTAATCAAACCTCAATTTGAAGCTGGAAGAGAAAAGGTTGGAAAAAAAGGCGTTGTTAGAGAATGGCAGACCCATTATGAAGTAATTAATGATGTTATAGACTATGCTATAAGCATATCCTTCGAAATTCTTAATCTTGATTTTTCGCCTATCAAAGGTCCGGAGGGGAATATAGAATATTTGCTTCATATTAAAAAGGTACAACCTTCTAAGCTAGAAAGTTATTCTCTAAGTACAGTGAAAAATGTTGTTGATAATGCCCATGAAAAGTTATAAAATGAAATAGCAAGTTTATTTCAGAAAAGATGGTGAATAGATGAATAAATTTTTTTTGATGCCTAACCTATTGAAAAGTGCAAGTCATGATTTAACTATTGAGATAGTTAAATGGTTTGCAGCGCATAAATATGAAGTATATATAACTGAAGATGTAGGAAAGTTATATGATTTGCCTCAATTTATTTGTAATAAACATGAGGCTTTATTAAAAGCCAATTGCGCAATCGTTTTAGGTGGTGATGGTACTATTTTACATGCGGCTAGAGACTTAGCAGCTTATAACTTGCCAATTTTAGGTGTTAACCTTGGACATTTGGGCTTTTTAGCTGAAGTAGATGCTATGGATATTTTTTCTACACTAAATGATCTTTGTTCAAGTCGGTACACAATTGAAGATAGAATGATGCTACATACAACGGTAGAAGAGAACAATCACGTTAAGCGTATTGGGTTAGCACTAAATGATGTAGTGGTTTCAAGAGCTTCAATTTCTAGGATGCTAGGATATAGTGTTTTTGTAAATGATGAGTTAGTGAATCATTATTATGCTGATGGTATTATTGTATCTACACCTACCGGATCAACTGCATACAATTTGTCCGCAGGTGGTCCAATATTAGCTCCTAGCAATGAAATGATCGTAATTACGCCAATTTGTCCGCATTCCTTAACTGCAAGGAGTTTAGTAATTTCTTCAAAAGATCAAGTGCGTATTAATTTTCAACACAATAGAATATCACATGAGAATGATTTGCAAATTACAATTGATGGACAACAAGTTATTAGTATTACAAATGATGCTGAAATTGTAATTGAACAATCCGATGTTTACACCCATCTCGTTAAACTTAATAGTGTCAATTTTTATTCATTACTTAGGAAGAAGCTAGGAAGTAATTAAATAGCTTTTTACATAAACATATTAAAAAGAAGAGAGGGCAATATTTTGAAAATCGAAAGACAATCAAAGATTCTTCAATTGATTAACGAAATGGATATTGAAACACAGGAGGATTTAGCGAATAAATTATTAGACAATGGTTTCTTAGTTACACAAGCCACCGTATCAAGAGATATCAGAGACTTGAAACTAACAAAGGTAACAATATCCAATGGTAGGCAAAAGTACGTTGTTTTACCAGATAAAGAAAACAATCTAAGCGAAAAATATATCCGAGTCTTTCGAGATGGATTCGTTAATATGGATCGTGCTGAGAATATTATTGTGTTTAAAACATTAACAGGAATGGCAATGGCAGTTGCTGCAGCAATTGATGCAATGGATTTTGAAGAAGTTGTGGGCTGCATTGCTGGAGATGATACAATTTTTTGTGCAGTTAGATCAGAGTTTAATGCGATTCATGTTATGGAAAGATTTAATAGAATTGCGCATGGGCACAACTAAGTAAAATAATTTCAAGGAGGGACATATGTTAACCTATTTACATGTAAAAAATATTGCATTAATTAACGAGCTTGAAGTTGATTTTTACGAAGGCTTTAATATTCTTACTGGAGAGACCGGAGCTGGTAAGTCTATTATTATTGGATCTATTAATGCAGTACTTGGTAACAAGGTCTCAAAAGATTTTATTAGAAAAGACGAAGAATATGCGCTGATAGAATTAATATTTCATGTGACATCACAAGATGTTTTTAGGCAGCTTAGGGAGCTTGAGATTTATTGCGATTCAGAGTTGTTAATTTCAAGAAAGATCAGTCAAAATGGTCGAAGTGTGTTTAAAGTTAATGGACAAGTTGTTAATGCTGAAGTTGTTAGAAACATGACTTCGTTACTAATAGATTTACATAGCCAGCATGAGCACCAATCTTTATTGGAAAAGAAAAACCATATTCGTTTGCTTGATAGATATTTAGGAGAACAGGTTGAGGATATACAGGGTGAAATTAAATCGAAATATAAAAAGTACCAACAATTAAAAACGGAAGTAAAAGAGTTTACGTTAGATAATGAGACGATAAAACGTGAGATGAGCTTCTTAGAATATGAAATTACGGAAATTGAAAACGCACAGCTTAAACCGGGTGAAGATGATCTCCTTGAACAAGAGTATAAAAAACTATCCAATGTTCAAAAAATACAAAGTACCCTATATACTGTAAGAGAACTTGTATTAGGGCATGATCATGTGAACGGTGCAGCATTTCTAATATCAAAAGCCATCGAACAAATGAGTAAAATTAATGGGTTAGATAGTTCACTTTCAAAATTATTTGAACAATTAGAACAATTAGAGTTTATTCTTGTTGATTTCGACCATGATACATATGATTATATTGATAACCTTATTCTTGATGATGAGTCATTAGATTATATTAGAAAGCGGATTGATCTAATTAATGGTTTGAAAATGAAGCACTCAAATCATATTGAAGAAATATTATCTATATTAGATATAAAAAGGGATAAACTTGAAAAGCTGCTTCATCATGAAGAAAGTCTTTTGAAAATACAGCAGCAAATGCTCACTATTGAGAATGAAATAAATGATCTATGTAAAATATTATCTACGTTAAGGCAAAAGGGTTCAAAAATGCTTTCTAAACAGGTTACCGATGCACTTAAGGACTTAAACTTAAAAAATACTGAATTTTATATACAATGTTTACAGAGAGAAGGATTTGGCGTTGATGGTTGGGATGATGTAGAATTTATGATTATAACGAATATTGGTGAAGATATGAAGCCTTTAACTCAAATTGCTTCAGGTGGAGAACTTTCTAGAGTAATGCTAGCTATAAAATCAGTTCTAGCTGATTGTGATGAAATATCTACTTTAATATTTGATGAAATTGATAATGGTATCAGTGGCAGAACGGCACAAATGGTAGGGGAAAAAATGGTAAAACTATCAAGAAGTAGACAGCTTATATGTATTACACATCTTCCTCAAATTGCTGCAATGGCAGATAATCATTACCTTATTGAAAAAAGATCAATAAAAGATAAAAATATTACTACCATGATTAAACTGAAGGAAGTTGAAATTCCTATCGAATTGTCTCGTTTAATTGGGGGAGCAAAAATCACTGAATCAATACAAAACAGTGCAATTGAGATGAAAAAATTAGCAAATGAAGTGAAGGGTAAAAAAAATTAATAAAAATATAATATTATGAATAAAAAACTTGCTTATAAAGAGCAAGTTTTTTTTTACGCCTAAAGGTTTCTACTTGTACTTTTTGCTAGCATAATTAAATTTTGCAAAGGGAATTTTAAAGCTATAGCTCTTGAAAAAATAATGCTAATAGGATGTGAAAAAATGAGTCAAAAGTTATATAGATCTATCCTACTAATCGTTGCCTTTTGTTTAACCTTAGTTATTTGCTTTCATTTTTTTGTGAAAATATATATACCTAATAACTATAAAATATTTGTAGGAGAAGAAAAAAGCATTGGCTATAATGTTCCATTACAGGCTGAGATAAAAGGAGATATTAAGGGCGTATTACAAATTAACAGTGAACCTGTTCCACAGGATCGTATAGCAGTAAATCTAAACAAGTCTTTTACCGTGCGATCAGAAGAGACTGGAAAATTTAACGTTCAAATAAAATTATTAGGCTTATTACCAATTAAAAAAGTTCAAGTAGAAGTTATTAATCCTAATAACTACATACCAGTTGGTGAAATGGTTGGTGTAACAGTTTCAACAGATGGTATATTAGTGCTAGGGACCGGTAATTTAATTGATCCTGATGGGAAGAAAGTATCTCCCTCAAAGGATATTTTGTACTCTGGAGATTACATCAAAAAAATTAATAATAAGAAGATTGCGACAAAGGAAGAATTAATTGAACAAATCAACGCTTCAAAAGGAAAAGAAGTATTAATAGAACTTGAAAGAAAAGATGAGATGATAGATGTTAAAATTAAACCAAGTAAAACATCTGTAGCAGATGAATATAAGTTAGGCGTTTGGGTAAGAGATGATACACAAGGAATTGGGACGTTAACATACGTTAATTTAGAAAAAAACAACTTTGGCGCTTTAGGTCATGGGATAACAGATGTTGATACCCAGCAACTTATGGAACTGTCAGGAGGTACGTTAGTTACCTCTTTAATTACTAACATTACGAAGGGACAAGATGGGACGCCAGGTGAAATAGCAGGTGTAATTATTGAAAGTGAAGAAAATACAATTGCACTTGTAAACAAAAATGATAAAAATGGTATTTTTGGTTCATTGACAAAACAAGGAAAAGAAGAATACACACGAAATGAAGTGATTTCTTTAGGCTTTAAATATGATATACAAATTGGAAAAGCACTGATAAGAAGCAATGTTAGTGGAGAAATTAAGGATTATGAGATACTCATCGAAAAGGTATTTTTGAATGATGAGGCAAATAAAGGCATGATCATAAAAGTTGTAGACACAGAGTTGCTTAATCTGACAAATGGAATAATACAAGGTATGAGTGGAAGTCCAATAATACAAGGAGATAAGCTGATTGGAGCAGTAACACATGTATTTGTTCAGGATTCGACAAAAGGGTATGGAACCTTTATTGAAAATATGATATTAGAAGAATACTAGAGACCATGTTGTAAAAAGTAATATAATGTCAAAAATTGCGTTTTTTATTTGTTGATTTAAAAGGATTATAGTACTATAATAATATTGTACATTAAAATATGGAAGAGGGGGAAGAATAATGAAAGATAAGATTGAGGTCTTGATAGTTGATGATAGCCAAAAATTATGTGCAATGATGTCTGATTATTTTGAAACACAGGAGGATATTGAAGTAGTTGATGTTGTTCATAATGGGGAAGATGCAATTGAACAAATTAGAGTCAAAAAACCCGATATTGTATTACTAGATGTAGTAATGCCACTAGTAGATGGGCTTGGTGTTCTAGAAAAAATCAACGAAGAAGATTTAGAAAAAAAGCCTATTTTTATTATGCTATCAGCTGTTGGGCAAGAGAAGGTAACTAAAAATGCGTTAAGCTTAGGCGCAGAGTACTATATGATGAAACCATTTAATTATGATTCACTTGCAAAACGTATAAGACAGCTTAAAGGAAGAATAGAGTTTGTCAAGAGAGAAAAAAATAGCAGTAGTTTCATAAAAGAAAATACCATCAATAAGTATGGGTATCAATCTCGTGTTTTGGAATCAGAAGTAACAAATATTATTCATGAGATAGGTGTTCCTGCACATATTAAAGGTTATCAATATTTAAGAGATGCCATCATTATGGTAATCAATGATATCGAAATTCTTAATTCCATTACAAAGTCATTATATCCTGCCATTGCAGAGAAATATGATACGACTCCAAGTAGAGTGGAGCGAGCAATAAGACATGCTATTGAGGTAGCTTGGAGTAGAGGCAAGATGGAAACTTTAGACAATCTTTTTGGTTACACGATTAGCCACGGAAAAGGAAAGCCGACGAATTCTGAGTTTGTGGCACTTATTGCTGATAAGTTGAGATTGGAACTTAGAGTAAGTTAAAAACTTTTGAATAATTTTAGATTTGGGGGACATAATAATAATGTGAGTTGAAATTGAAACTCACAATGACTTATAATTGTGAGGTGTCGTTCCGATGGATCATCATTAGTTGTTGACATAGTTTTTATTATAATCACAAATAAAGATGTATCAAGTAATTTTTAGGAACAAATGTACTTTATAAGTTGAAAATGTTATAAAAAAAATAGTGGTCGATATGGGCCACTATTTTTTTGAAAATTAAACTCTATAATGCACCGTGTCATCATTACATTTTACTACTATAAAGAGAGAGACCTATTAGTTGACTCTCTTTATAGTATGTTCTTTTGGCTCCACAAGCATAGAAAAATTTGTATGATATATCACAAATCCAGGGGCAGAACCATTCGGTTTTTTTAGGTTCTTTTTCAGTGTATAATCAACAGTAACCTTACCGGAGTCTTTTCCTTTACTATAATATGCTGCAAGCGCTGCTGCCTCTTCGAATACGCGATCAGGTAATTCTTTTCCACCTGTTTTTACTATTACGTGAGAACCCGGTATATCCTTGGCATGAAACCACCAATCACCATTTGTTGCAAATTTAATCCAAAGCTCTTCATTTTGAATATTATTTTTACCTACATAGATATCAAAACCATCTGAAGACATATAATGGAAGGGTTCTGACTTGTTTAATAACTTCTTAGCTTTTGTTTTTTTGAATTTTATATAGCCTGAAGCGATTAATTCATTTTTTATCTGCATTAAATCTTCTTCAGTAGTAGTGAAATCTAGTGCATATTTAATAGATTCTAAATGATTTAGTTCTTGCTTGGTGCTATCAATTTGATCAGTAAGAGCGGCAAACGTACGTTTCTTTTTATTATATTTTGCAAAATAACGTTGCGCATTTTGAGCAGGACTTAAGTTAGGATCTAAAGTAACTGTATCATAACGATTATTGTAATAGTTATATAGCTCAATTTTTGACATCCCATCACTTATTTGATACAAATTAGCGTTTATTAATTCTCCCTTTATTTTCAATAAATCCTTATCTGTAGTATCTTGAAGTTGACGTACTTGTAAATCTAATTTTTTTGAACAACGTTCATAATTATTTTGAACAAGTTTTCTTATATCTACAGATTTTTGACTAATTCTGCTAGCACTAGAGCGCTTTTCGAAGAAACTGTCCAATAATTCTGAAGTAGAAGAATAAGGAAGGGTTTCATAATTCGTATAGATGGATAAAGGAAGTACATAAAAATCTGAATATTTCCCTGTGTTATCAAGAAATATAGTGGGCGAATAGTCTTTCGTATTAATCTTTGTAGAAATGATATTAAAAATGCGATATAAACGATTCTGTTCTTCTAGTGATAGCTCAGTTATAGCGCTGTTACTATCAATTTGAGCAGCAAAGCACATTTCCTCGCCGATTAGTGGGCTTAGGCCAGTAAAAGACTCATAAATGGCTTGTCCAATGCCTACAGGCTTAGTAAGCGTTTTAATGAAGCTGTTTAGATCTTTAATATTAAATAAGTTTTCTTTTTCTTTGGAAGGAGGATAAAAATAATCTTTACCTGGGAATACTTCGCGAATTGAGCTCATTTGGCTACTAACATGTTTGATACTATCTAAAACCATCTTTTTTTCATCGCATAATATGATATTGCTATGACGGCCCATTATTTCAATTATTAATATTTTTTTGCATAAGTCACCGAGTTCGTTAAGATGTTCAAATGATATCTCAACAATTCTCTCGAAATTAGGTTGACAGATATTTGTAATTTTAGCATTGTTAAGATATTTTCTAAGAATCATACAGAAGCTAGGCGCAGTTAATGGGTTATGCTTTTGTAGACTCGTAATATGCAGTCGGGGTAGGTTGGCTTGTGCTGAGAGAAGTAACTTATATAATGTACGATTATTTCTAATTGATATAATCAATTCATCCTTTTCAGGTTGTGCAATTTTATCCACTCTTCCCCCGATTAGAAGCGTACTTAATTCGTTAACTATACTTGATAAGACGATACCATCTAATGCCACTTGAGTTGCCTCCTAATAATATTTATTTTTACACTATACGTTAAGTCATGCGCTAGATAAGCGCTTTGGTCTAGTATAGCATTCTTACTAATTGTTGGGAAGAATATTGTTTGTAATACAAGGAACTTATTACACGATATAAGAACAGATCTATGAACAATTGAATAACATATTAGTACAAGTATTAAGTCATGCCGGCAAAGTAATACTTGTTAGTATTTTCAAAAAAGGAGGTTGGTAATATGTGGAATAGGGTATTAAGTGATGAAATTGAGGAAAGCTGTAGACCTAGGCGTCGTCGCAGACCATCTGATATTGAAGGGATATTAGATGATATTTTAGATTCAGTTCAAGATATTGAAGAATGTACATGCGATCAAATCGTTCCTTTATTAAAAAGAATTTTAGATGCTGTAGAGGAAGATGATCATCGTCGTCGCAAATGCTGAAATTAGACATCATAGATGTCTGTGAAAATTGAACATAAAGATAGGACAACTTAAATAATACGCAAAAAACTCAAGGTACCTTGGGTTTTTTGCGTAGATTTGGAAATTTCTTTATATTTGAAATGATTAAAATTGAAAGTTGTTGTTTTACAAAAACTCAAGAATATGCTATCGTATACTTAAAAAGAAATGGAGGAGTTTATTATGGTTATTTCTTTAGAGTTGGTTCCTAATAATGAGGAACTATTATCTCAACAGTTAAGCTATACTAAATCCAATTATCCTGAAATTGAAGGTATAAATATTCCTGATCTTATTAAATTTGACATGAGAAGTTGGGACGGCTGTAAAGTCGCAAAGAAAAGTTATCAAAGAACAATTCCTCATATTCGTGCAATGGATATAGATTTAGAAGAACCACTACCAATGGCAAAAGTATTAATTGAAAATGATATTAATGAAGTCCTAATATTAACAGGTGACCTTCCTCAAGATATGAATAAGAAGATCTATCACTCCTCTACCATTGATGTGATTAGAAAATTTAAAACTGAGCTTCCACACATTAAGGTATATGGTGCAATAGATCAGTATAGAGATAGTTTTAAGTCAGAAATGCTTTACATAAAGAGAAAGTTATATGCTGGGGTAGATGGTTTTTTTACTCAACCATTTTTTGATATTAGATTTATGTCAATTTATGAAGAAATGTTAAGTGGTACAAATGTATACTTTGGAATATCTCCAGTACTGTCAGCCCATTCTCAAAATTATTGGCATGCAAAAAACAATGTTATTTTTCCGGAGGGATTTTCAACGGAGTATAATTGGAATATTGGTTTTGCAAAGAACGCTATGGAATTTGCTGACAGTAAAAATAGAAACTTATACTTTATGCCTATCAAAACAAAACTTGAACTATACCTACATAGTGTTTTTAGATAGAAAAAGTAGTGTTGAAAATCAAATGATAACAGGTGAAACCTATGCAAATAAAAAAAGAACAAGTAAGAGATTCAATATTAAAAAATGCAGAGTTAGAGTTTTATACGAATGGGTTTGAGAAAGCATCTATTAGAAGAATTGTAAAAGCATCGGGTACAACGATTGGGAATTTCTATAATTATTTTGAGAGTAAAGAAGAACTTTTTAATCAAATAGTAGGGGAGGAATATTACAATTTTAAGTTTCTTTTACAAAACCATAATAAATTGGTTAAACCAGATTATTTATGGCAAATATCAAATCCGAGCGAATGGAAAAAAGTGCTGGCTGATTTTATTCCAAAATTCATACCACAATTAGGAAATAAGTTTGTTATTCTTATTGAATGTAGTAAAGGTACGAAGTATGACCAAGCTCGAGAAGTTCTAATTGACTTATTAGATGAACATTTTAAAGAACACTTAAAAGAACATAATGCTAAATATGAAATGATTGATATTGGAAAGGTTTTAGCTGAACAAGTATTAAATGGAATCGTGTCAATTATTCGTCAATATTATAATGATGAAAAGAAAAAGAATGATATGATTATTGAGTACTTATTATTTTATTTTATTGGTACGATGGGATTATTAGGAGAGTTTTAAGTGAGTAAGAAGGGCTTATTAGTTTTTTGAATAAATATCTATGTTTTAGCAAAACTTAAAAAATTAGGTATAGAAAAATTTTTAAGGAGCTAAAAATGTCTAGGCTAAAAAATAGAATATATGAAATAATGGAATTAACAAATGAAAACGATCATTTAGCCAAAGTATTTGACTATACAATTTTAATACTTATTGCAATTAATGTGCTTGCCATTATTTTAGAATCCTATAAGACAATTTATTCAGCCTATTTTCTGACTTTTAAAGCAATAGAAAATGTGTCTATTGTTGTGTTTACGATAGAATATGGGTTAAGGTTATGGTTAGCCGATATTCATTATCCGGATGATTCTAGAAAAATATGGGTAAGAATCAAGTATATGTGTACATTTATGGCACTTATTGATTTATTTGCCATATTACCTTTTTATTTAGCAATGTTTAGTATATATGATTTTAGATTTATTAGAATAGCCAGATTGTTTAGAATATTAAAGTTATCAAGATATTCTAAATCTATAAAACTCATAAAAGATGTGATAAAGGAAAAGAAAGATGAACTGTTAGCAATCGTAATGATTATGCTTATTCTTATTATCATTTCTTCAACGCTAATGTATTATATTGAAAGTACCTCTCAACCTGAAGTGTTTCCTAACATTATTTCAACCTTTTGGTGGTCAATTGCTACGTTAACAACAGTTGGGTATGGGGATGTATATCCAATCACTTGGGGAGGAAAGGTACTCTCTTCAATTATTGCCATTTTTGGTATAGGTCTCGTTGCATTGCCTACAGGTATTGTTGGTACTGGATTTATTGAAGAAATGAAAAGTAAGGATGAAGAGCATATATGCCCTCATTGTGGGAAAAAAATTAAGTACTAGCGTATACAGGCTTAACAAGATGAAAATATTGGCGTTTAACATACTTTGAAAGGCAATGATGTAATTTGAGGGCACGCAAGTGCTCATTTGAAAAGGGGCTGTTGCACAACGCAAGTTGTGTAGCAGTTCCTTTTTTTGACTTACAGTCAATTTTTCGGGTATAGGTTACATCACACTGTCAGACTAAAG
>PGZO01000021.1 GCA_002841375.1 Firmicutes bacterium HGW-Firmicutes-7 | reverse complement strand
CTTTAGTCTGACAGTGTGATGTAACCTATACCCGAAAAATTGACTGTAAGTCAAAAAAAGGAACTGCTACACAACTTGCGTTGTGCAACAGCCCCTTTTATTGTTTCAAATTATAAAAATGGCAGATGATCATATTACTTATGAATAGGTAAACCGCTAGCATTTCATTAAAAGGGATGATATAATGAATCAAAATTAGTTTTTCACCAAAGGAAGTGATACTATGACATCAACAAACAAGAAAATTCCCTTTACACACTTACATGTACATACTGAATATAGTTTATTAGATGGCTCAAGTAAGATTACAGAACTTATTCAACAAGTTAAAAAGATGGGTATGGATTCCATCGCCATAACAGATCATGGTGTAATGTATGGTGTTGTAGAGTTTTATAAAGAGGCAAAAAAGCAAGGTATTAAACCGATTATAGGATGTGAGGTATATGTTGCAAATGGCTCAAGATGGAATAAGGAATCTAAGCGAGATTCGGGCTATTACCATCTTGTTCTATTAGCTGAGAATCAAGTGGGCTATCAAAATCTAATGAAGCTAGTTTCTGATGGTTTCACAGAAGGATTTTATTATAAGCCTAGGATAGATCTTGAACTACTTGCAAGTCACCGCGAAGGAATCATTGGGTTAAGTGCTTGCTTAGCGGGCCAAGTATCAAATGCTATTTTAAAAGATGATTATGAACACGCAAAAACTATAGCACTCAAGTATGAAGCTATATTAGGAAAAGGAAACTTTTATTTAGAATTACAAGATCATGGATATAAAGAACAAAAAAAAGTAAACATAGGACTTATAAAATTAAGCAAGGAAATAAATATACCACTGGTGGCAACAAATGACATTCATTATACTTTTGCTGAGGATGCGAATGCACATGATATACTTTTGTGTATACAAACCAATAAAAAAGTGGATGACCAGGATAGAATGCGATATCCAGGTGGACAATTTTATGCGAAATCTCCAGAGGAGATGTTAGAACTTTTTCCAGAGCATATGGAAGCATTAGAAAATACCCATAAAATTGCAGAAAGATGTCAAGTTGATTTTGAGTTTGGAAATATAAAATTGCCAAAGTATGATGTGCCAATAGAATATAATGCAAAGGAATATTTGAGATTTTTATGTAGCCAAGGGATTAAAGAAAGATATGAAGTGGTTACGTCAGAATTGCTTGACAGAATGGAATTTGAGTTGTCAGTAATCGAAACAATGGGATACGTTGACTACTTTCTTATCGTTTGGGATTTTATTAAATATGCCAAGGACCATGATATTATTGTAGGTCCAGGGAGAGGCTCAGCAGCAGGAAGTATTGTTTCTTATGTCCTAAGGATTACAGATATTGACCCAATTAAGTATCAATTGTTGTTTGAACGCTTTTTAAATCCTGAAAGAATAAGTCTACCCGATATTGATATAGATTTTTGCTATGAAAGAAGACAAGAGATTATTGACTATGTTGTTACTAAGTATGGGGAAGATAAAGTAGCGCAAATAATTACCTTCGGAACGATGTCAGCAAGGGCTGTTATACGTGACGTTGGTAGAGCATTGAATCTTCCTTATCCCGTCGTTGATAAGGTTGCAAAAATGATTCCTCAAGAACTGAAAATTACAATTGATAAAGCACTTAAAATGAATTCAGAGCTAGCAGGTCTCTATAAAGAAGATGAACAGATTAAATACTTAATCGATATGTCTAGAAGGTTAGAAGGCTTACCAAGACATAGTTCTACCCATGCAGCAGGTGTTGTAATCTGTGAAAGACCTGTTTATGAGTATGTTCCGTTAAATGCGAGCGATGGCGCTATTACTACCCAATTTACAATGACTACCTTAGAAGAGCTTGGGTTGTTGAAAATGGACTTTTTGGGACTTCGGACCTTAACCGTTATTCAAAATGCAGTGAAACAAATTAAGATTAGTAAAAATATAGATGTTAATATGGACAATATTTCATATAACGATACAGCTACCTTCGAGCTGATTAGTTCGGGTAAAACAGAAGGGGTATTTCAATTAGAAAGTGCTGGAATGAAGAGCTTCATGAAGGATTTGAAGCCAGAGAATATAGAAGATATTATTGCAGGTGTATCACTATACCGTCCAGGACCAATGGATTTCATTCCTCAATATATAGAAGGTAAAAGAAGTCCAAGCACTATTAAATATGCATGTAAAGAACTTGTTCCTATTTTAGAGCCTACTTATGGGTGTATTGTGTATCAAGAACAGGTTATGCAAATTGTTCGTGACTTAGCAGGCTATACCTTAGGACGAAGTGATTTGGTACGACGTGCAATGTCAAAGAAAAAAGAAGATGTTATGAATGAAGAAAGAAATAATTTTATTTACGGTAATGAGGCTGATGGCGTTCCTGGGTGTATAGCGCGTGGAATTTCAGAGGGTGCAGCAACAGTGATCTTTGATACAATGATTGACTTTGCAAAGTATGCCTTTAATAAATCTCATGCGGCTGCATATGCAGTTGTTGCATACCAAACGGCATGGTTAAAGGCGCATTATCCAGTAGAATTTATGGCAGCGCTACTTACTTCTGTAATGGATAATGCAACGAAAGTATCTGAGTACATTGCAACATTAAAAAGTATGAATATTAGTTTATTGCCTCCAGATATTAATGAAGGATATTGGTATTTCTCAGTATCGAAAAATCAGATAAGATTTTCGCTTTCAGCAGTTAAAAATGTTGGAAAGAATGCTATAAAGACTTTAGTTGATGAGCGAGTGGAAAAGGGGAAATTTGAATCATTTACGCAGTTCTGTGAGAGACTAGGTGCATGTAATCTGAATAAAAGATTACTCGAAAGCCTAATAAAAGGAGGAGCTTTTGATTCCTTAGGAGGTTATCGAAAACAGTATATGCAAGGCTATAAACCAATACTTGATGCGATTGCCCATGGTCAAAAAACAGTCATAGATGGACAAATTGATTTGTTTTCATTTTCGGAAGAGGTGGCAAAAGACTCGCCCCTTGATGATTTGCTTCCACAGGTAGAGGAATATCATGAAGAGCAAATGTTGACCTTTGAGAAAGAAGTTTTAGGTATTTATGTTAGCGGACATCCATTACAAAGATACGAAGAAACATGGGAGAGGATTATTTCAAATAAAAGTTTTGATTTTTCTTATGAGGATGATGAAGGTGTATCTAAACATAGATTATATGAAGGTCAAAAAGTTGTTATTGGTGGACTTATTACAGAGAAGATCATTAAGACAGTTAGAAATAATAAAACAATGGCTTTTATAATAGTTGAAGATCTATACGGTGTTGTTGAGGTTGTTGTGTTTCCAAACTTATATGAACAATATAAAGATATTTTACATGACGACGAAAAAATATTTATTAAAGGAAGAGTGAGCATAGGGGATGAACAAAACGCTAAATTAATTTGTAGCCAGATAGATAGATTTGATGATGTAATTGAGAAAAAACTATTTATCAGGTTTAATGATGAAGCCGATTATGAGAATAAACGAGAAGCACTAGAAAATAGCATGGAACAACTATTTGGTAATCATCAGGTTGTTTTATATCTTCAAAAAGAAAATATGAAAAGAGAATTAAAGAATTATAATATACGCTTGACAAAAGAATCTCTAGAAGCCTTTGAAAAAATTGCTGGAGAAAACAATGTAAAAGTTAAGGAAAGAGTGTTGAAATTTTGAGAAAAATGTAATACAATAGTAATGCTTATAAAGCAATGGAAAAAATAAATCAATTGTTGGTTATAGTGTCAAAAGTATATAGTTGTTCTTTCTTGCACAACATATAGTGCATGGATGCTTTAACTATCGCTATATGTTGTGTAAGAATTAGAACTAACTTACTTTTGACGCTACAACCATTGTTTTAGTATTATTGCACATCGTTGAAGGGTCACCCACTTTCAAAGGAAGCAGGAGGATAACTCCGTTTAATTATATAGTTTGATGAAATATCATGGAGGTAATATAATGAATAAAGAAATATCAACAATTGGTGTTCTTACAAGCGGTGGAGATGCACCTGGAATGAATGCGGCAATACGTGCAGTGGTTAGAACGGCATTGGCACAAGGAAAAAAAGTTATGGGAATACGAAAAGGTTATAATGGGTTAATTAGTGGCGAAATATTTGAAATGGAATCGAAGAGTGTTTCGGATACAATTCAAAAAGGTGGAACAATTTTATATACAGCAAGATGTAAAGAGTTTTTAACACCTGAAGGGCAACAAAGAGGTGCAGATATGTGTAAGGTGTTTGGTATTGATGGCCTGGTAGTAATTGGCGGAGATGGTTCTTTTAGAGGAGCAGAAAAACTATCAAACTTAGGAATAAATACGATCGGCGTTCCCGGTACAATTGATCTGGATATTGGATGTACAGATTATACGATTGGATTTGACACAGCAGTTAATACTGCAATGGAAAACATAGATAGAATAAGAGATACATCAACGTCACATGAAAGATGTTCTATTGTTGAAGTGATGGGAAGAGATGCGGGCTATATAGCCTTGTGGTGTGGTATTGTTAATGGTGCAGAGGAAATTATTATCCCTGAAAGACCAGATATGGATGAAAATGAAATTATAAGACGAGTAATTGAAAATAGGAAAAAAGGAAAAAAACATAACCTGATTATTATTGCTGAAGGTGTAGGTGGGTCAATAGAATTAGCGGAAAAAATTGAGCGAGTAACTGGTATCGAAAGTAGAGCTACAATACTCGGACACTTACAACGAGGAGGCAGCCCAACAGCACTTGACAGAATGCATGCATCAATGATGGGCGCTTATGCAGTGGATCTCTTATGTGAAGGAAAAAGCAATAGAGTTGTTGCCTTTAAAAATGGTAAGTATGTGGATTTCGATATTGATGAAGGATTAACGATGGAAAAGCATTTTTCCGATTTTAGGTATGATATAAGTAAACTGTTAGAAACAAGATAGGATATTATTATGGTAATCTAAAGCCGAAAAAAAGCTGCAGTAGTGCAGAGGTTTTCGGCTTGTTTTTTGTATGATTTTAAGGATAATAACTTTCTACTATTCAAAGGAGTATGTCTTGCATAGTAATCATTTTTCCTTTATACTTGTGTTACACTAAAAAACATAGATCGTATTTAGGAGTGAAAAAATATGATGAAGAGATATTTTCCAGCTATAATACTTATTCTTTTTCTTATTCTTATTCTCGGATTCTCTGCCCAAAGTGGAAATACTACGAATAGTCTTTCATCTGGTATTGCAAAAAAAGTTGAGACCTTGTTACATAGTAAGGGGGATTATTCTTACAATTTTGCTACAATTCATTATACCATACGAAAGCTTGCTCATATTTTTGAATTTATGGTTCTTGCAGTATTACTAGTATCTGCTCTTCATAACATTTTTAAAAGAATGATTCCATCACTTTTATTAAGTGGAATCATATCAATTTGCATTGCATTTATAGATGAGATGTTTCAAAGTCTTTCTATTGAAAGAACAAGTAGTCTTTTTGATGTTATGATAGATAGCATAGGTGCAATGGTAGGGCTAATAGCGATTGGCGTGTTTGTTTTTTTTAGATGGGTGCAAGACCCCAAAAAAAAGTGATATGATTTGTTACCATTTTACTAAAGGATATGGTAAAATTATAAGACAAATTAAAATAAGAGTTTGATAGGATGGAAGGAGCATTCAATGGAGGTTGAAGATATAATTCAAGAGATTATTGATCAAGAAGATGAACAGATAAAACAACAGATAGATTCTAAAAATAAAGAAGAAGTGAACAATAAGAAGGAACTAGGAACTGTAAAAAAAACTCGTATTATTCTAATTGCAATAATAGGGCTTTTCATATTGATGACTGTATTTCCTTGGTTTGAGCTAGGTGGCAGTACAACTTATCATGGTTTTGTTAGAATGCCTAAAAATATTATCTCAAAAGAGTATAAGGAATTAAATGTTAAAGAGCAAAAAATATATGAAGGTGTATTTGTCGAAGCATCGCCTGTAGATTTAGTGATTTATGTTTTTGATTATTTTGACAATTATAAAACGATTCAAGATGAACAAGGTAACGAAGGATTTTCAATATTTTCTTTTTTACATATTATTTATATAATTTCATATATTGTGATGGTGTTGTTAGCACTTGTATCAATCGGCCTACTTTTAGCGCTTAAGGAGTTAAAAGGTATAAAGTTGGTTATATATTTCTCGTTAGCTAGCATGTTTATATTTTTGATAAATTTTGTTGTGATGAAAATTTCTTATTTTAATATGTTTGCCCTTAGGGCATTAACCGAATTGAGGAGTCTAGAAGGTAGCAGTTCAGTTATTATGACGCAAAAGGGCATTGCAGTAAATACTGTTTTTTATCCATATTCCATGACATTAACTGTTCCGTTTTTTATTGCTTTCGGATTGTTAATAATATGGATTTTTGCAAGCTTAGTTATAAACAAAATAAAAATTAAACGAGAGCTTTATGCTAGACTTAATGATTGATATATTTTTCAATTATTTTATCCATTGTTGTAAAAGGCAATTCAGCATTTGATAAGATCATTTCATGAAAGTCTTTTATATCGAATTGGCTTCCGAGTGATTGCTTACATTGATTCAAATACTCTTCTATTTTATAGCAGCCATATACATAGTGTATGATTTCACCTGGATGTGCTATCATACGGGTGATAATTTTTTTGGCTGAGATTTCAGGGAAGCCCAAGTCTAAAAAGGCTTGGAGGGCTTCTTCGGCGCTAATCCCATCATAATGATATCTAAGATCTAAAAGCAACATATAATAATAAGACAACTTTCTTGTCAATTTTAACAGTTGTGTAAAAGGTTCATCTAAACCATAATAATCTATACTCAATCCTTGAACATATTGAGCCCATCCTTCTTCATAAGGTAGCCACGAGCATACTTTTCGTATCAAAGGTAAATCACTTGCATAAAATCTACTAAAATACATATGATGACCAGGAATATTTTCGTGAAAGTATAATTCCAGGGTTGTTGTATTAATGCTTTTATATGCGCTTTCTTGTAAATACATATTACCATATTCTTCACCATCAATGGCTATAGGAAAGTAAAAGCCAGCGGCTACATATTCTTCTATGTAGTTTGGAATAATATGTTCTGATGCCCGATCAATGTCATAGTCATAAAATTGTTCATCCAAGCATTGTTCTTCTATGGCATATAATTCTTCCATACTATTATAGGTTGGTAATTGTGAAGTAAAATCTTCATAGTCCATCAGCTCAGGATAGTCAGCATATAGTTGTTCTACCATACCCATTGTAGTATATAGCTCATTTGTTACCCAAGTTCTAAGGGCTTCAACTGACATGTCATAAGAAGTTTCTTTTTTTATAATGTATTTATAATAGTCTTGACCATTTTGAAAAGAACAAACACCTTGATTCGTAGTAGAATAAACTTTGAGGTCATGGATTGAAGTGATTAGTTCTTCATAGGCAGGATATATTTGATCCTCAATAATGGAGAGGCAGGCAAACTTATAGGCTTCTTTTGTTTCCCGATCCATATTCGGGATTTGATTGATTCTTTCTTCAAAGGATAGGTATAGAATGAAATTCTCTGGGTCTACTAATAAATTCTCAAGTTGTACGATAACTAAATCATATAACTCACTAGGCATTTGCAAACCTTTAATTGACTTAACCTTCTCATAATCTATTAATTGACTAAATAACCTTGGTACTTGCTTAAGTCGTGTTAAATATGCATCTACGTCTTCTTTTGATGAAAGTTCAATTTGTATCAATGAAAGGAGTAGGTTCATTTGAATTCCTGAACTTGGTTCGATTATATGACTATAATATATGTAGGGTTCGCTGGCTACAGCAAGCTGATTTTGAAATTCCAGCATTTCATAGGTTAATTTTTGCTCTTCATTAAGAAAATTATAATCTATTGTATTTAATTTTTCTAATACCTGTTTAGCCTTATAAATACGTTCACTAAAAGAAGTTGGCGAGAAGTCATCTAACTTATAGGCTAATCCTTCTAAGCCAAGTATTTCTAAATCATGGTACATAAAAGTTGCAGATAGAGGGGATGCGCTTAATATGTCAGACACTAAGTAGAGGGTATATGCGTCGAAATCATTCATTTCTTTTTGAATGCTTTCATGTGTATAGCTTGTTAGAATTTCTTCTTTATGTAATAGCGTAGCAGTTGAAGCTAGATGTGTTTTATAGATGAATAATAAAATAAAGAAGCTTAAAGAGATTGTAGTGAAAATTAATGAGTATTGTAATCGCTTACTGAGTTTTATAGTCAAGTCCCCTTTCGTAAATAATAACTTTTTTATTGGACAAAAAAACACCTAGTAACACTATATGTTACTAGGTGCAATATTATTATAGGTCTACACGTTTGTTCAAGAGCTTACCAGAAAAATAGAACAATATTCCAATATATATTGGAAACAATATTGATGAAATACCAAGATACTTATAAATGTAGCCAGTAATAATTGATGGATCTGGGGTTGTGGAAGATATTCTTGTCAGATCCGTCATGTCGCCGATAAAACCAAAGGATGCAAGAGCTGTTGCATTAATCAACTCCATAGCAGTATATAGTGCAATAAAGAAAGCTAAGCTTATTATCCAACCAATCTTTGAATCCGATAATATTGTTTTTCTTAATGTGATTGCAAGAATTGCAATCATAATAACTGTAAACCATTCAAAGGTGCTTGCCGTTACGAATAAAAAGGTTTGGCTTAAGGAAGGCAATATATTAGATTCGTTTATAAAGCGAATTATTTGAGCAGTGACTTCATTTACGGAATCATAGTACAAGTACTTGGTGAACTGAAAGTTAATTACCATTAGGCCAAATACTACAAGTACAACAGTTAATAATTCTATTAAACTGACGAGCCCTTTTGCACCAATTATTTTATAACCACTAGTTGGGGTTAAAAAGAGGGAATAACCCTGTTTTTGGTTTAAATCAAAAGAATACGATCGAACGGTGTCTATAAAAACGGTGAGGATTCCACAAGTAACCATAATAAATATAAAGAATACAGAGAGTGTTAGCCATTGCCCACCTTTATATAACCCAAATAATATGCCAAGTTCTAAAAATGCTAAGATGGCTATTGCAATAAAGATGTTGTTTTGTTTTCTCAGAATTTCATATTTTATTAATTTCATCATACGCCATACACCTCCCTATAAAGATCAACAATTGATTTTTCGTTTTTCTCCCTTATTTCTTCAGCGTTTCCCATAACAACAATTTTGCCCTGTTTAATGAAAATAACTTCATCTAATATTTTTTCCATTTCATCAATAAGATGACTTGAGATAAGCAATGTATTTTCAGGGGTAGCTCGCTCGATTATTGTATTAATAATTTGATCTCTAGCAACTAAATCTATTCCATTTAATGGCTCATCTAGCATATATAGTTTTGCATTACGAGACATAGTCGCTGCAATTTTTAATTTAGAAGCCATGCCAGAGGATAAGGAAGATACTTTCATTTTCATATCAAGCTTCATTGTATCAATTAATTTATTGTAAGTATCAAATTCAAAATCTTTATAGAAGTCAATATGAAATTGACCTACTGTTTTAATGGTCATGTATTCATATAAATATTGTTCCGTTGTCATATAAGCTATGTGTTTTTTTGATTCTACCCCGACTGGACCACCTAAAACTTGAATATCGCCTTTAGATGGATGAACAAGACCTGCTATCATTTTCATAAGTGTTGACTTACCACTACCATTTGGTCCTAACAACCCGTATATTTTTCCAGGTTCTAGCGTTATAGTAGCTTCATCAACGGCCAATGTTTTTGCGAATCTTTTACTTAAATTATTAGTTTGTAATAAAGCCATGTTATTCACACTCTCTTTCTTTAATGATTTTTATCATATCCGAGAAATTATATCCCAATTGTGTCATCTCTGCGATGAAGTGATCGATCGCTTTGTTAGCCATTGGTTCTCTTAGCTTTAAAATGGTCTCTTCAGAATCTGTGACAAAGGTTCCTAAGCCTCTTTTTGTAAAACAAATTTTTTCTAGTTCCAACTCTTTGTAGATTCTAGCGGCAGTATTGGGATTGACATTGTATAAGCTAGCTAGAATCCTTGTCGAAGGAAGCTGATCTCCCGGCTTCAATACGCCTAGGATTAATTGCTTTTTTAATGTATCCATAACTTGAAGATATATTGGTATACTCGTATTGAACTCCATATTAGCCCTCCTGCATGCGTGTCATAGGTAAATAGTACACCAGCAAGATAATGCTGTCAAGAAGTTTTTGTGAAAACAGATTTATGCCTACGAAATATAGATGAAAATGTAAAAAGTTAAAACTTGGTGTATTACTGAATTATAATTGTCATAATCATGAACATGCGTTATAATATACGAAGGTTATTATATACTTACGGAGGCAATTAATGGAAAAGAAAAGCATACTAATGAATTTGAAACCTACACAAATACTTGTTTTAGGGTTTTTGTTTATTATATTAATTGGCACTTTAATACTAAATCTTCCAATTTCTAGTAATGATGGACAAAGTATTGGTTTGTTAAATGCATTATTTACAGCTACTTCAGCAGTATGTGTGACGGGGTTGGCAGTAGTTAATACATTAGAGCATTGGACGATGTTTGGAAAAATTGCTATTTTAGCGCTTATCCAAATCGGCGGCTTAGGTTTTATGACGATCACAACAACTTTGTTTATAATACTTGGTAAAAAAATTAGTTTAAAGGAAAGGTTAATTATTCAAGAAGCACTTAATCAGTATTCTTTATCAGGAATGGTAAGGTTAACGAAAAATGTCGTTCTTGGAACACTATTAATTGAGGCCATAGGAGCTATTTTGTTATCTATTCGCTTTGTACCAGAGTATCAATGGTATGGTGTATTTATGGGGATATTTCACTCTGTATCAGCATTATGTAATGCTGGCTTTGACATTGTGGGAGATAGTAGCTTAACACCATATTTTGGAGATGTTTTAGTGAATTTTACTATTATGACGTTAATAGTATTAGGAGGACTAGGATTTACCGTATGGTTGGATTATATAAAGCTAATAAAAGACAAGAAGAAATATAAATATCCAATTAGGAGAGCTTTTCATAAGTTATCTCTTCATACAAAGTTAGTTACGGTTATTTCTGTTGCACTTATAGGTGTAGGTTTTATCTTTTTTCTAGTAGTTGAAGGAATGAATCCTGATACACTTGGGGAATTGCCTTTTCATGAAAGATTACTTGGTAGCTTGTTCCAATCTGTTACAACGAGAACTGCCGGATTTAATACGATGAATCTTTCTCAAATGAATAATGCTTCGAAGTTTATGACCATCATATTAATGTTTATCGGAGGGTCCCCAGCGGGTACTTCTGGTGGTATTAAGACGGTAACCTTTGGAATAATATTTTTAGCAGTCGTATCTGTTACAAGAGGAAGGGCCGATGTTGAAGCCTTTAATAAAAGAATTTCTTGGGACATTGTTAAAAAAGCATTAGCAGTTATGGTGATTAGTATAACAGTTGTAATATCTACTACAATGCTTCTATCTCTTACTGAGATTGAAATTTTAAATAAATATAATTTTATGGATATATTTTTTGAAGCAGTATCAGGGTTTGGTACAGTAGGATTATCACTTGGTATTACATCAGAGTTGTCGTCAATGGGTAAGCTTATAATGTGTTTTACAATGTTTATTGGTCGATTAGGACCGATTACAATGATGGTAGCATTTACGTTAAAGGATAAAAAAAGAAAGACTACAATTAGGAATCCGGAAGAAAAGGTTATGGTAGGATAAGCAGGAGGCCTAATAAGTTGTTTTATTAATATTACATGATTGAAGTATTGGAGGATTATGATGGCGAAGAAAAGAGATTTTGTTGTCTTTGGATTAGGTAAGTTTGGACGTAGTGTTGCTCAGACTTTATCGAAAAATGGATGTGATGTACTTGCGATAGATATTAATGAAGAAATAATTCAAGATATTTCTGAACGTGTAACGCATGCCGTACAGGCAGATGTTACTGATTCCGAAGCACTTCATGCACTTGGAATTAGAAATTTTGATGTTGCGATTATTGCGATATCAAATAATATGCAATCTAGTATTATGGCTACAATTTTGGCAAAGGAATTAGGTGTTCCGTTTGTCATAGCAAAGGCTCAAAATGATATTCACAAAAGAGTTTTAGAAAAAGTTGGAGCGGATAAAGTCGTTTTCCCTGAAAGAGAAATTGGTATCCGTATTGCAAATAACTTGATATCAGATAATTTTGTAGACTATGTTGAGCTTTCGGAAGAATATAGTATTGTTGAAATTACAGTAAAGGATGGTTGGATTGGTAAAACTTTAAAAGAATTGAACTTAAGGGCAAAACACAGTATTAATGTTATGGCTATTCGAAAAAGTGATGATACGCTGTCGATAACGCCGGGTCCAAACGAAGTGCTCAGTGAGCGAGATGTATTGGTTGTCATCGGAAGCAATATAGAATTGCAAAAACTACACAGTTAAAGGATGTATTATGATTACAAGTATTCAAAATACTAAAGTTAAAAGAGTATGTGCCTTGCAGCAAAAGCAAAAGGAAAGAAAAAGAGAAGGTCTGTTTGTTGTAGAAGGCAAAAAGATAATGGAAGAAACACCAATTGAACTTATTGAAGAGGTTTTTGTTACAGAGGTCTTTTTTAAGGAAAACAAGCTTTATTTGGATGAATGTTCATTTAAGAGCTTGGAATTTGTAACAGATAAGGTTTTACTTCATATGTCGACCCTTGTAACACCACAAGGAATTATCGGTGTAATTCAGCAAAGGACGACACAACTTGAAGATATAGACTTTAGGAATCAGCCGTTACTAATTGCACTAGATAACATTCAAGATCCAGGAAATATTGGAACAATTATTAGAACTGCGGATGCCGTAAATGCGCAAGGGGTCATTATATCAGCTGGATCAGTAGACATATATAACCCAAAGGTTGTGAGAGCTACTATGGGATCAATTTATAGGGTTCCAATAATTATTGAAGCAGAACTAGGTGAGGCTTTAAAACTATTAATCAATAAGGGGGTAAAGCTTTATGCCGCCCACTTAAAGGGAACGCAGTATTATTATTCTATGAATTATAAGGAAAGCGCTTGCTTTCTAATTGGAAATGAAGGACAGGGGTTATCAGAAGAGATTGCAGCATTAGCTTCTTCTTATATTAAAATACCAATGTTAGGAAAAGCAGAGTCATTAAACGCAGCTGTTGCAGCAGGTATATTGATGTATGAAGCTGTTAGGCAACGACAAAAATAAAGGGAGTACAGAAAATTGATTCTGTTACTCCCTTGCTTTTTAAGCTTGTCATAAAATGTTATTTATGTAGATATATTTGTTTTAAACGTACTTAGGTACTTTATGATGTTTCCTATATAAAGTACATTAATGAAGAAATAAATCCCAAAGAAGAACTGTGAGGGTACTAAGTTAGTAATATTTAAAAATTCTATCACGACAATAGAAGTCGTCATAGCATATATTGCGATTTTATAGCACTGAGAAAAACTTAACGGTATGCGAAGTAAGTTTTTGAAAAATGAGACTGTGAAATAGGACAGTAAGCTTTTAAACCCTATTGAAGTAATAGCAAGAAAGAGCGCCAAACTGCCATACCCAATGCCAATTAATGGTTGGTACAATTGCAACAATTCTATAAGCTCAGGTTTGCTTAGGTTTCTAATAAAAAAATCTTCATAATTCGTAGACTTAGGTGTTGTTCCGAGTTGTGAACTTATTAGACTTTCTTCCGTAATTAAGTAACCCATATAATATCCTGCTAAATCATTAAAGGTATAAGTATCACTATTATCAATAATAATTTTCAGAAACTTATTTTCATCAGCATAAATAAAAGGTTCATTATCAAGAATTTCTAATTTTCCTTCTTGAAAGTTAAAAGAGGGAACTTGTTCGCTACTAATAAATTCTATTAAATGGGTGGTTTTATCATAAGTCTTAAATCCAGAATAAATGGAAAAAGGTGAAGCCAATAGGAAAGACAACAATAATAAATATAAAAAGGATTTAAAAAAGTGTTCATGAATAATTGTGACATAAAAGGATTTTGAGGTCATACTAAGATATATTTTGCTAAAAAAATTTATTTTTCTCATAGGAAGGTGATCCTTTCTTCTGTTTGAATATTGAGTCCAAAGGATTTTCGTTAGACATCTTGTACTATTATAACACAGAATGTTCAAAATTGGGTATAGATTAAGTCGAATAAAAAAACGACATTAAAATTTAATTTTAGTTTATTGAGTTATTGGTTACAATAACGTATAATGGAGGATAGAATAGTTTTCTGATAAAAATTTGGAATAAAAGTTTCACAAGGAGTTAAGGAGAATAAAATGACAGAATATAAACTAACAATTCCATGCCTTTTTGGTATTGAGGCAGTAGTAAAAAGAGAAATACAAAATTTAGGTTATAATATTGCAAACGTCGATGATGGTAGAATTTCGTTTATTGGTGATGCAGGAGCTATTTGTAAAAGTAACTTGTGGTTAAGATCTGGCGAAAGGGTACTTCTAGATGTTGGTCAATTTGAAGCTAAAACTTTTGATGAATTATTTGAAGGAATCAAACAATTACCATGGGAAGATTATATACCAGAAAGTGGTAAATTTTGGGTAACAAAAGCAAGTTCAATTAAATCTGAACTTTTTAGCCCTTCTGATATTCAATCTATAGTTAAGAAAGCAATTGTTGAAAGATTAAAAAGGGTATATAAGATAGACTGGTTTAAAGAAGAAGGCGTTGAGTTTCCAATGCGCGTTTTTATAAAGAAAAACATTGTATCAATTGGTATTGATACTTCAGGAGCTTCTCTTCACAAAAGAGGTTATAGACAGTTTTCAGGAATAGCGCCAATTAGAGAGAGCTTGGCAGCTGGGATCATTCAACTATCACCATGGAACAAAAGTAGAGTGTTTGCAGATCCGTTTTGTGGTAGTGGTACATTTCCAATCGAAGCGGCTATGATAGGTGCCAATATAGCGCCTGGATTAAATAGAGGCTTTGTAGCAGAAGAATGGACAAATCTAATTCCTTCAAAGTTTTGGACAGATGCGGTAGAAGAAGCGAAAAGTTTAAGAGACGATTCTGTTGAATTGAATATTCAAGCCTTTGATATAGACTATAAAATTTTAAAAATTGCTAGAGAAAATGCAAAAATTGCAGGCGTAGAACAACATATTCATTTTCAAGAAAGAGAAATGCAAAAATTAACCTCTAACAAGAAGTGCGGTGTAATTGTTACGAACCCTCCTTATGGTGAAAGACTAGAAGATAGAGAAAAAGTAACTCAGTTGTATAAAGAAATGGGAGAACAATTTCGCAGTTTAGATACTTGGTCTTATAGTATAATAACCTCTTTTGAGGATTTTGAAAGATACTTTGGTAAAAATGCTGATAAAAAGAGAAAGCTCTATAGTGGGATGCTTAAAACGAATCTCTATCAGTATATGGGGCCCAAACCACGATATAATTCTAATTTAACCTAATAAGCGAAGTCCCCCACTTCTTTATGATGACGGGAAAGGTGGTATTGACTTGAAAAAAAAATTCACGAGTATTTTACTTGCAATCTTCATATCACTTTTAGTACAGGTGAGCATTGTTGCAACAGATCATCGTACGAATGATATCAAAGTACTATTAAATAATAATGAGATTATTTTCAGTGAAATGGCTGGCGTCCCGTTTTTAGATGACAACAATCGTGCACAAGTTCCTTTTAGGGTTATTTTGGAAATGTTTGGCGCTAAAGTAACCTGGAATTCAAATGAAAAGATGGCGATTGCCCAAAAAGGAGATGTTATCGTAAAAGTCCCTATTGGGAAAAAATATATCTATAGAAATTCCGATGTTATTATTAACGATACGAGCTCTACCATAATCAACGGAAGAACCTATTTACCTATTAGAGCAGTCATGGAAGCTTTTGGATGTGACGTAAACTGGTCTGCAAAGGAAAAGGTTATATACATAAGTAATAGGAATAATAATACAACGATTAGTAAGATTCCATCCAAATTTGATTTAAGGCAAAACAACAAGTTAACACCAGTAAAAGATCAAAAGGAAATAGGCGCATGTTGGGCATTTGCTACGCTTGGTGCGATTGAATCAGTGTTAATGCCGAATGTGAATGACTTTTCTGAGGATCATTTAAGCTTAGGACATGGATATAACGTCTCTCAAAATAAAGGTGGAGATTTTAATATAGCTATGAGCTATTTAGCCAGGTGGGATGGCCCTGTTACAGAGCAAGATGATCCTTATGGTGATGGTAAAATGAATGTTTCAGCTAAGGCGGTTAAGCATGTGCAAGAAGCTAAGGTGCTACCATCTAAAGATTATATAGCGATAAAACTATCACTTCTTCTATATGGAGGAGTTCAATCTGCTATGTATTTTGATGAAAGTTTAATAGATACTACGAATACAATATACAATAATAAAACCAATTCATTTTATTACAAAGGGAATGCTAAATTCAACCATGCAGTAGTTATCGTCGGATGGGATGATCATTATCCAAAAGAAAATTTTGCAACAATTCCTGAAGCGAACGGGGCATTTATTTGTAAAAATAGTTATGGTGAGGATTTTGGAGATAAAGGATATTTTTATGTTTCATACCATGATAAATATATTGGAACAGAAAATGTCGTATATTCAAGAGTAGATAATATTTCGAATTACTCACGCATATATCAAACTGATTATTTAGGATGGATTGGCCGATTAGGTTATGGAACCGACACTGCATACTTTGCGAATGCTTATGAGGTAAAGGATAAAAAAGAAAATCTTAAGGCAGTGAGTTTTTATGCAACCGACAAAAATACAAGATACGAAGTATATGTTGTTAAAAAGTTTAAAACCCCTTCGGATTTTAAAAATATGACACTTGTTAAGAAAGGCACACTAGACTACAAAGGCTATTACACAATAGACTTGGATTTGCCTATTACTGTAGAAAGTAAATTTGCAGTTGTTGTGAAAATTGCAACTGCAGGGAGTAACTTACCAGTTGCAGCGGAATACTATAAGAAAGTAGATTGGTTAGACAATGTTATTATTAGTGATGGAGAGGGCTATATGAGCCAAAATGGTTCATCTTGGGACAGTACTGAGAAGGTATTTGATAGCAATGTATGTTTAAAGGCTTTTACCAGTAAGATAGAATAAAAGGTAACGAAAAATGAAAGGGGAAGGGTATGATGATCAATGCGTTTTTAGGATTAATAGAAAGCATGAAAGGTGCTGAAAAGGTTTATATTCAGCCACATAATATGCCAGACCCTGATGCTATTGCAAGTAGCTTTGCGTTATGTGAATTATTGAAGAAATTTGATATTGATGCAAAAATTGTGTATATGAATGTTATAGAGAAGGTTAATTCTAAGAAGATGGTTGAGATGTTTGATATTAATATGTTGGTAAAAGAAAACAGCTTCTCTAGCTCACCTAAAGATTTTGTAATTTTAATTGATTCTCAAGCAGGGAACTCTAATATTACTTCAATAAGAGGCAAGAAAGTAGCAGTGATAGATCATCATCATGATATGGGAGATCAAAATTATATATTTAAAGATATCCAAGAAGAGATTGGTGCTTGCGCTACAATTATTACGGATTACTACAAGGCATTAGATATAGAACCTTCTACAGACGTTGCTACTGCACTTTTGTACGGTATAATGAACGATACAAATAATTTAACAAGATCTTCTGATCAAAGAGATTTAGATAATTTTTATTGGTTATACGGACTATCTAACCTATCAAAAATAAAGAAGCTGCGAATGAATGAAATTGGTAGGGAAGATATATATGCTTATGCTAAAGCGTTAGAGACTTTTGAAATATACGGAAACATAGGATTTGTACACATTGAAAATTGTAATGACTCTCTTCTCGGAACAATAAGTGACATGGTATATACGATTGAAGGTACATCTATTGTTGTATCGTATGCAAAGCGACCTGATGGAATAAAATTTTCAGTAAGGAGTGGAGAAAAATACATTTATGCTGATGAATTAGTCAAGTATATATTAAAGGACAAAGGTGTAGGTGGTGGACACAAAGAAATGGCCGGAGGGTTTATCCCCTTAGAAGAAATGTATTTTCTGCAAAATAAAGAGTTAGATACTTATGTAAGATATAGAACAATTGGTTTTGTCGAAGAAAAAATAAACAGGAGATAATCGGTATGGAGGAGAAGTGTTATAGGATCGATGGGAAAGAAGGGAGCAGTCTCCATATCATAAGGTTTAGAGGTGGTGAAGTACCTATTGGGGTGGTTCATTTATTGCATGGTATGGCAGAACACTGTGAAAGATATAGAAACTTTGCAAGCTACTTAGTTGCTAATAATTATGTGGTTTATGCGCATGACCATAGGAAACATGGGGAAAGTTTAGCAAAAGGCCAAGTTTTAGGCATATTCGATAAAAAAGATACCTTTGCGAATATTATTGAAGATGTAAGATTGGTACAAGAATTTATAATAGCCAAAGAGAACGGTCTTGATATTACGCTCTTAGGACATAGCATGGGCTCTCTTATTTGTAGAAGATATCTTCAAGAACATGGAAATTATGTGTCGAAGGCAATCATTATGGGAACAATGGCTGCGAAACCCTTCCTATTGAATATTGGAATATTTTCGGGCAAGATTGTAAGACTATTTTCTTCAAAGAGTTCAAGGAGTAGGTTTTTGAATAATCTTGCAATTGGAGGCTTTAATTTAGAGTTTGAACCTGCACGAACTCAATGTGATTGGCTTTCAAGAGACGAGCAGCAAGTGGAAAAATATCTTTCAGATGAATTATGTGGCTATAGTTATTCAGCAACTTTTTATATTAATCTATTTAAGGAAATTATTATAAGTCAAAGAGAAGAGAAAATAAAGAAAACACCGCAAATACCTTTGCTATTTACTTCGGGTGAATCAGATCCAGTTGGATTTAATGGGGAGGGAGTAAAGAAAATAGTAAGTCTATATGGAGCCTTGGGATATGGTGACAACATCAAATTGAAGCTATTTAAGGATGCACGACATGAATTGCTAAATGAAATCAATAAAAGTGAGGTTTATTGTTATATGTTAGATTGGATAAAGAGTCATTAAGGGAATGAATTATGCCAAGGGAGTGGAGTATAATTATGAAAAACAAGGTGTTAATGAATGTTGCAGGAAATGCAACAAGAAAAATAGTATTATATACGATAGTTAGTTTAGGTTATGATTTTATTGAATTTCAAAATCCAGAAGATTTAAGGTTTAAGCATGGGCTTTTAAAGGATTCAATAGTTATGTTGATTCATGAACTAAACTATTCTACGTATGAAAGAGATTTTGAAATGATTAAAGAAGTAAGCAATAAAAAAATCAAGGTACTACTCATTATTGATCGGTATGAGACACGTGTAATTGATGATGCAATGGAGGCTGGTGCAAATGATATTATCATATTACCTTTAAAAGAAGAAGTGCTTAAAAATAAAATAAAGAATATACTTACTAATACGGTAGTACCTTTTCAGATTGAAGAACAGATTGAATATACTTATGTAGACGATTCAGTAATAGATTTCGAGTTGGTTAGAGCCGACAGGGGAAAGTACAGCATTTCATTGGTTATGATTGAACTACATAGTGTTATGGAAGATGAGACAATTGAAATAATAGAAAAACTTAAAGACAGACTTAGAGAAACGGATTTAGTAATGAGATATGGCCCTATGAAGCTATTGTTAATTTGTCCTTTTACGGGAAAAGAAAATATTGTTGAAATAGAGAATAAGGTTCGTAGTTTAGTAAAGGAAAATGTGAACAATTTTAAAAACAAAGCAGTTGTAACGATTTACGGTATATCTTATCCAAAGGATGGAGAAAAGGCAAGAGAATTAATAGAAATGTTAGATGAGGGAATAATGAACAGTAGGTTACTAGGAAAAATAAGAGGAACTTTTAATGATATTAGAAAAGATGAGATTGAAGCCTATAGAAAGTTGTTTAATAAAAAATATTAAGGATCACTTAAAATGATTTGAAAACATCACGTATATAGTGTAAAATGTTGTTAGATGTACATAAGCATTTAATGAGTATGATAAAGGGAAAAATAGTGGATAACGATATTAAAAATCAACTTCATGATAAATTTATTACTTTGCGTGAATTAGTTAAAAATCTGGATTATAAGACAGTTATAAACTCGTATGATGATGTGTTAAATGATTGTGTAGCAATCAATGACATTGCGGGACTAATAGAACTTAACAATATTATGGCCAGAGTGTTTTTCGATAAGGCAGATTATGGTAACGCTTATAACTATGCAGTAGAGGTATTAAAGTTATTAGAGGAAGTAGAATCTGTTAATCGAGCATTGGACAATCTTAATTGTTTTGCAAAGTTATTGATTAGACAGGAAGCTTTTCAAGAAGCCGTTGAGCTTCTAAAGAAAGGATTAAAAACTGCCCATAAATATAATAAGAGCAAACAAATAACAAAGTTGTTTAATAGTATAGGTGAGGCTTATTATCGTTTAAAACAGTATGATCATGCAGAAGGATATCTTATAAATGCTTTAGAAATTGCCAAGGAACATAAATATAGTCAGATAACAGAAATTAAAGTTAATTTAGCCCTCTTATACACAACTAAGGGTGTATATAATGTTGCTAAAATCTATGTACTTGAGGCAGAATTAGAAGCTACTAAAAATAGCAATGTATTTTTATTAATATGGTGTTATTTAATTCATGCAAACATTTTTTATGAAAAGAAAAAATATGTCCTAGCTATTAATTATGCTAATAAGTCGGAGCTTCTTGCTGAAAAATATGAATTTAATTTTGAACTATATTGCGCCTATGATTGGTTACATAAGGCGTACGCAAAGCAAGGTGATTTTCAAGCTGCGTATATTTCGTTGAAAAAATATAGTGATCTATTGAAACAAATGAATGCGATTAATAGGGAAAGCAACCTTTCGAGCATGCGAATTAAACATGAAATAGTTCAATATGAAAAAGAAATAACACGTATTAAAACCAATTATGAGAAGGTTACCCAACAAAGGCAAGAATTACAATATATAATAGATATTTTGGGAAAACAAAATGAAGAACTCCTTTCAATTGCGATTAATGATTATTTGACAGGGGCATATAATAGAAAGTACTTCATGTTAAAATTCGATGAGGAATTCAGTATCGCCGATGAGAGTGGAAAAGATTTATCTTGTCTTGTATTTGACATTGATAAGTTTAAAGGAATTAACGATACCTATGGACATATTGCTGGTGATAATGTGATGAAGCATATTGTTAATGTCTGTTCAGTGTATACGGATGAAAATGATATTGTAGGGAGATTCGGTGGAGATGAGTTTGTGATTATTCTTATGGGAAAAAATATAAAAGCTGCTTGTGTTATTGGAAATAAAATTCTTGAAACCTTACAAAAATCACCAATTGTTGTAGAAGAAGTTGAAATTATTGCAACAATAAGCTTGGGGGTAACAGATAATAAAATTGGACATCCAAATAAAGCAGAGGACATGATAAGAATTGCGGATAAAGCACTTTATGAAGCAAAGGATAATGGAAGAAATCAATTATGTATTGCGCATGAAGCGTTACAGGATATGAATTATACAAATTAACTTAATAATTATGGAGGGAGTTACAGATGGAAGAAAGAAGAAAGCATAAGCGACTACCAATATTTTTGCAGTTAGAGATTAATAAGCTATTTAAACAGGATAATGAAATTATTGAGAATCTTGAAGAAGATATTGAGGTGATTAATATTTCAAAAACTGGGATTGGATTTTTAAGTAAAGCGCAATTTCCAATGGAGTATTATTTTAACGCAAAGATTGAATTCGATAAGACACAGTTTTTTTATTGTGTGCTTAAAATCATAAGAAAAGAAGAGGTTGAAGATGCAATATTTTACGGATGTGAGTTTGTAGGGTTAGCAGAATTTTTATCTAAAAAAGTAGATGAGTATGAAGCTATACTTGAAGATGAATAATTAAAAACACCAACTGAACTTGGACCATTATACATGAGGCTATTTCTAGAAGTAGAGATAGCCTTTTTTTTATCCCATAGGAAAGTTCTGCTTTCCTACGAAGCCGTAAAAAGATTACAACTTTCTTGGTTGTTTAGTATTGTAAAAAAATATAAAATGTGCTATGTTATTATTACGTAATACGTAAATTACGATTATCGTAACAAATCTTGATATGCGAGAGGGGACAATTTTGAAAAAACATAGAGATCAATGGATTATTAAATTAGATAATTCTATACACCAACTAATGGTGTTGTATAAATCCAAAATTGAAAAAGCAAATAAACCAAAAGCACTTGAAAAGCTTACAGTAGCGGAATTAGGTGTATTAAATTTGATGGAGCAAATACCAGATCTTTCTACGAGAGAAGCTGTACAATTGATGGATATTCCGAGTAGTACGTTGACGAGTATTATTGATCGAATGGAACGTAAAAAGTTATTGAGTAGAAAAATTTGCTCAACAGATAAAAGGACTTTTAGATTAGAATTAACAGATTATGGAAATCAAGTTATGGCTATTCGTAAAGCATATAAAAACAACATTTTTAGTTTGGTTTACGAAGCGTTGGAGAATGATCTTGATAGAGAAACGTTTATTAAGCTTGTAGAAAAAATCAGTAATAGAATTACAGATTTATAGTTAAACAAATAAAGTTGAAATATAAAAAGGAGATGAGTTTATGAATAGTTTACAAAAAGAATATGATCGCTTTGGACCATGGCTGCTTGAAGTGCACTGTCAAGAAGATGTTCCCCCTTTGTTTAGGGAATACTATATGTATGATGCTTCGAAAGTAAAAATGGTATTAAAAATACCGGTTAAGATTGAAAGAAGAAATGCTAATCCAGGAGACGTTCTATATAATAGCTTAGTTAGCTTTGGCCATAATGAAGTTGTAGTCTATGAATTAAAAGAGAAGAGAGTATCAGAGAAAAGAATTACCTATGCAGATATTTATTCAATTCAGAATTGCCATAATTTATTAAAAGGTGAATTGATATTTTTTGCTAAATCAGGCAAAGAAATCATCCAATACAACACAGTTTCGCATAGAATAATTGATCAGGTTGTTGATTTTCTTAGAATTGAATATCTTAAAGATTCTGAAGATTTTTTTCAACCACATCGAGCGTATGTAGCAAAGATCACAAATCATTTATTTCAAAATTTACTAAACGAAATGGAGCAAAGAGAACAAATTAATATTCTTGGTTTTCAACCAATTCTCTATTTAGAACTGATGAAGAAGAAGTGGTATGAATATATTTGGGATATTTATAATAAATATATGTTGCAAAATACCATGTTTTTGGAGAATGGAAAAGAGCTCATTGTTATTAGCAAACAACATCCGCTGAAAAGAAGATTGGATACAGACTATAGTTATATTCATACTTATATTCCTTTCAAAAATATACAGGATGTGCATTGTGTAGCGAATGAAAAATTTATGGGAATTATTCAATTGAAATTTAAAATGGAAGGGGAGATCTTGAGTTTTTTTGTAAATCAAAAACTAAAAATAGATGAATTGTTACCATTATAATCAAGATATCCCCTAACGGCCCTCTGATTATTGTATTAGGGACTTTTTGCTCATAGCAAGATAGCTACTTTAAATTTAAAGTGCTATCTTTTTTTGTCTTAAACTAGCATTTATTGACATTTATGGAAGATAATGATATAATACTTATCAATGTGATAGTAAACCTATCAAAGGAGGGGAATGAAGGTGAATTGTATTGCAGCTGATTGGGAAAATCCTAAAGTTATTGAAATTTGCAAGGAAAAGCCACATGTTGAAAGCTTTCATTATAGTACTTTAGAACAGCTGAAAGGTGGTGACAATTCTTCGTGGCGATTGGATTTGAATGGAATCTGGCATTTTATGCTATCTAAAAATCCTAGTGTTAGACCTATCGATTTTTATGATCTAAACTATGATATAAGTAGCTGGCAAACGATACAAGTGCCAGGTTTATGGCAGTTACAAGGCTATGATGAAGAAAATCAGCCGTATTTTCTAACCTCAGATTTCTCGCCTTCAATGAAGGGGGAGCATGTCCCTATTATAGATCACAATGAAAATGCAGTGGGTTCCTATAAAAAACACTTTACTATTTCAAGTACATGGGTAAATAGAGAGGTTTTTATACACTTTGGTGCAGTAAAGTCTGCTTTTTATATTTGGATAAATGGGGAGAGAGTTGGTTATAGTCAAGGCTCCATGACACCTGCTGAGTTTGATATTACTAAATATTTAAAATATGGTGAAGAAAACACCGTTTCGGTTGAGGTATATAGATATTCAGATGGAACATACTTAGAGGGTCATAATACTTGGTTTCTGAGTGGTATATATAGAGATGTGTATGTATATTCTGAACCTAAAATAACAATAAGAGATTATTTTGTGTCATGTAGGTTGGACGATTCCTACGAAGATGCAATTATAAAAATAGATGTTGAAGTAGCTAATTATTCAGCCCAAGAGCAAGGTATACAAATGTCTGCGTATTTGGCAGAGTCTTTTACGGAAATAGAAGATGGTTACATGTCTGAATGTAGATTGGTCGCACCAGCAGAAGGGTTTAGCAAAGTAACAATGGAAGCTGATATTGTTAATCCTAAAAAGTGGACAGCAGAAACACCAGATCTTTATGTTGGTGCCATTGTTCTAAAAAACCATTTTGGACAAGTGATTACAGCTAAAAAGTTCACATTTGGATTTAGAAGTGTAGAAATACATGATGCAAAGCTATTGATTAATGGGAAAACGATTATTTTAAAGGGCATTAATAGACATGATTTTGATCCAGATACCGGCTTCGCTGTTTCTGAAGATAGATATGAACAAGATATTAAGTTGCTGAAAAGTTGCAATATAAATGCCATTAGAACGAATCATTATCCTAATGATGCTTATTTTTATGATCTATGTGACCAATATGGATTATATGTTATGGACGAAGTCGATATTGAGACTTATGAGCATGATGAGACGATTTCTATATCCAACAATCCGGATTGGTGTAAGTCGATGGTTGACAGGATGACGCGAATGGTTGTTAGAGATAGAAATCACCCAAGTGTTATTATTTGGTCATTAGGAAATGAAGTAGGACATGGTGAGAACTATTTTGAAATGAAAAAGGCTGGAATTGAACTAGACATTTCAAGGCCATTTCATTTTGAAGGTGACTTAGAACTTCTTATTAGTGATTTTATTTCTAAACAAAATACATCACTTGAGTATATAGATGAAATAGGAAATGATCAAGATTATTATCAAAAGCCTGCGCTACTTTGTGCCTATGGAGCTGGAAGAGAAAATGGCTTTGGAAATTTGAAGATGTATATGGATAAGTTTGAAAAATACGACAATTGGTGTGGTGGGTTTATATATGATTTTGCAGACCAAGCCATTAGGAAAAACATAGATGGTGAAAATGTTTGGCTGTATGGAAGAGATTTTGGCGAAGAAAAAACAAGTGGATATTTTTGTATAAGCGGTATCGTTGCTGCAGATCGATCTTTGCACCCTACAGCTTATGAAGTGAAAAAAGTTTATCAAGGCTTTGGCGTTAAAGAAATTGACTTAATCGTTAATATGATTGAAATATACAATAAGAATACTTTTATTAATATGAACCAATATAAAATTAATTGGGAACTCCTTGAAGATGGAGAACTTTTAAAACAAGGGGCGCTTGAGGAAATTGATATAGAGCCTGGTGAATCTAAAGTGATAACGCTTCCTATAACGGATTATAAAAAGCTAGAAGGAGCTGAATACCATATTAACATTAACTGTTGCTTAAAAGAAAACAGTAGTTGGGGAGTCGTAGACGAAGTTATTGCGTGGGAACAACTTAAAGTGCCAAATATTGTTCGAGTAAAAGAGAAAAAAGTATCTCTAAACATGTTAGAAGTTCATGATCGTAAAATAAAGGTTGAAGTATTGGGCGAAGGATTTTCTTGCCGTGTTTCCAAGCTTACCGGGGATGTAACATCTCTTATTTTTGAGGGCAAAGAATACCTTATATCTCCTTTAAAACTGAACTTTTATAGAGCAGCTACTGATAATGATCTAAAGGAAGAAATAGATAGAAAAAGTTTTATTTCATTCGGAAAAATTAACTGGAAAAAAGTCTCTGAAAGCTATAAAGTTCAAAAGGTAATAATTGAGAATAACAGGTCCGAAGTGGTAATCAAAATTATGAGAAAGGTGAAGCATATAAAAAACAGTCTAATTACTGAATATACAATCGATGGGAATGGTGAAATAGTTGTTAGCCATCAACTAACGCCTAAGAAGAATTTGATTAAATTTGGTAGTACAATGGAAATTAGCAATGAGTTTAACCAAATTTCTTGGTTTGGCAAGGGGATACATGAAAACTATGTTGATAGACAAGAGGGCGCAAAGGTTGGCGTATATTCTTGCCATATAAATGATTATATTCATAATTATTTAAGACCTCAAGAAAATTCTAATAGAACAGATATAAGATGGTTCTCAGCAACTACTGGAGAGGGAGAAGGTTTGTTTTTTGAAGATGCGGGAAAAACATTGCTCAATATGAGCGCGTGGCCTTATACTTTAAATGATTTGGACGAAGCACATCATATTCAATCTATTAGAATGAGAAATAGTATTACCTTGAACATTGACTATAAGCAAAAAGGTGTTGGTCTTGATGAAACGTTACAAAAAAAGTATCAGCTTAAAAAGAATATTGAATATAAATATGGGTACAAAATTTGTCGTGCATTTTGATTGACCCCAAAAAGTAACATAAAAAGGTGGCATTATGGGAGCTAAGGACAAGCGAGAAAAGGAACGATTAGAAGCAATTCATAACAGGAAAAGTGATGTCATTAACGCTGCAAAGGTTATATTTGCCGAGAAGTCTATTGAAAAAACTACGATGCAGGACATTGCTCTACGAGCCGAAGTTGGTGTTGCTTCAGTTTATAGATATTATACAACAAAAATGGAATTAGTGATGGAAGTCGCTAAAGATTATTGGGAAAACGAGCTGTCTTATGACCATTCCCTTTTATTTGGTACGGGCATAGAACAAACATTACAAATTATGAACTACCTTTCATTAAAATTCAGTGAGAACCCATCAATGCTCGTATTTATGGATCAATTGGATTCCTTTGTTATGAGTTGGAAAGATCAATATCCTATGGATGAATATAGCAAGATGGTTACCAATAACTTACCTATATTAACCGGTATAATTGAAAAAGGTAAGTTAGATGGTACCATCAGAAAAGATATATGCGCACAAGAGGCTGGAGGAACTTGCCTCGATCTTTTTATTGCATTAGCTCAAAAACTTATATTACGAGAGAAGGTATTAAAGTCAAGTTGTCAAATAAATGTATTAACTGCCCTTGCTGTGTATAAGGAAATGATTATTAAGTATTTGGAAACAGCTTCGTGACTACTCATCTAGTGGGGGTTTGATTGGTGAAATATCTATATCAAGTACTTTATTTATTTTTGACATATTTGTTTTATGAAGTTCTTTTTCAATATCTACTAAATAGTCTTTATCATTAATATGATTCTCATAGTTTTGATCGCCTAAGGTGTTGTTAAGTTGATTTGGGGATGATGGAGAAAGTTTATTCTTAGAACTTAGTTCTATAGCAGTTAATACCTTTAGTGATAAGTCGTATGGATCAATTGGTTTAATTGCATAATAGGTTATAGAATAAGGAATGGTTGCTATAACAGCATTCTTTTTTGCGTTTCCAGTTAAAACAATAATGGGTGTATTTTTATGAGATTTATGTTCTCTAATACACTTCATTAAATCATAACCAGTTTCATTTTTAAGTCCAAGATCCATAATGATTAGATCAACAGGTTTATTATTTACAGATAAATAATTTAACATTGTAAATTTATCGCAAGCTTCTACAACGGTTAAATCATATTTTTTGAGCAATAGTTTCACTTGGTGACGAATCGTATAGGAATCATCAACAATAAGTATTACACTATTTTTAAATAACATAAAATCACGTCCTTAGTATTATGATGTGATTAAAGCGTCAAAAGCAACTATATGCTTTTGACACTTTAATCATGATGTAAGAGTATAACCGTGCTGCTTAAAGTAATGAACAATCTTATTCTTTGAAGCGTTATATGCTAAGTGGGTTTGGTGCCATAAATTAAGTATTTCTTGGAAAGTGTACGAATTGCTATCGCCATTAAGTAGGGCATCATCAAGTTTAGATGCATTTTCATATACATCATGAACGTAAAGATTAGCCGAAACACCTTTTAGATTATGAACAATTTTTTCAACATAACTATGATCCAAGAATTGGTCTTTAAATGCTGTATCAATTTCCATCACAAGTTGATTGCATTCATACATATAATCCTGGTATAGATCCTTAATATCTTCTACCGAATCCACACCCATATTTTTTATGAATAAACGAATGTACTCTTCCATATGAACTACCTACCTTTATGAATTAAGGTTATTAGCCTCAGCTAACCAATGTTGAAGTGTTTTGTGGAGTGTTTCAATCTTAACTGGCTTAGTAATATAATCATCCATTCCACACTCAATGCATTTGTCTTTGTCTTCCTTTAAAGCACTTGCAGTTAATGCGACAATCGGAATATGCCTATTAAATAACTCTTCTTGCTGTCTGATAATTAAGGTAGCACAAAAACCATCCATTATAGGCATTTGGCAATCCATAATAATAATGTCATAATCATTCTCAAAATATTCTTCTACAGCTTGTTGACCGTTCTCTACAATATTTACATCATAGTTTAAATTTTTCAGTTGCATTTTAAGTAACTTTTGGTTCGTTAAATTGTCCTCAGCAACTAATATTTTAGCTGTCACTTCCTTTTGAGCGGAAGTTTTCTTGTTATTAGTACTTATATAACCTTCAGCTAAGGGGTAAGGGATAGTAATGATAAAGGTAGACCCCTTTCCCACTACACTATTAACGTCAATGCTGCCATTGTGAACTTTAACCAAGGAGCGGCATATTGGAAGACCAAGACCTGTGCCACCAAAGTTTCTTGTGATGGAGTCATCTTCCTGGACAAAAGGATTAAATATTTTTTCTTTTGCCTCCATTGGGAAGCCAATTCCAGTATCCTCAATTTTAAATTCAAAGGTAGCCATTTTCTTGTCTAGATTTACGAGTCGTATGGATACCGTAACGGAACCAATGTGCGTAAACTTGATCGCATTTCCGATCATATTTACTAGAATTTGACGGAGTCTAATCGGATCTCCAACAATCATAGGCATCTGTTCAGGAACAATGAAATTAAGACCTATTTTTTTGACAGAAGCTTGATGTGAAAAGATATTTTCTATCTCTGATAATAACTTGGGGATTTCCATTGGAACACTTTCGAGACCCATTTGGTTTGCTTCTAACTTTGAAAAATCCAAAATGGTATTAATAATATCATATAAAACATTGGCGGATTGATTGATATTATGGATTAAGTCTTGCTGAGTAGGTGCTAGGTCAGTATCAATAAGTAATTCGGACATTCCAATAATTACATTTAAGGGTGTTCTTAGCTCATGACTCATATTTGCCAAAAACATGCTCTTAGATTTTATAACATCTTCAGTTTTTTCTTTAAGATTATCTAATTGTGTTTCAAGCTTTGAGATATCATCTATCCTATTGATAAATAAAATATTGCCTTTAAATTCAGCTGTATCGATAGGCTTTATCTTTAGAAAAAGATCGTGCTTGTCAGTAAGACTTTCATGCACTATTCTTTTTTCTAAGGGCATATTACTTGTCATGTTAGATAATGCTGAATGTATTGTAGGTAAAGTTTCCTTGAAGGATTTACCAATTGGAAGATCTTTTATATTGAAAAAAGCTTGCGCGTAAGGATTAATATAGATTATTTCATTTGCTTGGGAATATACTATAACCATAAAGTCACAAGCTTCTATTACACGAAGTTGGATTAGTGCTGAAGCATCTGAAGCTTTATAGGCTTCTATTTCTTGTGCATGAATACGATCTTTTTTTTGGAATAAAGTATAAGCTATTGCTAGTATTAATATGCTTATAAAATATGGGAATACGTCAAATATAAAGTTCATAATCTCACCTACTTATTTTTATGTATATACATTAGAGCGACTTGCTTTTGACATCCTAATCATATATTCTATTTTAACAAAAGATGAATATAAATACAAACAGTTATTACAGCAACGTTAATAAAATTCGACAGAGGTCTATAAAAAAGTTTGTGAAAAATATAAGAGAAAATATCGCATAATATTATTTACACAGAGGTTCAAAGATGTTATAATATAAAAGGTTCTGCACACCCTTGACAAATATTTAACAATTGGAGTCTATATGAAGTTAACATATGATTTTCATATACATACGGCACTTTCACCATGTGGAGAAAATAGTATGACACCAAATAATATTGTGAATATGGCATTATTAAATGGGTTAGATGCCATTGCCATTACAGATCATAATACTTGTCAAAATGTTGAAGCGGTATTGCAAGTCGCTAAAGGTACAGAGCTTATAGTCATTCCAGGAATGGAAATTGAGACCAAAGAAGAAATACATATTTTATGCTTATTTGAAGAGTTAGAGGCAGCTTATAAAATGCAGGAATGTATATTCCAAAAGCTTCCAGATATTCGTAACAAAGACAAATTATTTGGAGAGCAATTACTATTTAATTCAGAAGACGACATAATAGGTAAAGAGGAAAGACTGCTCACCCAAGCGACAGAGCTATCTTTAAATGAAGTAATCAAGCTGGTACAATTCCATAAAGGTGTATGTATTCCGGCGCATATCGACAGACCAAGTTATAGCATTATTTCCAACTTAGGTATGATACCGAGTAACATGAATTTACCAACGTTAGAGATTTCTCGACATGCAAATTATGAGACATTAGCAAAGCAATTTTCTAATTATTCTATTCTTCAATCATCAGATTCACATGAACTAGGTTTTATTGGAATTTGTAATAGACAAATAGAAGTAGCTACTAAGTCAGTTCGAGGCATTATTGAGAGAATTAATGCGAATCATCCCTGTTAATTAATAGACAAGAAAGTTTACTTATCACTTTTTTGTCTAGGATGAATACTTGAATTAAAGTATTTATCTAATTTAAACATATATTAATGCTAAAAATTAAGGAGGTTAATCAATGGTTGCTAATATTCAATTAACTGAAGAAAAGTTTCAAGAACTAGAGGCTTTTATTAACAGCTTACCAACAACTAAGGGTGAGCTTATTCGTGTGCTCCACAAAGCACAGAACATATTTGGGTACCTTCCAGCAGAAGTACAAAAGTTTGTTGCTAAAAAACTGGATGTACCAACAGCAAAGGTTTTTGGTGTCGTTACGTTTTATTCTTATTTTACAATGGTACCAAAAGGCGAAAACGATATTGCAATTTGTTTGGGAACAGCGTGTTATGTAAGAGGTGCTGAAAAAATACTCGATGCGATTAAGAAAGAAATTAATATTGGTGTTGGTGAAACAACTCCAGATGGTAAATTCTCAATTACTTCTCTTCGTTGCGTAGGTGCATGTGGTTTAGCACCAGTTATCTTGGTAGGAGAAAAAGTATATGGCCGCATCACACCTGACATGGTAAAAGGTATTATCGATAATTACAGATAATTATAATATAAGGAGGAACAGATAATGGCTAAAATAAAATCATTCGAAGAACTTAAAAAAATCAAAGATCAAGTTCAATCAAAAGTCGGCTTAAGAGAAAAAGGCGAAAACATTGATAACTTAATTCAAATTAGAGTAGCAATGGCAACTTGTGGTATTGCATCTGGCGCTAGAGAAATTATGAACTACATGATTGATGAAATGACAAGTCAAGGTATTGAAAATGCGGTTGTAACACAAACAGGTTGTATGGGTTATTGCTATGCTGAACCAACCATTGAAGTAACAACACCAGGCAAAGAGCCAGTAATCTATGGTGATGTAACAAAAGAAAAAGCTAAAGAGATTATTGATGAACATGTAATCAAAGGTGAGTTAGTAGATGGCATTATACCAATGACTCATAAAACAATTGATCAATAAATAATAAATATTTAAATGAGAAATAAATAATCATCTTACCGAAAAAGATTGGGAGGTTAAAAAATGGCTAATTATACAATGCATATGTTGGTCTGTAGTGGAACAGGCTGCAAGTCAGCTGAATCTGACTTAATTACGGCAAACTTAGAAAAATATGTTGCAGAAGCAAATATGACAGACGAAGTACAAGTACTCAAAACAGGCTGTTTTGGATTTTGTGAAAAGGGACCTGTTGTAAAAATATTACCTGATAATACTTTTTACGTTCAAGTGACTCCAGACGATGCAGAAGAAATCGTAAATGAGCACATAATAAAAGGTAGAAAAGTAGAAAGATTACTATTTGTGGATCCAAAAACTGAAAAAATGGTTTCAGATTCTAAGAAAATGGATTTCTACAAAAAACAATTACGTATCGCACTTAGAAATTGTGGATTAATAGATCCTGACAATATTGATGAGTACATAGCAAGAGATGGTTACCACGCATTAGGAATGGCTTTAACTGAAATGACGCCTCAAGATGTAATCAAGGTTGTTAAAGATTCAGGCCTAAGAGGTAGAGGAGGCGGTGGCTTCCCAACTGGTCTTAAATGGGAAATCGCATCTAAAAATGATGCGGATCAAAAATATGTTGTATGTAATGCTGATGAAGGAGATCCAGGTGCCTTTATGGACCGTTCTATATTAGAAGGTGATCCACATTCAGTAGTTGAAGCAATGGCTATTTGTGGTTACTCTATGGGTGCTACTATTGGTAAAGTTTATATACGTGCAGAATATCCACTTGCGATTAAACGTTTAGAAAAAGCAATTGAAGATGCAAGAGAATACGGATTACTTGGAAAAGATATTATGGGTACAGGTTTTGATTTTGATATAGAATTAACCTTTGGTGCAGGCGCATTCGTTTGTGGTGAAGAAACAGCATTGATTCACTCAATGGAAGGTGAGCGTGGAGAACCAACTACGAAACCTCCATTCCCAGCAGAATCAGGATATTGGGGCAAGCCTACTAACGTTAATAACGTTGAAACTTTTGCAAATGTACCAGTTATTTTATTAAAAGGTGCAGATTGGTTTTCAAGTATTGGTTCAGAAAAATCAAAAGGTACAAAAGTATTTGCATTAGCAGGTAAAATTAATAATGTTGGACTTATTGAAGTGCCTATGGGTACAACGCTTCGTGAAGTTATATATGATATTGGTGGTGGAATCAAGGATGGTAAGAAATTTAAAGCTGTTCAAACAGGTGGTCCATCAGGTGGTTGCTTAACAGTTGATGACTTAGATACACCAATTGACTATGAAAATCTTATTGCAAAAGGCTCTATGATGGGATCTGGCGGTATGATTGTTATGGATGAAGATGATTGTATGCCAGCAGTAGCAAAATTCTACCTAGAATTTACTGAAGAAGAATCTTGTGGCAAATGTACACCTTGTCGTGTAGGTACAAAGAGATTATCTGAATTACTTGAATTGATAACAGATGGTAAAGGTAAAATGGAACATCTCGATGAGCTTAAGAGACTAAGTAGAGTAATAAAAGATACTGCACTATGTGGTCTTGGCCAAACTGCACCAAATCCTGTTTTATCAACAATGGAAGCATTTTGGGATGAATACATTGCGCATATTAAAGACGGAAGATGTCCAGCAGGTCAATGTACTAACTTACTTCAATACATTATCAGTGAAGCAAAATGTGTGGGCTGTACAGCTTGTGTAAGAGTCTGTCCTACAAATGCTATTACAGGAACGGTTAAAAAACCACATGTAATTGATCAAGCAAAATGTATAAAATGTGGCGCTTGCTATGATAAATGTAAATTTGAAGCAATTTCAAAACAATAATCTATTAAATAACTACTTATCAAAACTATAGATTGAAATCAAATAGATAAAAAGGAGTGTAACCCATGTCAGATATTAAAGTTGTTATTGACAATAAAGAAGTGCTTGTACCTAGTGGTAGTACCATCCTAGATGCTACTAAAAAGGCAGGCGTTCATGTTCCAACATTATGTCATTTAGACTTACATGATACAAAAATGGTGAACCAAGCTGCTTCATGTCGTGTGTGTGTTGTAGAAGTTGATGGAAGAAGAAATCTTGCACCTTCATGTGCTACGCCAGCTACAAATGGAATGGTTGTAAGAACGAATAGCATGAGAGTGCTAGAAGCAAGAAAAACAGTATTAGAATTATTAATCTCCGATCATCCAAAAGATTGCTTAAGCTGTGCAAAAGCAGGCGAATGTGAACTTCAAGATTTAGCAGAAAGATGCGGTCTTAGACAAATTGGTATTACTGGAGATGCACAATCTACATACAAGAAAGATATTACTCGATCATTAATCCGTGATATGGATAAATGTATTATGTGTCGTCGTTGTGAAACAATGTGTAATACAGTGCAAGAAGTAGGTGCATTATCAGGAATTAATAGAGGTTTCAATGCAGTTATTTCTCCTGCGTTTGAATTACCAATGGGCGAAACTGTCTGTACACATTGTGGACAATGTGTGGCTGTATGTCCAACGGGTGCATTAACAGAAAATGATGCAACTTGGGAAGTTGTTCAAGCTTTAGCAGATCCTGAAAAAGTAGTAGTTGTGCAAACAGCTCCTGCAGTAAGAGTAGCTATTGGTGAAGAATTTGGCCGTGAGCCAGGAAGTATCGTTACTGGCCAAATGGTAACAGCACTTAGACAATTAGGCTTTGATCATGTGTTTGACACTGATTTTGCTGCTGATTTAACGATATTAGAAGAAGGAACTGAGTTATTAGGTAGACTAGAAGCTTTCTTAGGTGGAGATGCAAAAGCATTACCTATTTTAACATCTTGCTGTCCAGCTTGGGTTAATTTTATTGAAAGCCAATTTCCAGAATTAATTGATATTCCTTCTACAGCTAAATCTCCTCAACAAATGTTTGGCGCAATTGCAAAAACCTATTTTGCAGAAAAATTGAACATTCCAAGAGAAAAAATGGTTGTTGTTTCTGTAATGCCATGTCTTGCGAAAAAATATGAAGCTACAAGAAAAGAATTTTCAGTAGATGGAAATCCAGATATCGATATTGTTATTTCTACGCGTGAATTAGGTCAACTAATTAAGCATGCGAATATTGAATTAACAGCATTAGAAGAAACAGAATTTGACAATCCATTAGGCATGTCAACTGGTGCAGGTGTAATTTTCGGTACTACGGGTGGTGTTATTGAAGCTGCTGTACGTACAGCATATGAAGTATACACTAAGAAACCATTGCCAAAAATAGACTTTGAAGAACTAAGAGGTTTTGAGGGTGTAAGAGTTGCTGCTGTAGATGTAGACGGATTAATGTTAAACATCGGTATTGCACATGGACTCGGAAACGCTAGAGCATTATTAACAGAAGTAAGAGACGGAAATCCTAGAAACTTACATGCAATTGAGGTTATGGCTTGTCCTGGTGGTTGTATAGGTGGAGCTGGTCAACCTTACCATCATGGTAATTCTGATATTATTAAAAAACGTCAAGCTGCTATTTACCAAATTGACAAAGATATGCCAATTAGGAAATCTCATGAGAATCCAGCTATTACAGAGATTTATGAAGCTTATCTTGGTAAGCCAATGGGTGAATTATCCCATAAGTTACTACATACGCATTACCACATTAAAGATAAAGTTTAGTTCATAATATATATTACTTAAATGAGGGCTATTTCGAATTAGATTAATTTCTAAAGAGAAATAGCCCTTTTTCTGACTACATTAATACAATTGATGGGGAAATTTTGTTAGACTGTTAGTGTTGAAAAATGCAATTTAACAAAATTTTTAATTTACAAAGAATATGCATAAGGGCATTTAAAGTGTAGAATATGGTATTTTTTAACGCACTTCGTATATATATTGAAGAATTTACACGCGTCAAGTTTTTTCAATTTCCGACATATTTACATACAATTCAAGGAAAAGATGCATAATTAAATTGTAAAGTTGGGAACAAATACCTATAGCATTTTGTTGTTGAAATCAATTAATCTAATATTAGTTGTGTATAGATTTTGAACATAACATTTCACCAAGTAAAATAAGAAAATTAAGGTATATATTAAGTGTAAGTAGGGTGACATAACATAAAAGCGTGAAAATAATATCCACACTTGAAAATGTCAAAAATCCAATAATTTCGGGTTGTGCACAGAGTTAATCACAATATCCACATAAATTATGTTGCAACTACGGGTATAATTGAGAGTTATCCACAGGTTAAAGGGTTAAATTGTATGAATTAACAGAATAATATCGAATTAGTCAGACTATTTATTTTTGTATGCATAAAAGGAATATTGAAACAAATATTGAATATTTAAGTATAATTAGTTGTTAAAGAGCATGTCTAAATCTTAGTTAAATATGGACAAATGTTTTAGCAATAGTTATATATTAAGAAGCAAATGATATGGAATTTCTCATATCATTTTGGAAGGAGTGATATTTATGCGTTATATCATTAGTGGTAAAAATATTGAGGTTACAAGAGCGCTTAAAGACGTAGTCATGGAAAAGATAGGTAAGCTTGAAAAGTATTTTTCAATGGACAATGAAGCAATCATTACAATGGTTGTTGAAAAACAGCGTCAAATCATCGAGGTAACGATTCCTATTAAGGGAAGTGTCCTTCGTGCAGAGGAAGAAGCTGAAAGTATGTATGCGGCAATTGATTTGGTGGTAGATGTTCTTGAAAGACAATTATTGAAGCATAAAAATAAACTTGTAGACAAGCATAGGCATCATGGTACTTTTAAACAAGACTTTATTGACCGAGAATATTTTATCGAAAAAGAGGGAATTGAAATTGTTAGAAGCAAAAAATTTGCGGTAAAACCAATGGATTCCGAAGAAGCTTGTATGGAGATGGATTTGTTAGGACATGATTTCTATGTATTCAGAAATAGAGATACGTATGAAGTTAATGTTGTATATAAAAGAAAAGGTGGCAACTATGGCTTGATTGAGCCAGAAGAAACGGAAGAAGATTGATCAGCATTAAAACATAAAGTGAGGTATTTACAAGAGCATCCGAAGGGATGCTCTTGTGTTTAAGTTATGATAAGACCATTTACAGCAGTCTCTATGATATAAGTTAATAACCTATTATTCGAAATTGCTATTAATTAAGGCTGTAATCGCATTTAGAGTAATCACTTCATCCACACCATTGGCGCTTATTTCTATGATGCTACCCGGATATATTTCTAGCATCAAGATGGAAATGACACTTTTACCATTTGCTTCCATATTCTTGCCTTCTCTTTTAACTTTAATATCTGACTTGAACTTGCTAGCCATACTACAAAACAAAGATGCTGGTCTTGCATGTAATCCATGCTCGTTCTTTATTACAAATTTCTTCGTTATCATAATTTGATCTCCTTTTTGAAAGCGCTAGCATTTTAACCTAACGAAGGAAGTTGCCCATTTCTTTAAATGGGGGGAATTTACTTGCCCATCAGTGGGTGTGGGGGTCCCCATTGATGGGCAAGTAAAGCTTGCGTTTTTACTTATAGTAATAGGGGGGCAGGCTAACTATTTACATAAACAATTTTAAAATATAACCAAATATAATGCCAATGATTCCAAAGTCAGCGTCACCAAAGGTTGTATTTGCATAACCAAGAGCGCCAAGGACTGGTAATAGCAGTACAGGTAAGAATGTGATCATAAGGCCATTCACAAAGGCACCAACGGTTGCACCTCTTCTACCACCGGTTGCATTACCAAACACACCTGCGGCTGCACCTGTAAAGAAGTGAGGAATAACACCGGGAATAATAACTGTTACACCAATGGCTGAGAGTACGAACATGCCCACAATTCCGGCAGCAAAACTAGAAATGAATCCAACGATTACTGCTACTGGAGCAAATGGAAATACTACTGGACAGTCAAGGGCTGGTTTGGCATCTGGAACAATTCTGTCTGCAAATCCTTTGAAGGCGGGAACAATTTCACTAATAATCATTCTAACGCCAGCTAGAACAACATATACACCAGCGGAAAAAGTTAAACTTTGCATAATAGCAAACATAATAAAGTTTTGACCACCACTTACTTGATCTTCAACAAAGGCAGGTCCTGCAAATAGCACAGAGATTAAGAACAAAATCAACATTGTTACACCTGTTGCTATAGTTGTATCTCTAAGAAACATAAGCCCTTTAGGAAAATTCATATCTTCAGTTGATTTTTCTTTGTTGCCAATCGCTTTACCAACTAAAGCAGCGGCCACATAACCGGTAGTACCAAAATGTCCGAGCGCAACATCATCTGTACCGGTGATCTGTTTCATGAATGGTTGAGCCATCGCTGGGAATAATACCATAACACAACCTAATACCACAGATCCAATAATAACGAGTGGTGCACCACTAAATCCAGCACCTACAAGAATGGCTGATAACATCGCTGCCATGAACATTGTATGGTGACCTGTTAAAAATATGTACTTAAATGGTGTGAGCCGAGCAAGCAGTATATTTACCAACATACCAAAGACCATAATCAATGCCGTCTCCGTACCAATTACCTCTTGTGCGATAGAAACAATGGCTTCATTATTTGGGATTACACCTGTGATATGAAAGGCCTCAGTAAAGATTACACTGAAATGGTTTAGTGCACCTACTAATGTACCCGCACCAGCTCCAAGAATTAAGAACCCAATAGTTGCCTTAAGTGATCCGGTAATAATTTCTGTTATAGCTTTTTTTTGTGCCAACAAACCAATTAGTGCAAAAACACCAATTAGTACTGCAGGTTGACTAAGTACATCGTTCATTAAAAACTTTAATACGCTCATCATATTCCTCCCATTAAGTTATAAATATTATTATGGTTTTTCATTGGATGAAAAGACCGTAGTACCGATGTTATTCGAACTTTGCTAACGCTTCAATAACCTTATTCTTCATGTCTGCTATATCAAGAATGTTATTTAATTCAACCAATACTTCTGCATAACCAACAAGTTGGCTTGTTATGTCTTTTGTTCCAACAATAATGTTTGCTTTATAGCCTTTTGCTGAAGTTAAGTCACAATGATCAACATCTACTTTAGCGCCAATTTCTTTCAATACCTTGTTAATATTCATCTCCATTAAGAAGCTACTGCCTAATCCATTACCACATACCACCAATATTTTTAACATGAAAATCCTCCTTTAATCATGAATGTTTATTTATCACTTCGATAATGTCATCTACATCTTTAGCAGTAAATAACACTTCAAGATCTTCACTTACCATCATCAAACTCATTAATTGCCTTAAGGATTGAAGATGAGCTTCTTTATCAGTCGTTGCCAATGTGAAAATCACCTTAACGGGATCATTTGTATCGTGTCCGAATTCAACAGGCTCTTTTAACTGAATCAAACTCATACATGTTTTGTGCACACCATTTTCTGGCCTAGAATGAGATATGGCAATACCTGGTGCTAAGACAATATAGGGACCTAATGATCGTAAAGTTTGCTTAACTGCCTCAATATAGCTTTTTTCAATTAAAGCTTGATCAATTAATAAATTACCACCAATATCTATTGCTTCTTCCCAGCCTTTTGCTTCTACATTCACTTTAATTCTGTCGATTAACAGCATTTCATTTAGCAACATTTTTACGCCACCTTTTAAGATTTAATCACTTCTATAATGCAAGTATACTCATTATTTCAAAAGAATTCCAATTATTAACCATCCAATATATTGCCGATTCAATTTTGCAAAATTAGATTAATACAGAATTTGAATACATAAGCACTAAATTACTTGTAACATTAAGTTTGTGTGATTTCTTGCATATACATTTAAAATTGTGTAATCGTAGCATTGTTGCAATTTTGTATTATTTATTCATATTCTTGTTGATGTCTACTTATGAATATGATTAAATAGAAATGAGCCATAGCTTATAGGAGGATTACCATGAGTTTGAATAACCGTTGTCTAAAAATGCTCATTCAGATTGCATCTGTTCATACACCTATAAATATCACTACAATGAAAGAAACGTATAAAATATCGGAAAGAACAATTCGTTATGATATTAAAGAAATAAACGATTGGTTAAAGCAAAAGCAATTAGGTTTCATTGAAGTTATTTACGGAAAAGGGTTTATTCTTGAAGGTGGTGAGGATCAACGTCGTGTAATTCTTGAACTTTTAGATGGAAAGACACCAAAAGATTACTATTATTCTAGCGAGGAACGCCAAAAGATCTTATTGTTAGAATTGCTTAATTCTGAAGAACCACTTAAAACTGCTTATCTCCAAGCGTGTTTAAAGATCAGCCGGGGTACCGTTATGAAAGAAATCATATTTATTGAGGAATGGTTAAGAAAATATCAATTAGACCTTATAAAGAAACCAAACTATGGCATCAAAATTGAAGGAACAGAAACAGCTAAGCGCAATGCGCTACTAGGTCTTGCGAAGGATTTTTTGACAACAGAACAAATATTAGGTATCATCTGCAACCATGAATTTGATCATAAAATATACAACAAACAAAATCGACTTGGTTTAAATAATAACCCATTATTTTTTAGTGTAGATTTGAACATATTAGAAAAATCCTTAAATGCTTTACAAGTTATGCTGGGTGTCCGGCTTGGGGACAATTCTTTTGCTAGTTTGTTCACGCATCTTGCTATTGCATTGCAACGTATACAAGCTGGCAAAAGCATTTTCTTACCAACTGAAGATTTATTGTTATTAGAAAAAACAGATGAGTTTAAAACAGGAGAGAAATTTGCTGAAATACTAGAAGAAAATTTTGAAATCATGATTCCAAAGTCTGAAGTTGGGTATATCACCTTACATATCTTGGCAGCACAACTTGGTAAACCAACAGAAAAGGACAAAAAGGATGGGACTGCTTCGCCTGAAAGCAACAACAATTTTAATGTCTCTCTTTTATTCAATAATGAAGAATTTGATTATATGGAAATGGCAAAGGATATTACAAACTTTATTAAAACACAATTGAATGTAGAATTTCATGATGAGAACCATATGCTAGTAGATCTATGTATCCATCTTAAGCCTGCGGTACACCGGTGCAAGTATAAAATGTATTTGACCAACCCTCTTCTAGAAGACATCAGACAAAATTATTACCGACTTTTTCTTGTCGTTAAAGAAGCTATCCTATTGCTTAAAATTAAATACCCTATTGACATGAACGATGATGAACTATCCTATATTACTTTACACTTTGCAGCAGAAATTGAAAAAGGCAAGGTGCAATTCAATAAGAAATTGAATGTGTTGCTTGTATGTGCTAGTGGTCTTGGTACTGCGAAAATGCTTTATAATCGCATAAGTACAAACTTTAGTGATCTAGATATTTTAGAAACGGTATCTTATTTAGACTTCTTTAAAAGGACAGATTGGCCTGTTGATTTGGTCATTAGCACCATAGAGCTTAAGCGAAGCCAGTTTCCTACAATATTGGTAAACCCTCTTTTGAAGAAAGAGAACATTGAAAAAATTGAAGCTTTTATGCTTGAAGCTCATAATCAAGCAACAAGCATTAATACAGTCAATCAAAGTTTTCGAATGATTGAAGGACCGCAAGCATCTTTGGTTGATTTATTAAATGAGATAAATATTAAGTTAAATGTAAAAGTAGATAATTGGCAAGAAGCCATTATTGCAGGTTGTGAACTTTTATATGAACAAGACAGTATATCAGATACATATACGAAAGTTATTCTTGACAACATTAAAAAACTAGGTCCATATATCGTTATTGCACCTGGTATTGCTTTTTCACACGCTTCACATAATAAAGGAGTAAACAAGCTAGGTATGAGTCTTATAAGGCTCTCAGAAGCTGTTGCTTTTGGACACGAGACAAATGACCCTGTAAAGCTTATTTTTACCTTAGCACCTATAGACAAGACCAGTCACTATAATGCACTCACCACATTAATGGAATTGTTATTAAACCAAAGAGACTTAAATATTCTATTTAATGCGCCTAAAGTTGAAGATATTCTTGAATTAATTAAATCAAAAATGGATTAGTAGTTAATCAGTTTTTCTTAAACCAGACTGAATCCTAAAACTCTCTTTATAGAGATCTGTAAGGTATTCTTCATGAAGGTACTGCCCAAAGAAGCTATCGTAAGTGCGGTTTCCAAAATATGGTATGCGGGCGTTGTAGGGGTCAAAAGAATCAACTAAGTCAGTGTCTCCTAAATCATTATAAAATGAATTTGAATAAGGTCTTGGATCATCAGCAAAAAAATTAGACTCAAGTTGCGGTGTTTGGGTATTATCAAAAGGTCCATAAAATGAATTAGAAGAAGAATTTGAATCATCGGCAAAAGCATTTGATTCAAACTGAGGCGTTTGAGTATTATCAAAAGGTCCATAAAATGAACTTGAATAATCGTTTGGAGCATCAGCAAATATATTGGACTCAAATTGAGGATCAGTATGATAATATTCTGTATTAAGAAATAAGGCGAAATCATTTGAATAAAAGTCAGCCAAACATAGCAGAAACGTATCTATTTTACCATCATAATAGAATTGAATAAATTCTTCAAATTCCCATAAATCTACGTTATAATCATGTAAATTTATGTCGTGAGCATATAAATAGTTTTCAAAAGCTAAGTAGTAATCATCTTGCATCATATCCCACCAAGCATCTTCAAATAATGTTAGAAAAAAATCAAAATCATTTTCGTACCATTCAGTCATAGCCAAAATGAATTCATCTATGTCCCCATCAAAACGTCGATCAATATAAATGAGTAAGTTGTAGGGATTTATTTCATAATCATCAATATATATATCTAATTCTTTGAGACGTTCAGACATATATTGGGTTGCCGTCCAAACATTGAATTCTAATAGTGAGATTTCAAAATCCATAGCATAATTTGTTTTTAAGTATGAGAGGTAATTATCAATATTGCCATCAAAGCAATCATATATATAGTACGTAAATAAATCCGGTGACAACTCATATTTATTAAGATTAATTCCATGCTCTTTAAGGCTAAGTGACATCTTCATAACTGGGTCGTCCGAATCTTCGGGATCTGGTTCTTCTACAGTGGTAGATGATACGGTTTTATTCACTTCTTCCTCAACAAATTTTTTTCCACAACTTGTAGATAAGGATAAAATAAAGGCTAGTAATAAAAGAATTATTATTTGCTTTGGAAAGTTTATTGGCTTCATAGGTTTCTCCTATATGGTGCCTATCACCTAGGGTATTTTGGGTAATAAGCTTTTAATGCTATTGACAAGGCTCCAAATTTCTTTGAACAAAAAGCTCACGAACGATTGTTATTTTATTTGATTATAGCATATTAGATGGGTAGGAAAAAAGAAGAAAATGTCGATTAGATATACTATTATAATGTTATAAAAGCAGACGTTGTCGAGGGATTGAAATGTGAACAGAATTGATTCGAAAAAAGAGTGAAAATAAAGATTTCTCTAAATTCTCACTCTTTTAAACCAAATCAATTAACCACTTCTTGGTGAATTTTTTAATAATCTGAAAAAGTATAAGTATGAATAACATAATGACAATGGTCTTTAAGTGAAAACCGTCCATGACGATACCAAAAGCAAAAGCAGCGGCAGGTGGATGCTCCGTATTGGTAATGGCCATAAAGAATATACTTATACCAATGGCTAAAGCTCCTGCAAAACTAAGGCCTATAAAGTTATAAGTAGATCCAAAAAACCAGCAAAGGGTACCGGTTAATATGCCTATGATATAACCTCCAAGTACATATCTTACATTTGAAACCCTTCTATGAGGCATAGTAAATACGATAAAAGTTGTTGCACCTATAGAGGCGACTAAAGTTATATTCATTGTTACATCAACGATTGAAATTACTAAGTATATAAAGATAGTAATGCAAATACACTGGATAAAATATCTTCTTATATTTCCCTTAAGCTTAGGATCAATAATATACATATGTGCCTCCGTAAATGCTTTATATTGTCATTATAACCGACAATTTGTCAGCAAGCAATAGCATTATAACCCTTAAGAATTAAACATAAAATAAGTCTTATACAGTTGCATTTAAGTCATCTTCAGATAATTGAAGCGTTTCAACTGCAAGATCTCTTAACTTAAACTTCTGGATTTTGCCACTAGCAGTCATTGGGAAGCTATCTGTAAAGAAAATATGCTTTGGAACCTTATGTCTAGCCATATGGATACGAACCTGTTCTTTAATATCCTCTTCAGTCAGGGAAGCGCCTTCTTTTAAAATTACAAATGCACCAACGACTTCATTATATTGTTTATCTGGAATACCAATAACTTGAACATCTAATATTCCACTAACAGTATAGAGGAACTCTTCTATTTCTTTGGGGTAAATATTTTCGCCACCACGAATAATCATATCTTTTATACGTCCAGTAATCTTAAAGTAGCCTTCTTCATCCATAGTAGCTAAATCACCAGTATGAAGCCATCCATTTTCATCAATAGCTGCGTAAGTAGCTTCAGGCATTTTATAATATCCCTTCATTACATTATAACCTCGTGCAACAAATTCTCCTTGGACGCCATAAGGGGCGGTTTCACCAGTTTCAGGATCTACCACTTTGCATTCTATAAAAGGAAGTGCACGTCCTACAGTTGTAACTTTTCTTTCAATGCTATCATCTGCTTTTGACTGAGTACAAACAGGAGCGGCTTCGGTTTGGCCGTAGGCGATGGTGATTTCTTTACAACCCATATCTTCTACAACTTGCCTCATAGCTTTTTCAGGGCAAGGGGAACCAGCCATTATTCCAGTTCTAAGAGGGGAAAAATTATAATTCTTGAAATTAGGATGATTAAGCATTGCTATCCACATTGTTGGCACACCATGACAAGCTGTGCATTTTTCTTTATCGAGGGTAGCCATAACCACTTCGGGATTGTAATGGTCAACGGGTACCATGGTAGAACCATGGGTTACACAAGCGAGCAGACCAAGTACTAAACCAAAGCAATGGAAAAAAGGTACGGGTATGCATAAACGATCATTCTTGGTAAAATGCATACAATCACCGATGTTCTTGCCATTGTTTACAATATTATAGTGGGTTAACATAACGCCCTTTGGAAAGCCAGTTGTTCCAGAAGTGTATTGCATATTAATAATGTCATCTGGATCTAGAACACTTTGGATATTATAGAGTTCTTCGTCAGAAATATCTTTGCCTAAAGAATATAGTTCCTTCCAATTATACATCCCTGCATATTCACGATAATCTAAGTAAATAATATTCTTTAGATATGGAAATTTTGTGGAATTTAGTTTGCCAGGTTCGCAGTGGGTTAGCTCTGGACATAGATTGTTTATAATTTCAACATAGTTCGTATCCTTAAAGCCTTCCATTAATATTAAAGTTGTGGCGTCAGATTGCTTTAACAAATATTCGGCTTCATATATCTTATAGTTTGTGTTAACCGTTACGAGCACAGCCCCGATTTTAGCAGTAGCAAATAAAGCAGTAATCCATTGAGGGTAATTTGTTGCCCATACAGCAACGCTATCCCCTTTTCTAATACCTAGTGCCATTAATCCTTTAGCAACCTGATTAATATCTTCTCTAAGTTCACTATAAGTTTTTCTATAATCTTGATCTCCATAAGCAACGGCTTCATGATTTGGATAGGCATCAGCAATTTGATCTATTAAATCACCCATAGTTAACTTAACAAGGCCTTTTGTAGTCAGCACATTGGAAGATGAGATTTGATAAGATTTTATCGTATTAATGAAATGTGGAAAGACAATACCAGGCTCCTCTAAATCTCTTTGCCATCTTTTGGTCCATTCAAGAACGACATAACCATCATATTGCTCAGCGGCTAAGCGCATTATAAGTTGTTTTATAGGTATTGCGCCCTCCCCAAGCATTTTATAAATTATCTTATTTTCTACAACGATGGAGTCTTTAACATGAATGTATTTTATGAAGGGTTTTAACGTTTCATAAGTATACTCCAATGACTCATGCATGAAAGTAAAAGGATGATGTACATCCCATAACACGCCAACATTTTCTTTGTTTAAGGAGTTCATAAAGGCATTCATAGTCGTTGAGTTGGCAAACACACCATTTGTTTCTATTAAAATAGAAACATTTTTGTCCTTTGCATAATCAGCTAAAATAATAGCTGCTTCTCTTACTGCGTTCATATCAACGGGTTCGGTAACATGGGGTTCCTTATCCCCTAGAACTCTAACGTATTTCACACCTAGTTTATTTGCTAAGTCTACGTATTCTTTGCCTTCACAAAGATGTTGAAGAATATTTTCTTGATCAAATAAATAGCAAGCAGAAGAAAGGCAAGATATTTCAAGATTAAGGTGATTCATTTTTAACTTAGTGCTTTCAATATTTTCTGGCGTAAAAGGTAAAGCTTTTGGTGCAAATAATTGATGTGCGATACCACGCACTTCAATTCCATCAAATCCTAAGTCTTTAGCTGTAGAAATCATGTCTGACCATGACCAACTAGGACACCCCAAGGTGGAAAAAGATAATTTCATAATTGTACCCCCATGATTTATTTGTAATAATATGAAGTTTATAAGTATTTTATCATGAATCGATCGAGGAGAGCAATTATTTTCTATCATGCCTATTACAAATCAATAACAAAAGAGAAATTAATATTGAATAACCTACCAGTTAATGGTAGAATGAAATAATGTCAATATAAAAAACATACATGATGGTTGTAGTGTAAAAAGCAAGTTGGTTCTAATTCTTATACAACATATAGCGATGGTTAAAGCATTCATCCACAATATGTTGTGCGAGAAAGAACAACGATATACTTTTGACACTAATGCCACATGATTATTGTATAAAAATAGACTATATTTGTAAGAATAAGGTAATCATAAGCTTGTTTACTTAAGAGATTGGAAGGTGTAAATTATGAATGTATTTGAAAAAATATTTGGAACACATAGTGAAAGAGAATTAAAAAGAATAGAAGGCCTAGCAGATCAAATAGAAAGTTTGCAAGATCAATTTAAGGGACTATCTGATGACGAATTAAAAGCAAAAACTACTGAGTTTAGAGAACGCTTCAAACAAGGGGAAACCTTAGATGATTTGTTACCTGAAGCTTTTGCAGCTGTAAGAGAAACTTCGACTAGAGTTCTTGGCATGACCCACTATAGAGTACAGTTAATTGGGGGTATTATTTTACATCAAGGCAGAATTGCAGAAATGAAAACAGGAGAAGGTAAAACTCTTGTAGCGCCATTATCTGCATATTTAAATGCACTTGAAGGCCAAGGCGTTCACGTAGTTACAGTTAATGACTATTTAGCTAGTCGTGATGCAGAGTGGATGGGTCAGGTATATGAATTTCTAGGTTTATCTGTTGGTGTTATTGTCAACGGTATTACAAATGAAGATAGAAGAGCAGCCTATGGATGTGACATTACATATGGAACGAATAATGAGTATGGATTTGATTATTTAAGAGATAATATGGTTTTATATAAACACGATATGGTTCAGCGACCACTTCATTATGCAATCATTGATGAGGTTGACTCTGTTTTAGTTGATGAGGCTAGAACACCTTTGATTATTTCAGGTAGTAGCAATAAGTCTACACACTTATATCAACAAGCCGATCTATTTGTTAGGCGTCTTACAAAAGGACGTATTATTGGAGAAGTTACGAAGATGAGTGCCATCTTAAATGAAGAAATACAAGAAGAAGGCGATTATGTTGTTGATGAGAAAGCAAAGAATGTTACATTAACAGCAGATGGGGTTCACAAAGCAGAATCATACTTTCAAATTGCTAACCTTGCAGACCCTGAGAATATGGAAATTCAACATCATATTACATTAGCGCTTAAAGCACATAATATTATGTTTAAAGACAAGGATTATGTTAATAAGGATGATGAAATTCTAATCGTTGATGAATTTACTGGTCGTTTGATGCCAGGTAGAAGATATTCTAACGGTCTTCATCAAGCGATTGAGGCAAAGGAGTACGTTCAAGTTCGTAGAGAAAGTAAGACACTTGCTACAATTACTTTTCAAAATTACTTTAATAGATATACTAAAAAAGCTGGCATGACAGGTACAGCTTTAACAGAGGAACAGGAATTTAGAGAAATATATGGAATGGATGTTATTGTTATTCCGACAAATAGACCTATTGCAAGAAAAGATCATCCGGATGTTGTATATCGTTCTCATGAAGAGAAAACAAACGCCATTATACAAGATATCATTGAAGCAAACAAGATAGGCCAGCCTGTATTGGTAGGTACGATTACAATTGATGCATCCGAAGAGCTTAGTAATAGATTAAGAAAAAATGGTGTTAAGCATAATGTCTTAAACGCTAAGTTCCATGAAAGAGAAGCAGATATCGTTGCAGACGCTGGTCAATTTGGTGGTGTTACAATTGCAACGAATATGGCAGGTCGTGGTACGGATATTAAGCTTGGTGAAGGTGTGATTGAAGTTGGTGGCCTCAAAATAATGGGTACGGAGAGACATGAATCTAGACGTATAGATAATCAGTTAAGAGGGCGTGCTGGACGTCAAGGTGATCCAGGTGAATCTACTTTTTACTTGTCATTAGATGACGATTTAATGCGTTTATTTGGCTCTGACAAAATGAAAAACACAGTTAATAGATTGGGGTTACCAGAAGGCCAACCAATCGCAGCGGGAATCTTATCCAATGCAATTGAAAATGCCCAAAGAAAAGTTGAAGGAAATAACTTTGGATTGCGTAAGCGATTACTAGATTATGATCAAGTTATGAATGAACAGAGAGAGATTATATATGGCGAAAGAAGAAAAGTATTAGAGGGTAATGACATGCGAGAGTATGTTTTCAGTATGCTTAAAGAGACGATTGAACGTATTGTTAATTCTCACTCTAATGGAATGGATGAAATTGATGAATGGGACTTAGCACAGTTAAAGGAAGCACTAGTTAATATTATTCCGATCACTAATTTAGAAGTATCAGAAAAAGAAAAAGAAACAATTACGAGAGAAAGCTTTATGGATTTGATATATAATAAAGCTATTAAAATTTATGATAAAATAGAAAAAGAATTTGATGAACCAGAAATGATGAGAGAAGCAGAAAGAGTTATTTTGCTTAGAGTTATTGATAGAAAATGGATGGATCACATTGATAATATGGACCAAATGCGACAAGGTGTTAGCCTTGCGGCTTACGGACAAAGAGATCCGCTTGTTGAATATAAGTTTTTAGGCTTTGATATGTTTGATGAAATGACTGAAAGCATACAAGACGATACGGTAAGATCACTCTTTAGTGTGAGACCGGCAAGAAAAATAGAGCGTGAAAGCGTAGCAAAGGTAACGGGAACCAACCGTGGAGATGGTGACACTGTAAAAACACCTATTAGAAGAACTGAGAAAAAGATTGGAAGAAATGATCCATGTTCATGTGGTAGTGGTAAGAAATACAAACAATGCTGTGGTAAATAATAACGAATGAATATTAAAAAAAAAGGGGTGTAAATATGCTAGAACTAGATCAAGCAAAGCAACAGCTTAATAGTTATAAAGAAAAAATATTTGAAATGGGTGTTTCACTTTGACGTAAAAGATGCTAAAATAAGAATAGAAGAAATTGAGGATGAGACTGCAAATGAAGGCTTTTGGAATGATGCAACGAATTCTCAAAACATCCTTAAACACTTAAAACAGCTCAAGGATAAGATAGCAGCCTATGATGAAATGAATCGTACTTTTGAAGATATAGAAGTACTTATTGAAATGGGTATGGAAGAGCAAGATGATGAAATCGTATTAGAGGTTAAAGAAACACTTGCCCTTTTTATTAAAGAATTTGAGCAACTTAGAATCGCTACATTATTATCAGGTGAATATGATGGAAATAATGCCATTATGTCATTGCATGCAGGTGCAGGTGGAACAGAAGCCTGTGACTGGGTTAGTATGTTATTTAGAATGTATAATAGATGGGCTGATGATAAAGGTTATAAGACTGAGATACTTGACATTCTAGATGGTGAAGAGGCTGGAATTAAATCAATTACAATACAGATATCTGGGGATAATGCGTATGGATATTTGAGATCAGAAAAAGGTGTGCATAGGCTCGTTAGAATATCACCGTTTGACTCTTCAGGCAGAAGGCATACATCTTTTGCTTCATGTGATGTGCTACCTGAAATTGATGATGATGTTGATGTTGAGATATTAGATGATGATTTAAGAATTGACACCTACCGAGCAAGCGGTGCTGGTGGGCAACATATAAATACGACAGACTCCGCTGTGAGAATTACACATCTGCCTACTGGTATTGTTGTTCAATGCCAAAATGAACGTTCCCAGCATAAAAATAAAGATCGTGCTATGAAAATGCTTAAGGCAAAGCTGTTTGAATATAAACAACAAGAGCAAATCGATAAAATGCAAGGCATCAGAGGGGAAATGAAGGATATTGCATGGGGAAGTCAAATACGGTCCTATGTCATGAACCCTTATAGTATGGTTAAAGATCATAGAACAAATGAGGAAGTTGGAAATGTTAGTGCTGTAATGGACGGTAAAATTGATGTATTTATAAATGCATATCTAAATAAAAGTATGTCAAATTAATAGGTAGTAATAATTAATAAAATCTTGTTGGCAAGAAAGATTGTTCTACAAGTATAAAAAGGAACCTTTTTTGTCAAATGAAAGTGGCAGGCACTTTTAAAAAATGCATAGGAGGAAAGATTATGGCAACATTACAGCAAGTAGTATTCAAGTTAGATAAAGAAGAATATGGACTGGATATCATGTGTGTTAATGGTATTGAAAAGTATCAAGAAGTCGTAAAAATCCCAAACGCACCAGAATATGTTGATGGAATTATTAACTTAAGAGGCGAGGTTCTTCCTGTTTTTAGTTTAAGAAAGAAATTTCATCTTAGTGACAAAGAAAATGATGATAAGACTAAAATTATCGTAGCATTTACGAACAATATGAAGGTTGGATTTGTAGTGGATACAGTTGTAGAAATCTTAAATATTGAAGATGAAAGTATCGAAGCAACCCCGAAAATATTGACGGGTATTGATCGAAGGTATATTAAAAGCGTTGCAAAGGTTGATGAACGTATGATTATACTTTTAGATGTAGAACTAGTTGTAACAGACGAAGAGAAGATATCTTTAGGTGAAGTAGTAGAAGTTGCAGAATAATTAAGCGTGTCCTAGTAAATAAATAGGGGAATATGATTTGCTGTTTTAATCATATTCCCCTATTTCTATAAAGCAAATAGTTTAAAATTCATATAAAATTTTAAAAATAACTTGATGTTTACGATGACCTATGATATTATCTTTCGAGAGAATACATTTGTTCTTCTCAAAAAAACAAAAAGGTGATGAACATGCCAGACTCTGCAAAATACTATATCATTACAAGTAAAGCTTTACCAGAGGTTTACTTAAAAGTGGTTCAAGCGAAGCAATTAATTGAAAAAGAGAAAGCGATAACGATACAAGAAGCAGTCGATGCGGTAGGTATTAGTAGAAGTTCATTTTATAAATATAAAGATGATATCTTTCCTTTTTACGAAAATTCAAGAGGTGCAACCATAACGCTAGGTATGGGAATTGACGATGAACCGGGCATTTTATCGGGCGTACTTCACAAAGTTGCAGAATATAAGGCGAATATTTTAACTATTCATCAAACCATTCCAATCAATGGTGTGGCTAATATAACATTAAGTATCGAAGTTTTACCATCAACAGGTGACATACAAGATATGATTAGCAAGATGGAAGCTCATGAAGGAATCCATCAAGTGAAAATTCTAGCTAGGGAGTGATAAAGATGATAAGTATAGCAGTACTTGGATATGGAACAGTAGGTTCTGGTGTTGTGGAAGTCTTAAGTAAAAATCAAGAGAGCATTAATAAGAAGGCAGGCGAAGAAATTCATCTAAAATATGTACTTGATCTAAGAGAATTTCCGGGCTCACCTATTGAAGATATTTTAACACATGATTTTGAACAAATATTAAATGATGATGAAGTAAAGGTTATTGCAGAAGTAATGGGCGGTATAGAACCGGCTTATACATTTGTTAAAAGTGCTTTAGTTAAAGGTAAGAGTGTTGTAACCTCTAATAAAGAACTTGTCGCGAAGCATGGTGCTGAGCTGTTAGAAATAGCTAAGGATAAAAATATAAATTTCATGTTTGAGGCAAGTGTTGGGGGAGGAATACCTATCATTAGACCCCTCAACCAGTCGTTAACTGCTGATGAGATATATGAAATTACAGGTATTTTAAACGGTACTACGAATTTTATTTTATCAAAGATGATGTCAGAAGAAGGATTATCCTTTGACACAGTGTTAAAAGAAGCCCAAGATAAAGGGTATGCAGAAAGAAATCCAGAAGCAGACGTTGAAGGTCATGACGCATGCAGAAAGATTGCAATTCTTGCATCTTTGGCCTTCGGCATGCATGTTGATTATGAAGATATATATACGGAAGGGATTACAAATATTTCTGATAAGGATATGGCATATGCAAAAAAACTTGGATTAGATATTAAGCTTTTGGCTACTTGCAAAAAGATAGATGATAAAGTATATGCGATGGTTGCACCAATGTTAATTGACAATGAGCATCCGTTATCACATGTACATGGTGTATTTAATGCCATATTAGTAAAGGGCAATGTAATTGGAGAAGTAATGTTTTATGGGAAAGGTGCAGGGAAGTTGCCTACAGCAAGTGCTGTAGTAACTGATATAGTTGATGCGATAAAACACTTAGGAAGAAATATTATGTCTTTCTGGAGCACGAAGAAAATGGAACTTATGTCAATAGATGAAGTGAAATTTGGATACCTCGTTGTAGCTAAGACTGATTTTTTTCCAGCTTCAAAGGACAGTGTATTAAAAATATTTGGCGACGTAAATTTTGTAAAATTAAATGATTATGAAGAAGAGATTGCTTTTGTAACGACTAAAAGTTCTGAAAAAGATTTGCAAAACAAATTAAGGATTTTTGAAAGGCAACCTTCAATATTACAAATTGAAAGTGCTATAAGAGTAGGTTAAGGAGGAAACACAATGAAGTATGTTGTAATTCTTGGCGATGGCATGGCAGATGAACCTTTAGAGCAATTAGGTTTAAAAACACCATTAGAAGTTGCAAATAAACCTACAATAGATAAATTATCTATGAAGGGTGAGCTTGGCTTAGTGAGTACAATCCCTAAAGGGATGTCTCCTGGAAGTGATACAGCAAATCTTTCGGTAATGGGTTATAATCCTAAGAAGTACTATACGGGTAGATCACCATTAGAAGCAATAAGTATGAAAATTTCAATGAAAGATACCGATATTTGCTTTAGATGTAACGTTGTAACTCTGTCTGAGGAGGAGGTATATGATGATAAGGTTATACTTGACCATAGTTCAGATGAAATTACCTCTGAGGAAGCCAAGGAGTTAATTATCTATATTGAGAAGAACTTTGGGAATGAGATTATGCATTTTTATCCTGGTGTTAGTTATAGACATGCCTTAATTTGGGAAGGTGGTTCAGTACAGGTTAATTTAACACCTCCTCATGATATTTTGGGTAAAAGAATTGGAGATTATTTACCAAAGGGTGATGGTGCCCAAGAGATATATCATATGATGAAGACCAGTTATGAGTTGTTAAATAATCATCCAGTGAATTTAAGAAGAAAAGAAAAAGGTCTGAAACCTGCTAATTCAATTTGGATTTGGGGTGAAGGTAAGAAGCCTGTATTGCCTTCTTTTGAAGAGAAGTATATTCTTAAGGGAAGTATGATTTCAGCAGTAGATTTGTTAAAAGGAATTGCGATTGCTGCAAAGATGGAAAGCATAGACATTGAAGGAGCCACAGGCACTTTAAATACGAACTATGAAGGTAAAGCTAGCGCATGCATTGATGCTTTAGATAGAGGCCAAGATTTTGTTTACCTTCATGTTGAGGCGCCGGATGAATGTGGTCATAGAGGTGAACTAGAAAATAAAATTAAAGCGATAGAAGCTTTGGATGCTAAAATTGTTACACCAATAGTAGCGGCATTAGAAGAAAAGCGCGTTGATTTTAGGATTTTAATTTTACCGGATCATCCAACACCTATTGCTTTAAGAACACATACGAGTAATCCAGTGCCATATATTCTATATGACAGTACTTTAAATAAAAATTCCGGATTTACTTATACAGAAAAAAATGGGGCAAATACAGGAATACATTGTACCCAAGGACATTTACTTATGGATTATTTGCTAGAGAAAACAAACAAGGTTATTTAAAAATTTGCGTTAATATAGGAGGAAAAACAGTGCTAATTGTTAAAAAATTTGGAGGCAGTTCACTTGCAAATAAAGAACGAGTTTTTAATGTAGCAAATAGGATTTTAGAAGACTATATAGCAGGTCATGAAGTTATTGTTGTACTGTCAGCACAAGGAGATACTACAGATGAACTTCTAGACAAAGCAAAAGAGATAAATCCTAATCCATCAAGAAGAGAAATGGATATGCTTCTTGCAACGGGAGAACAACAATCGGTATCACTGATGGCTATGGCAATAGAATCGCTTGGGTATCCAGCAATATCTTTAAATGCTTATCAAGTACCTATGGTTACAACGTCTACTTATGGAAATGCTAGACTTAAGAAGATTGACTCAGATAGAATTAGAACGGAGTTAGATAGAAAAAATATTGTTATTGTTACAGGGTTTCAAGGAATAAATAGATATGAGGACATTACAACACTTGGACGTGGTGGCTCTGATACGACTGCTGTTGCTCTAGCCGCCGCCCTTGATGCAGATAAATGTGAAATATTTACAGATGTTAATGGTGTTTATACAGCGGACCCAAGAGTCGTAAAGAATGCGAGAAAGCTTGATGAAATAACTTATGATGAAATGCTTGAGCTTGCATCTTTAGGCGCTAAAGTTCTTCATAATCGTTCAGTAGAATTAGCAAAAAAATATGGTGTAGAATTAGTTGTTAGATCAAGTTTGACAAGAGAAGAAGGAACAATCGTTAAGGAGGAATGTAGAATGGAAAAAATGCTTGTGAGTGGTGTGGCATCTGATAAGGATGTTGCTAGAATAGCGGTAATTGGTATTAAAGATGAGCCAGGTAAAGCCTTTATGTTGTTTTCATTGTTAGCAAAAAAAGGTATTAATGTTGATATTATACTTCAATCAGTTGGTAGAGAGGGCTCGAAGGATATTTCCTTTACATTACCAACGAGTGACTTAAAGGAAGCGGTTAGTATTATTGAAGGAAATTTAGACAGAATATCTGGGTCAAAAGTAGAAGTGGATGAAGATGTGGCGAAGGTATCTCTTGTAGGAGCAGGAATGGCTTCAAATGCAGGAGTTGCATCAACTATGTTTGAGGCACTTTATGATGCGGATATTAATATCAAGATGATCTCCACTTCTGAAATTAAAATATCAGTTCTAGTAGATGAGCATGATGTTGAAGCGGCAATGAACGCTATTCATGAACAGTTCAAGCTTGCTGCATCAAAATAATTTTATATATAAGGGCTAGCTCAAAATAGATTTAAATTCTATGGGGAGCTAGCTTTTTTATTTGCTGAAAAGGTTGGTATGCATAAGCTAAACCAATCAATAGTTGGTATTTTTTCCACTTTCTGATATAATAGGTAAAGATTTATTTTAAGGAGACCGTATATGGATATTTTAAAAGCGATAGAAAAAGAATTTAGTCTAAAAGATTGGCAAGTCAAAAATACCGTAGAACTTATAGAGCAAGGAAATACGATTCCATTTATTTCAAGGTACAGAAAGGAAGTTACTGGATCTTTAACGGATGAAGTACTAAGGGATTTTCATGAGAGATGGATTTATTTAAATAATCTTGAGTCCAAAAAGGAACAAGTAATTAGTAGTATCAGTGAACAAGGATTGTTAACGGAAGAATTAGAGATACAAATTACTTCTGCCAAAACATTAGTGGAGGTAGATGACTTATATAGACCATTTAGACCAAAGAGAAGGACAAGAGCTACAGTAGCTAAAGAAAAAGGATTAGAACCTTTGGCACTTGAAATCATGTTACAAAGGTTAGATCGTCCAGTCGCAGAAATTGCGATGACGTATGTTAATACTGATAAAGAAGTGAATACCGTAGAAGAAGCAATAGATGGAGCAAAAGACATCATCGCTGAAATTATTTCGGATGATGCGGACTATAGAAAAGAAATACGAAAATTAACCTTTGAAAAAGGTAAGATTCTTACGAAGGCGAAAGATGATAAAGTAGCTTCTGTATTTGAAATGTATTATGATTATTCAGAGAACATTAAGCAAATTGTTGGACATAGAATTTTAGCAATTAATAGAGGCGAAAAAGAGAAGATTCTAACAGTTAAGCTAGAAGCGCCAATTATTGAAATTATTTGTTATTTAAATAGGCGAGTGGTGATTGCGGATAATCAATTTTCTAAGCCAGTATTAAATGAAACAATTGATGATAGTTATAAGAGATTGATCGCACCTGCAATAGAACGTGAAATTCGAAGCGCATTAACAGAAAAGGCAGAAGAAGGCGCTATAAAGGTATTTGGAAAAAATCTAGAACAGTTATTAATGCAACCACCAATTCATGATAAAATAGTTTTAGCAATTGATCCTGCTTTTAGAACAGGTTGCAAGATTGCTGTAATTGATGGAACAGGAAAAGTATTAGATACAACTGTGATTTATCCTACTCCTCCAAAAAGCGATATTAAAGGTTCTAAAGCAACACTTAAAAAATTAATCGAAAAGCATAAGGTAGAGTTAATATCTATAGGTAATGGAACTGCTTCAAGAGAAACGGAAATATTTACAGTTGAATTAATTAAAGAGCTTAAGCAACCGGTGCAATACATTATCGTTAACGAGGCTGGTGCATCCGTTTATTCTGCTTCTAAACTTGGAACTGAAGAATTTCCACAATTTGATGTTGCACTTAGAAGTGCTGTTTCGATTGGTAGAAGGCTTCAAGATCCTTTAGCTGAGCTAGTTAAAATTGATCCGAAATCTGTAGGTGTAGGGCAATACCAACACGATATGAACCAAAAAATCTTAGGTGAAGCCTTATCTGCAGTAGTTGAAGATTCAGTGAATAGAGTGGGCGTAGATTTAAATACAGCATCACCATCTCTTCTTCAATATGTTTCAGGGATTAGTAAAACGCTTGCAACAAATATTGTTGCATATAGAGAAGCGGGGGGGAAATTTTATAATAGAAAAGAACTCCAGAAGGTTGCTAAGCTTGGTGCGAAAGCATTTGAACAATGTGCAGGGTTTCTAAGAATAACAGATGGAAAAAACCCATTAGATAATACGGGCGTCCATCCTGAAAGCTATGCTGTTGCGACAAAGCTTCTATCAGAGATGGGTTATGGTTTAGAGGATGTTAAAGGTGGACAGCTAAAAGAATTTAGTAAAGCAATTAAAAATCTTGAAGCACTTGCTCAAAAATTGGAGGTAGGTGTTCCAACACTAGAAGATATTGTGAAGGAATTAGAAAAACCGGGTAGAGATCCTAGAGAAGAGATGCAAAAGCCCATTCTTCGAACAGATGTACTTGAAATGAAAGACCTAAGTGATGGCATGATTTTAAAAGGTACCGTAAGAAATGTTATTGATTTTGGCGCTTTTATTGACATTGGGGTTCATCAAGATGGACTTGTTCATATATCACAACTATGCGATAAATTTATTAAGCATCCATTAGAAGTTGTTTCAGTAGGTGATATCGTTGATGTTAAGGTATTATCTGTTGATTTGGAGAAAAAAAGAATTGCACTTAGTATGTTGATCTAACTAACTAATAATTTAGACTTGATGAAATAAGGAGTATAAGTTTTATGATAGCTGTTTCACTATCACCAAAAGATACAATGAACATTGGTAAAGAAATTGGATTAAAAGCAGAGAAGGGACAAGTTTATTGTCTAGTGGGCGATTTGGGTGTTGGTAAAACCATTTTCACCAAAGGATTTGCAGAAGGATTGGGAATTAAAGAGCAGATTACAAGCCCTACTTTTACAATTGTGAATGAGTACCTAGGCACCCAAATGCCATTCTATCATTTTGATGTGTATAGAATTCAAGAGTTAGAAGAAATGGATGAAATTGGATATGAGGATTATTTCTATGGAGATGGGGTAACCTTTATCGAATGGGCTAATTATATAGAAGACTTAATTCCAGAGGAAGCAATATGGATTTATATTGAAAAAGATTTATCAAAAGGGTTGGAGTATAGGTTAATTACAATACAAATCACGTAGAAAAAGCATATATAAAAAATGAAGGTGAAAAAATGAAGGTATTAGCTATAGAAACATCAGGACTCGTTGCTTCAGTTGCTATTGCAGATAAGGATGAAATTATTTGTGAATATACGACCAATTTTAAGAAAACTCATTCTGTTATACTTATGCCCATGTTGGAAGAAATAATTAAGGTTATTGATTTAGACATGAAAACAGTAGATATAATAGCTGTTTCAGGAGGGCCTGGTTCGTTCACAGGATTAAGAATTGGGAGTGCTACTGCAAAGGGATTAGCGCATGTGCTTAATTTGCCAATCGTATCAGTACCAACACTAGAAGGCTTAGCAAATAATATCGATAGAACAGATTTACTGATTTGCCCATTAATGGATGCAAGAAGACATCAGGTGTATACTGCACTATATGAATATAACGAAGAACACCTTCAACCACTTACCGAAATGATGGCAACAGAAATTGATAATATAATTGAGAAAATATTAAGTTATAATAAAGAAGTAATATTTTTAGGAGATGGATTCAAACCTAATGAGGATAGAATAAAGGAACTCTTTGGAGAAAGAAAATGGCATGTAGCAAGTCCTCAAAATAGAATTCAACGGGCTTCTTCCATTGCTCTTTTAGGTAGAAAATATGCAAGAGAAGGGTTGACCCAAAGCTATATGGAGCATGCCCCTATATATTTAAGAAAACCGCAAGCTGAAAGAGAATACGATGAAAAGCACAAGAAAAACTAGAGCGAAAGCTCTTTTTTTAATGTAACTTACTTCCAAAAACAGTGGGTGTGGGGGCACCCACTGATGGGCAAGCAAAGCTTGCGTTAGATTACGAGCTCGTAGCGAATGCGGAGGGCGAGTATCCTTTGATCCTAACGATTTACTTTAGAAAACGTTCCAATTTTGATAGAATAATAAAGTTCGTCTAATAAAAGTGCTTCTCGTAACATCATAAGAGGCTTTTGTATAAAATAATATATACACAAAAAGCAATGAGGAGAAAATATGTCAGTTGATAAGGAATTAACCTTCGATCAGTTAAAAATAGATTATGATTTTAAAACTGTACTTGAAAAGAGCCATAGTTGTAGTAAGCTGTTTCCAGGAAATTATGACCTCAAAAATATGTTAGAAACCATTCTTAAATTAGGTCACAATCAACACATATATATATCTAATAATAAAGGCTCGAAGGCTGAAGAATTCTTAATTGAGATTTTAGGCCAGTATGTGAGTGTAACTTATGATTGGGGGTATGTATACAATTTTCTGCAGCCAAGTTTTCCAATTCTAATTAAACTTGAGAAAGGCCAAGGCAACTTGTTCAAGGAGAAGGTAGAAGGAAGTGTTATTAAAACTTTTGAAGAGAGCAAGAAATGCTTTAGTAGTAAGGAATTAAAAGAAGTTGAAAAGGCTATGAAGGGTCAGGTTTTAGAAGTTAGTGAAAAGGAACTCGAAACATTAAAAAGCGATGCAAAAGAAATTGGTTTTTCAACTCATATAAGCGATAAAGGCGTATTTTTTATTCCCGTTATTAATGGCAAGAAAATTAGTGAGAATGATTATGACAACCTTGATGCATCAGAGCAAGAAGAGATTATCAAGGATTTGGATTATATGGAAAAAAAATCAATAGAAGTTATGAAAAGAATTAAGAAATTTAAAAAGGATATTAAGAAAAAATTAAAGGTCTACAAAGAACAATTAATTACTGAAATTATTGAAATAAACTTTAATGAAATAAAAACGATAGATTGGAAATGTGATGCGGTTAATGATTATATTGATAATATAAAAAAGGATTTAGAAGAGCAATTAAAAAAGCTATTCTTAGAAATAAATAGACATGAAGTAGAAAAATATAACGAGCTTATTCAACTTGAAAAGATTGAAAAAGAAAATAAGTATAAGTATTTAGTTAATATTATTAGGAGTTCGTTGGATGCAGAATCTAATGTAATATATGCTAATAAGACAACTTACTATGATCTTTTTGGTAAAATTGAATATATTAATGACTCGGGTGTATTTACTACTGATTTCACCCATGTGAAAGCTGGGCTCATTCATAAGGCAAATGGTGGATATGCAATTCTTGATATTAATGATTTAATCGGCAACAAGCTTATATGGGATAAACTAAAAAAAACATTATTTGAAAAAGTAATTGAATATGATGCTATTAGAGAACAGCTAGGTGCGTTGCCAGTTAAAACAATTGTGCCTCAAAAAATCCCCTTAGATATTAATATCATATTAATAGGCGAAGAGAGTACCTATAATATTTTGGCTGAATATGATCCGGAATTCAAAGAGATATTTCCATATCATCTCGTTGTTCCAGAGGTGGTTGAAGCGAATGAGGATAATATATGTGGCTACATGGCTTATTTGGAAAACAAACGATTAAGTGATTTGGCTAAAAAAAGAATAATAAACTATTGTATTAGGTATACAGGTAATAGAACGAAACTAACGACTAAATTAACCCAGATCGATAAGCTTATTAGTATGAGTGAACTTTTTGCTAAAGAAGATAATGAGAAGTTGATTAAAGAGAGACATATAAAAAAGGGCGAAGAGGAATTAATAAAGCATAGCAACCATTATATCAAAATACTTGAAGAATGGATTATTTCAAATCAATTGATTATAGATGTCAAGGGTAAAAAGATTGGTCAAATTAATGGACTGTCTGTTAACCGATTTGTAGATTTTGAAATTGCCTCTCCAATTAGAATAACTGCCACAACTCATGCTGGAGAAGAAGGAATTATTAGTGTTGAAAAGGAAAATAAATTAAGTGGAAAGGTATTTGGGAAAGGAATAAGTATAATTACGAATTATATAAATAGTAATTTTGCTAAAGAAAAACCATTATCTCTTAGCTGCGCAATTTGTTTTGAGCAGGTTTACGGCGAAATTGAAGGTGATAGTGCATCCTGTGCGGAGATATACGCAATTTTATCTGCTCTTTCAAATATTTCTATAAATCAAGAGGTTGCTATTACAGGTTCAGTAGATCAGTTTGGTAATATTCAACCGATCGGGGCAGTTTCCAAGAAAATTGAAGGATATTATAATGCCTGTAAATTAAAAGGGCTAACCGGAAAGCAAGGTGTGATTGTACCCTTTAAAAATATCAATGAAATTGTTTTAAGTGATGAGTTAATGCAAGTTATTCGAAGACGAAAATTTCATATATATGGAATAAATAGAATTGAAGAAGGGGTATCCATTTTAATGAATACAACATTTAAAAGAGTTAAAAAGGCTGCAAACGTATTTATAAATCAAATGCAAGCATAGGCTTGCATTTGATGGCTTGCCAATAAACAAGTATCAATAAAAATGTTGGATGTATGTACCACTATACATAAGCATAAGCACAGAGTATAATAAAAAAGACCACTATAAACGAAATGTTTTTGAAGGGAGTGTGGATGATGACGGGGGAAAACAAAATAAAAGCTGAAGTAAAATGCAATCAGTGTGGACAAGTCATACAAAGTGTGAGTGCTTATGAGGAGTACCTTGAGATTTCCAAGTCCTGGGGATATTTTTCAAAAAAAGATCTCCAAACACATACTTTTCAACTATGCGAAACTTGTTATGATGATTTAATTAAAAACTTTATAATTCCTATTGAGGTAAAAAAAAACAATGAGGCTATCTAACAGATAAAGCGTATGATATAATAAATTCATACGCTTTATTATTTTATTGGAATATATATAAATAATAAACTTAAAAACAGAAGTTATAGATAGAAGGTTTTTACGAAGTGTGGGAACAAGTTATTTGGTAGAAAAAGATAGGAATCAGAATAACCGAGGTTCTTGTATTAATAATAATTAGAAAAGGAAAATATAAAATGTTAGATGTATGTTTATTAGGAACAGGTGGTATGATGCCATTGCCGTACAGATGGCTTACGGCGCTCATGGTAAGGTATAATGGTAGTAATATGCTGATTGATTGTGGAGAAGGTACACAAATTACAATTAAACAGCAGGGATGGAGTTTTAAGGCCATTGATTTAATTTGTTTTACACATTATCATGGTGACCATATAAGTGGCCTTCCTGGCCTTTTATTAACGATAGGTAATTCAAATAGAACAGAGCCCTTAACATTAGTTGGACCCAAGGGATTAGAAAGGGTGGTAAATGGGCTTCGAGTTATTGCACCTGAGTTACCCTATACAATTAATTTTATTGAAATGAATGAACCCTATGAAAATTTTAATAGTGGGCAATACAATATTGAAGCATATAGAGTGAAGCATAACATTTTATGCTATGCTTATAATATAAATATTAAAAGGCAAGGCAAGTTTGATATTGATAAAGCAAAGGCTAATAATATACCGCTTAAGTGTTGGTCTCCGTTACAAAAAGGAAACACAATTGAACTGGAAGGACAATTGCTTACCCCTGATATGGTATTAGGGGATAGCCGAAAAGGATTAAAAATTAGCTATTGTACTGATTCAAGACCAGTTAAACAAATTGAAACTTATGCAAAGGATGCGGATTTATTTGTTTGTGAAGGTATGTATGGAGAAGAAACAGAAGAAACAAAGGCGAGTGCATATAAACACATGACTTTTGAGGAAGCAGCCACATTAGCTAAAAATGCAAACGTATCAGAACTTTGGCTAACGCACTTTAGTCCGTCACTTGTTTATCCAAAGGATTATTTGCATGTTGCTAAGAAAATATTTCAAAATACTGTAGTTGGGAAGGATCGTATGACAACGACTTTTAAGTTTGAAGATGATACTACTGAGGATCAATAAAATGTACGATATAAATGATAGAAAGAAATTAATGGGGTGACTAAATGAGAAAAATAATAGCAATAATCATTCTAATAAGCCTTGGTGTAACATTTTACTTTTATATTAGTAACAAAATGGAACAAAATACAGGAAAAGAAATAGAAAGTAATGGACTTGTTGAGGGGAAAATTATCTCCCAGGCGAAGGCTGATTATGAAGAATTGCTTAAAAAGGTAAGAAAGCTTCAAGTAAACCCTGATCAACTAGCTGAATTTAATTGCATGATCACGAAAATTTTGTACTCTGGTAAGCCAGATGACGAAGAAGCAGCGCTACTGCTCAAACTTCAAAGAGAATATTATTCTAAACAAACATTAAATAATAATCCGGAAGATATCCATTTGGAAAGATTGCAAAAAGAGCTCGAAGAATATAAAAAAGCTAACTATTCTATTATTGGTTATAAAGTAATTGGACCACAATTTATAGAATCTGAAAAAGATGAACGTCCCATGATGATTTTTAATGTTATTTACTATATGAATGTTACAAGTGACCAAGGCGAGGTTTATAAAGGATACATCTTCGAGCAAAATAAGGATAAGCTATGGGAATTAAAGGGTTTTGGCTCAATAGAAGGATTCCCAATTATTAATTAATCTTTACTGATAATTATGTAGGAGATATTATGAAAAACGATATAAAAATACTTGCACTTGAATCATCTTGTGATGAAACTTCTGCGGCAGTGGTTGTAAATGGAACTACAGTGCTATCCAATATCATTTCTTCTCAGATAGAACTTCACAAAAGATACGGTGGGGTTGTGCCTGAAATTGCATCTAGAAAGCATATTGAGAAAATAAATCCTGTAATACAAGAGGCTTTAGATGAGGCACAAGTTACCTTTGAAGATTTAGATGCGATAGCAGTTACATACGCGCCTGGACTTGTAGGGGCTTTACTTGTTGGATTGGCGTCAGCAAAAGCAATAGCCTTTGCATGTAATAAACCTTTAATTGGTGTTCATCATATTGAAGGCCATATTTGTGCAAATTATATTGAAAATCCACAATTTAAACCACCTTATATTTGTATGGTTGTCTCAGGGGGTCATACCCACCTTGTGTATGTAAAAGATTATGGTAAGTATGAAATACTTGGAAAAACCCGTGACGATGCAGTTGGAGAAGCTTTTGATAAGGTGGCTAGGTCGATAGGTTTAGGATATCCAGGAGGACCTAAAATTGATGAGTTAGCTAAATCTGGTAATAGTAAGGCAATAGATTTTCCAAGATCTTATTTAGAAGCAGGTTCTTTTGATTTTAGTTTTAGTGGTATTAAATCTGCTGTGTTAAATTATATTAATCAAAGCGCAATGAAAAATGAAGTGATCTGTGAAGCGGATATTGCGGCATCCTTTCAAGCAGCGGTTGTAGAAGTTATTGTAGATAAAACAATAAAAGCTGCTAAAAAGCATAATATAAACCAAATTGCTTTAGCCGGCGGAGTGGCTGCAAATAGTAAGCTTCGAGAAGAAATGCAAGCAGCTTGTAATAAAGAAAAATTTTATTTGCAATATCCTTCGATGGTGTACTGTACAGATAATGCAGCAATGATTGGATGTGCAGCGTATTATGACTACCTAAAGGGAATTAGACATGGCATGGAACTTAATGCAGTTCCTAATCTGAAGATTGGAGAAAAAATTGAGTAGAAAAGCTTGATATACTATATGTAAAATTTTTAATAAAGCCGATAAATGACGTATTATTACGCCATTTATCGGCTTTATTAAGTTTGACCTAATGAAAGAATCCTATACCTAAGCTATATTACAGGGGGTGTAAATACACGTAGTGATAATTCACGATCTAAAGCATATAAAATGCTGACATCCCCATTGGCACGTTTTAATTTTTGGATTATTGCCTTAAAGCTGGCTTCTTCTTCAACTTGTTCATCAATAAACCATTTCAGAAAACTAATTGTAGCATATTCTTTTTCTTGTGTAGCAATATCCATTAAAAGATAAATTCTTGAAGTCACAAATTTTTCGTGCTCAAGAGAACGTTCGAAAACATCTAAAGCATTTACATAATCAGAAGGTGGCGTGTCTAGTGCTTGAATATCAATAGTACAGTCCATTTCATTAATATAATTAAAAAACTTCATTGCATGGAATCTTTCTTCTTCAGATTGTACCTTAAAGAAATTTGCAAAGCCATCTAAATCGATAGAATAACAATATGCAGCCATTGCAAGATACAAATGTGCAGAGTAATACTCATATTTCACTTGCAGGTTGAGTTCCTTTAGTAGTTGCGTGCTTATCATAATCAATACCTCCATATTTTATAGTATTTACAATATTGAGTTCAATTATAATATCACCTAAATTTATTCTAAAAAAATCGCAACGTTCCTTAAGATATTTCTAATATAGAATAGGTCTTTTCAAAATATTTATTATGATGTAGAATGAATGAGTGTATCAGTCATTCGTAAACCAAGTATATTTCTTTATAAGGGGATAAAACATATGAGAAAGTCAAAGAAAATTGGTGTGATCATAGCAGCTGCGGGTCAAGGGAAACGTATGAAAAATGATGTAAGTAAGCAATATATTGAAATAGATGGAAAACCTATCGTTGCATATACAATTGAAAAATTTCAAAAATCGAATTTAGTAGATGAAATTATATTAGTAGTTGGCGAAAATGAAATTGGGTATATTGAAAAATATATAAAGAATAGATATAACTTTACTAAAGTGAAAAGCATTGTTAGTGGAGGAAAGGATAGACAAGATTCAGTATTTGAAGGCATAAAAGTTCTAAGTGATGATGTGGATATCATATTAGTTCATGATGGAGTAAGACCAATGATTGATGTTGAAGCTATAGATTACATTATTGAAGAGACAATTAAATATAAAGCGTGTATATTTGGTGTAAATGCTAAAGATACTATTAAAGTCGTAGATGAATATAAAAATGTCGCAGATACGCCTGATAGAAATTTGCTCTATGCAATTCAAACGCCACAAGCATTTGAAAAAGGGTTGCTTTTAAATGCATATAAGAGAAGTATGAAAGAGGGCTTTCGTGGGACAGACGACTCGATGCTTGTTGAACGCTTTACAGATATCAAGGTAAAAGTAGTTGAAGGAAGTTACATGAATATAAAAATTACGACACCTGAAGATCTTCAATTCTTTAAAGAATATATGAACTGTGGGTCTACGGATAAGAATAAACGCTAAAAAAATGGGAGAATTTTATTTAAAAAAAATCTTGACATGAGACAGAAGATATGATAAATTAATTAAGCGCCAAGAGCGTGAAACATTCTAAATCGACATGGAGAGGTGTCCGAGCGGTTTAAGGAGCTGGTCTTGAAAACCAGTGACTCCGAAAGGGGCCGTGGGTTCGAATCCCACCTTCTCCGTTTTTCAAAATATAATTTTGAAAAGTGAAATTCATAGTGTTTAGTTGTTTGGAGAAGTACCCAAGCGGCTGAAGGGGTTCGCCTGGAAAGCGGATAGGTCGTTAATAGCGGCGCGAGGGTTCAAATCCCTCCTTCTCCGTCAGATTTTATTATTGACAAACAGTTGCACATATGATATAATTTTTTTCGCTAACGTTAAGAAAAGTTAGTAATTATTTACAAGATGAACCTTGAAAACTGAACAGTAAACAAACCAGCAAACAAGTAATAATGATAATAGTCAGCACAAAATGAACAAGATTAAACATGAGAGTTTGATCCTGGCTCAGGATGAACGCTGGCGGCGTGCTTAACAC
>PGZO01000073.1 GCA_002841375.1 Firmicutes bacterium HGW-Firmicutes-7 | reverse complement strand
ATTTCAATCCTTTTCATCGGAACAGCCCTCCTTTACATATCTGTTCCGATTATAGCACTTCTCCTTTTTATGCGCAAGTATTTATTGCGTTCCATATAAGATGGCATCCAGATCGAGTAAAATCAGAAGACAAAAAAAAATCTGAAGAAATGTTTAAGAAAATAGCGGAAGCATATAGAGTTCTTTCGGACGAAAATAAAAGGGGATCTTATGATTTTGAAGTAGGTAGCGAAGAAAATGACAATACGAATCAAGACGAATCGGCATCTGACAAAACATATGATGCAGATAAAGAACCAAATTGGCGGTCTAAACGGGCAACTGGCAATTATGGCGAAGGGGATAATTTTACATTTAGGGACGGGAATACATTTTGGGGAGGGGGTAATTCTACATTTTTCAAAACTCAAAATTATTATCCAGAGGAAGAAAATAAATCATTGTCACCAATAATTACAATCATCATAATGTTTGCCTTATATTATTTAGTGAGTAATAGTAATTGGATTGAGAAACCTACAACGGAACAACCGCCTTATCATTATAATCCAAGCATACTAAATAATTCTAACCCCAATGTTAAACAAGAAAGTGTTTATAAAGGAAATAAATTAGAAAATGGTGCTTCTCCATATAATATTTTTTTTGGTGGAGGTATTTATGATCGAAATTCTTATAATCGATTAATGATTAAAAATGAACCTGACTACGATACAATAGTTTGTTTGGTGGATGTGATTTCCAAAATAACTATAAGGAATGAGTATATTCGCGGCGGGGCATCTTTTTTAATGACAAAAATTCCTGATGGAGAATATTGTGTAAAATGTTTTTCAGGAAAAGATTGGAATCCAATGAAGACTCTATTAAATGGTAAAATAAGAGGGGCATTTGATACTTCGATGGGTTTTAGCAAATTTGATAAAATTGTCCAGATGAAACAATATTACACATATGACGGTATTCAATATACCTCAACAGAAATTACATTATATACGGTTATGAGTGGAAATATTAGTAAAGAACAAATAAATGATAGCGAATTTTTCAATGAATGATATTGTTAAAAAAATAAATTTAGATGATTGTGAAGATATGGAAAGAAAATTATGTCAGAAATATTTATTGAAGATTATATAAAAAAAATCACCTATCTTGAAAAAAAGATTGGTAATAAAGTAAATTATACTCTATTAAATCCTTCTCTATTGCAAGCATATGATATTATTTCAATCCAAAATTCTGCAAAACAAATCGCAGAATTTGTTAATATGAAAGACTATATTTTTATTGTTGCTTTTTCTAAACAAAAGGAAAATGTAGGAGGTCATATAGAATTAAAATATTTGGGAAAAGAAGTATTTATTGAAATATCAAATAAGGCTGTAAAATTTCCCGAAGCAATCCTTGCCACTTTAGCACATGAAATAACACATAAATACATCCAGAGTAATAATATTGCATATGGAACGAATGATTATGAAAATGAAGTGTTTACAGACATCACCACTATATTTCTTGGCTTGGGGAAACTATTGCTCAATGGCTGTGATTGTCAAACTGTAAAGTTTGAAAGTGAGCAAACCATTACAGAAACTTATAAAACCGGCTATCTTAATAAAAATCAAATCGCTTTTGTGTATTTATTGATTTGTTTTATGAGAAATATACCAGCTTCAAAATATGAACAAGGGTTATTTCCAGGAACAATAAATATTTTAAACCAATATAAACACGAATGAGCCTGTTGCATAAACCCCACCGGCGGGAAAAATATGATATAATTCAGTAACGATAATAAAAAGCGGAGGGAAAAATGGGATACAATTTCAAAGAAT
>PGZO01000072.1 GCA_002841375.1 Firmicutes bacterium HGW-Firmicutes-7 | reverse complement strand
GTTTTCAGGCGTCCTGCGTACTTGATTTTTAAACATATCTATAATTGTTTCAGAAAGATCATCATAATCCACTTTCGTATTGTTAAACACATTGATTATTTTTGCTTCTTCTTCTACAGAAATCAGTCTAACTTCTTTACAGGTTTGATTTGAATTTTCTATAAAATATTCTACGCAGTGCTTTACTGCTTGCACTAAGCTGTTTATGTAGTCATAGCAGTACCTTTCTCCATCGTAATCCATTAAGATTCTATATTGGTCTTCTTCAAAAACATTTACAGTTAGTGGCATCTTAGCAGTATCTAAGCTTAAAAGTTCTACCTGATACGCCATATCAGTTTGATTGTTTTCAATGGTACCTCCTTGAAATGCATATATCATATTGGGTTTGAATCCAAACTGGGCTGACATTTGTGTCAATGGGAAGCTTTCATGCTCTATCGTTTCAAAGGCATTGCTTTGTACTTCTTTTATAAATTCTAGGATTCTTTTTTCCTTTTCTAGTTTGCTCACTACAGGCAGTGTCTTCACGAACATGCCAAAGCTATTGGCAAGGCTGATATCTCCTCTACCATTGGAAATTGTCGCTATGGTTATAGTCTCTTCTCTTGTATAGGTGTTTAGCACCCTTAAAAAGGCTGCCATAAACAAATTGCTTGCTGTAATGCCGTTATGTCTACAAAAAGCTTTTACTTTTTTTAGTTCAACAGTAGCCTTTGCTACTCCTATTTTCTTACCATCCTTGATTGCTGTCTGTTCTAAATCGGTTGCTTGAGTTTCTAGTTTATTCTTAAAATACGCTCGGTCAGCTTCATACTTTTGACTTGTAATTTCTTTTTCCTCTTTTATCGCAAGGTCAAAGGCCGTTATCTTTTCTCCTTCTAGCACTTCTCCTTTATAGGCTTTTAATAAATCTTGAATGAATAAGTTTGCTGATCCTCCATCAAAGATCATATGATGGATATCAAACAATAAGGTCGTTTTATCCTCATCTTGAATCATTAAAAATCTATATAAGGCTGAATTAAGCAAGGTAAACGGACGCACGAATGCCTTCTTCATTTCATCGATACATTTCCCTGAACGATACACCACTTCCACTTGCACCGCTTCTTCATCTTTTCTTAGTTGTACAAGCTGATCCGATTGATAAGATAGTTGGGTTTTCATATAGGGATGTGTGTTTACTACTTTTATCACGGCTTCTTTAAATTGTTCTATGTTCATCTCTTTAAAAAATTCTATACATATTGGGATATTATAAATCAAGGTGTTTGGGTTTTTTTCGCAATCAAAGTACAGGCCTAATTGATTTTGTGTTAATGGGTAATAACTTCTCTTTTCATTGATTTCTTCCACTTGTCCAGCTTGATCTACACAGCTTGCCTTTGCTATATTTTCTATAGTTTTCCCTTTTATAATTTCATTTGTTGCGATATTATAGTTTAATTTGTTTTTTAAAAGCACTGCAACTTTAATTGCCATAAGAGATGTTAAGCCAATTGTAAATAGATCATCCGTAACCCCTATGTTTTCATTGGCTACCAATTCACGAATCAGCTCATATATGGCTTGCTCTTTTTCATCTCTTGGCTTGACCGACTCTCCTTGTGTAATAATCGGGTCAGGTAATGCTTTCTTATTAATTTTGCCATTTGAAGTCAATGGCAGTTTCTCTAATCGTGTAAAAGAAGATGGAATCATAAATGAAGTGAGCTCTACTGCTAAGGCTGTCTTTAAATCTTCTACGTCAATATCCTCTTCAGTTCTTACATAGTAAGCACATAAATACTGGGTTCCTCCAATTTCTTTGACAGCTACTGCACAATCTTTTATGCCTTCATAATTATTCATCTTACTTTCGATT
>PGZO01000071.1 GCA_002841375.1 Firmicutes bacterium HGW-Firmicutes-7 | reverse complement strand
GAAGCTCCAGCCTTTCAATTCATCTAAAAAATTAAAGATAAAGATCAGGATACAGAAACTCATGATTTTATTTAATATTAAACCGACAACCCCAAAAATGAAATCTAGATCGTAAATCATAATCCCTTTAATGTTTACTTTAAAAAACTCAAAATATAGTTTAAGATAATTTTTTAACATGATATTAACCACCTTGAATCATAATGCTTTTCATCACCTTTTGATAAAAAGCATAAACAAGAATACCCAAAATACCAGTCCAAACTAACTGATAGCCGATCATCTCTATCAAACTTTGTTTGGCAGTATTACTCAAAATCTGCAGGGGATAATAATACATAATTTTAAAAGGTAGATGTTCAATTATCTCCCTCACCCAGTCCGGATAGAGAGAAAGAGGTAAAAATCTTCCGGACAATAAGGTAATAACAGCATATTTGAAACTTTGTATACCCCAGGTGCTTAACGTATAAAAAGAACACAAGCCGATAAAGAACTCAAAGAGAAATACAAACAAGTAAGATAAGACAAAAACCACCAAAAATTTGGTAAAGTTTAATAATGACACCAGAGGAATAATTTGAATAACTAAAAAGATTATCAGTAAAATGGGTAATAAGATATTAAGCAATCTATACATACTAATGCCAATGGCTTCAAAGAAGAACTGGCGAATAATAGAAATCGGTTTCAATAACCAATGAATAATGTCTCCCTGTTTTACCAGTTGACTTAACTGGGAACTGGTGTTGGGAAACAGAATAAAAATAATCTGACTGGCACATAAATACGTTAACATTTGAGAGAATGAGTAGTCGGGAATAACGGTTGCCTCATAGACTGCCTTCCAGAAATAATACTGAATTACAATCCAAAAGACCGAAGAGATAATATTAAACCAGGTTGCCATCCGGTACACCTGGAACTGAATTAAACCGATCCTGACTAAATGCAGATTTGCTTTTAGACCGAAATTATTCCTAAGCATTTTTAACTCCTTTAATAATATTTTTCTGTTGATAGAACTCTTTAAGAACCTCTTTGAAATCAGGGCTTTTTACTTTCATTTCCAAAACCCTATTACTCTTTAATACTTCGGTTAGTAGGAGTGGTAATTCTTTTTCTGTAACTTTATGCACAATCATCTGGTTATCCAAAATCTCAATATAATCATGATTAAAACAACCTGGTAATGTGGGTCTTGTATTCTCCAAAGTAAAAACAACCTGACTTCCAATGTTAATTTTACTTTGTATACTCGAGGTTAACCCATCGAAAAGAATTTGACCTTCCTCAACAATAATTGTGCGTTCACATAATTCTTCAATATCCGAAGTATCATGGGTGGTCAGGAAAATAGTCGTATTACCTTTATTTTTGACCCTTTTAAGAAAATTTAAAATGACGGTTTTACTAAAAATATCCAATCCGATGGTAGGTTCATCCAAAAAAACAATCTGTGGTCGGTGTAAAAAGGCAGCACACAGCTCGACACGCATCTTTTGACCCAAACTTAAAGTCCGAACAGGTTGATATAAAAATTTATCTAGTTCTAAAATTTCACGAAATTTGTTCAGAATCACCCTGAAATCTTCATCACTAACTTTGTAAATGTTTTTCAATAATTCAAAAGACTCATAAGCTGAAATATCCCAACGCAACTGACAACGCTGACCAAAAACAGCACCAATATGATAGTTATTATTTTGTCTGCCAACAAAGGCGTCTCTTCCCAAAACCCGGGCATAACCGCTGGTGGGTTTCAAAATTCCGGTTAAAAGTTTAATGGTCGTCGACTTACCTGCACCATTTCTTCCTATAAAAGCGATAGCTTCCCCCAATTCAACAGCAAATGAGATACCTTTTAAAGCTTGAATCTCTCTTAATTGGATTTTGCCTAAT